>SVPR01000022.1 GCA_015065785.1 Oscillospiraceae bacterium | reverse complement strand
ACCTGATGTTTTACAAAGACTTAATTGTGTGGCAGAAAGCCATGGAATTAGTAAAAGAAACTTATATACTCGTAAAAAAATTACCTAAAGAAGAAACTTATGCTCTCTCGGACCAGATGAGAAGAGCTGCTATATCAATTCCTTCTAATATAGCAGAAGGATACGGAAGAAAATCAAAAACGGAATACAGTAGATTTTTAGATATTGCCAGAGGCTCATTATTTGAGTTAGAAACACAAATACATATTGGCATTATGCTGAATTTCTTTGAAGAGAAAGATGCAGAAAGAGCATTCTTATTATCATCAGAGGTAGGAAAAATTCTCAATTCACTAATAGCAAAATTAGGAAACTGAACTGACTTGTCACTGTTTCCTGTTTCCTGCTTCCTGTTTCCTGTTTCCTAAAATACCACCGAAGGGGGGATTTTACCTTGTTTAATTTCATGCTCAAGCACAAAAAAGGTTTTACTCTTGTTGAGCTTATGCTTGTAATGGTTCTTATGGGCTTTGGTGTTGTAGCCCTTGCAAACCTTTTTCAGAGTGCTCTTCGTACATTCAACAAATCTGAAGAACGCTACATTAAGCAAGAGGCAGTTAAAAGCGTTGCTGAATATCTTCAACATTCAATCAGCATAGGTGCGGCAACAAAAGCAGAAATTTACCCTGATGCAAGAGTAATTCCTACTGTTGCAGGTAGCGACACCTCATACGCTTACATCTATGTTGAAAAGCAGGATATGGATGGCGACGGCAAAATTGAGGGCTATTACCTTTATAAATTAGAACGAGGTCAGAAAAAGTCAGAGGCAGTTTGCCTTAATAAAGAAACCCCTCTTTACATTACTTTTTCTGCATATCGTGACTACGACTTTAACGGTGATGATGAAATAAGAAATCAATGCGGTGTTAAGGTTAACATTGCAGCAGTTGATTCTGATTATCAATATAAAACAGATGAAGAATATGCGGCTTTGGGTACAACTGAGGTTGAATCAATTGCCGATTACATATTCTTTAACACAGTTGTTTCGTACCATTTTCCTAATATGGTAACTGCTGTTGAGCAAATGCGCGTGAATTTCACGGGCCCCGACAGAGATAAGGCAAATGAATATGATGACAACGGTACAACAGGTAATGTAATTGAATCAAAAGACCTTGACGGTCATGTTTTAAGAATTACAACAGATACAACTATTTCTGCAGATGGTGCAGAATCTGCACTTTCGGTTGCAAGCTTCTGCTTTATTGCTACTGCAGGCTACGGTGAAGCAACCGGCGAGGTTGGTATTCTTTGTGATTTCAGAGATAATGTATTAAAAACAAATCCTTTGGGCAGAATGTTTGTAAAGGCTTACTACGCTGTTTCACCACCAATTGCAGACTTTATTGCAGAAAGTGAACCGCTTAAAGCAGTAGTTCGTGTGGCGCTCAAACCACTTGTTGCATTTTCAGTTTATGCACTCGAACCGGAGCTCTTAATTGAACAAATTCCGTTTATTATAATGGGACTCGGCTCGTTTGCAGGAATTGTTGTGGTTGGGGTTAAGTGTAGAAAGCAGAAAAAATCGATAAACTAAAAATGAAACGGTCTCGCCTCCTTTGAAAAGGAGGGGGACCGTTCTCAAAATTAAGTGAAAAACAAAACAAATTTTAAAGCGTGTGATAAGCTTTATATATGTAAAAAGTGTAATCGGAACGGTGGAGAATTGACTACGATAAATTAAAATAATTCGATTATTAAATGTGTCGTGGTCAATTCTCCACCATTCCAAGATAAATTTTTCTAAAATAAAATTAATGCTCGTTTTATAATTGATTGATTAGGAAAGATTATGTAATGAATGGTCCCCCTCCTTTTCAAAGGAGGCATAATTCAAACGCAACTATTATATAGAGAAGGTCCAGATGTAATGGAAGAAAAAGTGTATTTACCTAAAAACAAGAAGTTGAAAGAATTTGCAAATGCAATGCGAAAGCAACCAACTGATGAAGAAAAGAAATTATGGTATGATTTTTTAAAATATATTACACCAAAGTTTCATAGACAAAAAGTTATAGGGAATTATATAGCTGATTTTTATTGTCCAAAATTAAAAGTGATTATAGAAGTTGATGGTTGCCAACATTATGAAGAAGAAAATGTTGAATATGATAAAAAGAGAACACTATTTTTTAATTCTTTCGGTTATGAAGTTATAAGAGTAGATAATTATGATGCATCACATAATATTGATAATGTTGCAGCATATATTTTAGAAATTTGCAGAAAAAAGTCAAAAGAACTGAATGTTGAATTTAAATATTCTAAAGAATAATAGACAATTAAAGGAATAGAAAAATGGAACTATTTGAAAACACTGAAAAACAAGAAACCGCCGTGCTTGTATCAGTTGATACAGGTGAATTTGACATTGAGTCGTCACTTTTAGAATTAACCGAGCTTGCAAAAACTGCCGGTGCAGAGGTAATTGGCGAAATAACTCAGAAGAGGGAAGCGTTAGACTCTGCCACATATATCGGCAAGGGCAAATTAGAAGAGCTTTCTGAATTTTGCGAAATGAATGAGCCGGATTTAATTATAGTTGACGGTGAGTTATCACCATCTCAGCAACGAAATATTGAAAATATTACAGATGTAAGAGTAATTGACAGAACTACTTTAATTCTTGACATTTTCGCAATGCGTGCTTTAAGCGGTGAGGGTAAATTACAGGTTGAATTAGCACAGCTTAAATATACCTTACCCCGTCTTTCAGGTAAGGGCGCGGCACTTTCCCGTCTTGGTGGTGGTATTGGTACAAGAGGCCCCGGTGAAACAAAGCTTGAAACTGACCGCCGTCACATAAGAAGAAAAATTTCTGCACTCGAAGCGAATTTAAGAGAGCTTGACGAGAGAAGAAGCCGTTACAGAGCAAGGCGTAAAAAAGAGGGCACAGTAACAGTTGCACTCGTTGGCTACACAAATGCAGGTAAATCTACTTTAATGAATAAATTAACCGATGCAGGTGTACTCGCTGAAAACAAGCTTTTTGCAACACTCGACCCGACTGCAAGAGCCTTGACCCTGCCCGATGGCAACACAGTTCTTTTAATAGATACTGTTGGTTTTATCCGTCGCTTGCCTCACAAGCTGGTTGAAGCATTCAAGTCAACTCTTGACGAAGCAGTTGATGCTGATGTTATTTTAAATATTTGTGATGCGTCAAGTGAAGAATGCGCAGAGCATTTCAGAGTTACAAATGAGCTTCTTGCTGAGCTCGGCTGTCAGGATAAACCGATTATTACCGTGCTTAACAAAAGCGATATTGCTTCACCTGATAATATTCCGCTTATTTCTAATGCAGTCAGAATTTCTGCTTTAAGCGGTAAGGGTACTGACGAATTATTAGAAAGAATTGCAAAAGCTCTGCCACCTACAAGAAAAAGAGTTAAAATGCTCTTGCCATTCAGTAAAGGTGGTGCGGCGGCAGAAATAAGAAAAACCGGTGTAATTCACAGTGAAGAATACACCGCAGATGGACTTCTTTTAGACACCACTGCCGAAATTTATGCTTTAGAAAAATATAAGGAATTTATTTTAGAAGAATAAAATGAATGTATTATTTGAAGACAACGAAGTTATTATTATAGTTAAGCCTATTGGTGTACCCAGTGAAACAACACGGAATGGGGAAAAAGGTGTTCTGGATTTATTGAAAAATCAATTCGGCTTAACTGATATTTTTCTGTTACACCGCCTTGACAGAAATGTAGGCGGTGTTATGGTTTTTGCAAAAACTAAAAAGAGTGCCGCGAATATTTCAAAACAGATACAAGAAAATACCTTTAAAAAAACTTACCTTGCAGTAGTTGACGGCAAGGTAGAAGAAAAACAGGGCATTTATAAAGATTTGCTTTTTAAGGATTCAGCAAAAAATCGTTCTTATGTTGTTAACAGAATGAGAAAAGGCGTAAAGGAAGCCTCTTTAGAATATGTAGCTTTAAGTGAAAAAGAAAACAAAACTCTTGTAAAGGTCACACTACATACAGGCAGAACTCACCAGATAAGAGTGCAGTTCGCTTCAAGAAAAACACCGCTTTGCTGTGATGCAAAATACGGCAGTAAAGACAGAAATGGTGACATTGCATTGTTTTCACATTCAATAACATTCACTCACCCTGCAAAAAATGAAGTATTGACATTTACCGCCTTTCCTAATAAAATAAATTATCCTTGGAATTTGTTCGGAAGTGGTTTAGATGACTGAAATTTTAACATCCTTCAGCGGTGTTTTAGTTAACACTGTTACCGTGATTATTGGCAGTGCTGTGGGTCTTCTTTTAAAAAAGGGGATTCCCGAAAAGCTTAACAAAGCAGTTATGACTGCAATTGGTCTTTGCACTATTGCAATTGGTGTTACAGGTATTATGAAAGGGCAAAATCAGCTTGTTATGATTTTGTCTATGGTTTTTGGCGTAATTGCAGGCACTTTAATTGATATTGACAAAAGGCTTGAAAGCTTAGGCGACAAATTAGCAAGGAAAAGTAAAACTAAAGAAAATACTTTTTCTCAAGGGTTTGTTACTGCTTCACTTCTTTTCTGCGTTGGTGCTATGACTATTGTCGGTTCTATGAATGCAGGTATTTCGGGCGATAATGAAATGCTCTACACGAAATCAATTTTAGACTTGATTTCTTCGTGTATGCTCGCGGCATCCTTAGGCTTTGGCGTAATGTGCGCTTCTGCTTTTGTGTTAGTATTCCAAGGCGGTTTAGTTGCGCTTTCAATGATGTTAGGCTCATTTTTAAGTGACTTTGCAGTTGCCGAGCTTATTTCATCAGGCTCCGTTATGATTACCGCTTTAGGCTTGAATCTTATAGGCGTAACAAAAATTAAGGTTGCGAATCTTTTACCAGCACTTCTTTTTGTGCCGGCGTTTTGTGCTATTTTTCAAATGCTTGGCATTTGAAGAATGCAGAATGCAGAGTGCAGAATGCAGAATTGCGGGTCTGCGACGCAATTATTATAATTGAAAATTGAAAGTTGAAAATTGAAAATTTCGGGGCTACGCCGTAATTATAATAATTAGTTATAATGGTAAACTGACTTTTTCATTTATACTAATTACAAATATTAAGATTTAAATATAAAAATTCTATCATTTTTAGTTTATATAAAACTTCAAATGATAGAATTTCTTGTTTTTATGGATAACTATTATAATCGCCGACCGCAGGTCCCACAATTTTCAATTTTCCATTTTCAATTTTCAATTCAAAATAGCACTCTGCACTCTTACACTCGGTTCTTTATCGCCTCAAAAGATTCATCACTAATAACATGCTCTATTCTGCACGCGTCCTCGGTTGCGGTTTCTTCATCCACACCGAGTGAAACTAAAAATTCTGAAAGAATTGTATGTCTTTCAAAGAGCTTTTTTGCAGTTTCTTCACCGCTTTTTGTGAGAGTTAAATAGCCCTCTTTACTCACAGAAATAAATCCGCCGTTTTTTAAAAGCCCTACTGCACGAGAAACACTCGGCTTTGAGTAGCCCATATATTCACAAACATCAATTGAACGGACAGAGTCGCTTTTCTGATTTAAAACATATATAGTTTCAAGGTACATTTCGCCCGATTCCTTTAAAGCCATAGTGATTCTCCTTTCACCCTATAAGAATAACACATTTAAAAATAAAAATCAATGCTAAAGAGTAATTTAACAAATAAGCAAAAAGATTAAAAATCCACCAAAAAACAGTTGACAAATTTTAGCAGAGATGATATTATATTAACAGTTAGCAATGGCTAATTGATTTTTTAGACCTTTGAGTTAGTCAAGGCTAACCGATAGAAAAACAGGTGATATTATGAATTTATTTACTGCAGAAATTGGTAAGGAATACATAATTAAAGATATTTTAACTAACGACGAGGAAGTTGATTCTTTCTTGTTTTCTTTAGGCTGTTACAGTGGGGAGCCGATTACAGTCATTTCTCGTTTAAAGGGTGGCTTAATTGTTTCCATTAAAGACGGCAGATATAATATCGACAGGCCTTTGGCAGAGGCTATTACAGTATAAGGCACGAGAGTCGATGATGGTATCGTTTATTTTTAATCACGAGTTAGCAAAGGGTAACTGATTGGAGGGAAAAGAATGCGAATTGCTTTGGCAGGTAATCCGAACAGCGGTAAAACAACAATGTATAATGCGCTTACAGGCCGTAACGAAAAAGTCGGCAACTGGGCAGGCGTTACTGTTGAAAAGAAAGAGCACGAAATTAAAAAGAGCCTCTATAACGGCAGAGAAGAAGTAATTATAGTTGACCTCCCCGGTGCTTATTCAATGTCTCCGTTCACAGCTGAGGAATCGGTAACAAGTGATTACATAAAAAATGAAATGCCTGATGTAATTATCAACATTGTTGACGCTACAAATTTAAGCCGTAGTCTTTTCTTTACAACTCAGCTTTTAGAACTTAATGTTCCTGTTGTTGTTGCCTTAAATAAAAGTGATATTAACAAAAAGAAAGAGAACAGAATAAATGCTGAGCGTCTTTCTGAAAAAATAAACTGTCCTGTTATTGAAACAATTTCGACTTCCTCTGAGGGTGTCGAAAATGTTGTTAAAATAGCAGTTGAGCAGGCTGGCAAAGGTCAATTTGCACCATTTAATCAGGGCAATGTCGATTTAACAAACAAAGCTCAGGTTAAAGAGGCTGACAAAAGGCGTTTTGAGTTTGTAAAAAATATTGTAAAAGAGGTTGAAACCAGAAAGGTTTTCACTAAAGATAGAAATTCTCAGGATAAAATTGATGCGATTCTCACTAACAGATGGGTAGGGCTTCCGATTTTTGCGGTTGTAATGTTCTTAGTTCTCTGGATTTCTCAATATGGTCCGGGCGTATGGATTGCAGATTCACTTGTAGCCTTACTTGAAGCAGGGCAGGAATCAGTAGGCAGTCTTTTAGAAAACGCAAGCCCATTACTTTCAGCACTTTTAGTCGATGGTGTTATCGGCGGTGTTATTGCAGTTATCGGCTTCTTGCCTCTCGTTATGGTAATGTATTTTCTCATAGCACTTCTTGAAGATTGCGGTTATATGGCTCGTGCTTCAGTAGTGCTAGACCCTATTTTCAAAAAGGTTGGTCTTTCCGGTAAATCAATTATTCCATTCGTAATTACAACAGGCTGTGCAGTTCCCGGCGTTATGGCAAGCAGAACTATTCGTAACGAGCGTGAACGCAGAGCAACAGCAATGCTCGCACCATTTATGCCTTGCGGTGCAAAGCTTCCCGTTATTGCACTTTTCTCAGGCGTATTTTTCGGTGATGCAAAATGGGTTGGTCCTGTTATGTATTTTGTAGGCATTATGCTTATTTTCTTCGGTGCATTACTCGTTAATAAGGTTGCAGGCTACAAAGTAAGAAAATCGTTCTTTATTATTGAGCTTCCCGAATATAAAATACCAAGCCTTTTAAGAGCAACAAAATCAATGCTGAGTCGTGGCTGGGCTTATGTTGTAAAGGCTGCAACAGTTATTCTTCTTTGCAACACAGCAGTTCAGATTATGCAGACATTCACCTGGAAATTTCAGGTTGCTGAGTCTGCCGAAGAGTCAATTTTAGCATCTGTTTCTTCACCATTTGCCTATCTTTTAATTCCTGTTGTTGGCGTTCTTTCGTGGCAATTGGCAGCGGCTGCCGTGACAGGCTTTATTGCAAAAGAGAATGTTGTTGGTACCCTTGCAGTGTGCTTCAGCATTACAAATTTCATAAATGTTGATGCACTCGTTTTAGAGGGTGGCGCATCTGAGGTTGCCGCAACAATGGGGCTTACAGCTTCTGCGGCTTTAGCTTACCTTATGTTTAACCTTTACTCACCACCTTGCTTTGCAGCTCTTGCTGCAATGAGCTCAGAAATGAAAAGTGCAAAATGGTTCTGGGGTGGCATAGCTCTTCAGTTGGGTACAGGCTTTACAGTTGGTTTCCTTGTTTACCAGATTGGTACACTTATAACAACTGGTGCTGTAGGTGTCGGCTTCTCAGGTGGCTTAATCGCAGTTTTAGTATTTGTGGCTGTTCTTGCAGTGCTTATTATAAGAGCAAACAAAAGAATTGAAGTTCAATATACTTTAAAAGCTAAAGAAAAAATAACAAAATAATTTACGGGAGTAAAATATGGAAAACTTTATCATTATAGCAGTTCTTGTATTGATATTAGGTGCGGCACTTGGCTATGTGATAAAAGCCAAAAAACGCGGTGAAAAATGCATTGGTTGCCCGCACGCTAAAACTTGCAATTCGAAGAACTGCGGTAGAGATTAATTCGGAATGCGTAATTCGTAATTCGGAATTAGTTGAATGCTTCGCGTTTGATTATATTGAATGCAGAATGCAGAGTGCAGAGTGCAGAATTTCGGAACTGCGTTGCTATTATAATATTATAAAAATAACTACATTCTTTCATTTAAGATTAACTTTAAATGAGAGAATGTAGTCTTTTTTATCCATATTCAATTATAATCAAGTCCGTAGGACTTCCGAAATTCTGCACTCTGCACTCTGCATTCTGCATTGCTTTTCTTGCCATTCCAAATTAAAGTGTTTCTTAAAATTCTAATAAGTCACCAGGTTTATTAAGCAAATATGTCGCTCCCGCTTCAGTTAATTCTTCAACCTCGCCCAAGCCGAAAAGTGCGCCGGCGGAGTCAAGTCCAGTTGCTTTAGCACCATCAATGTCATAAAACCTGTCGCCAATCATAAGGCATTGTTCTTTCGGTGGATTACCGAAATGCTCAAGCACATTGTTTATTAAATCTTCTTTACTAGAATGTGTTTTATCAAAGCTTTCGGCAGAAACATAATCGTAATAAGCAAAAATTCCTAAATGTTTTGAAATTTCATCGACAAATGGCTTTGGTTTTGATGAAGCAATAGCAATTTTTTTGTCTTTTTCTTTCAATGCTTTAAGCATATCAGGTACACCGTCATAAACAATTGATTCTTCGCAACCCTTTAATTTATAACGCTCTCTGTATTTTGCCACAAGCCAGTTTGAGTCTTCATCATTCACACCATAAATATGCTTGAATGAATGAAAAAGCGGTGGGCCTATAAAATAACGAAGCTTTTCTCTGTCATTTTCTTCAATGCCGAATTCCTTTAACGCATAAATTATCGAATTATAAATTCCCTCGCTTGAGTCAACCAGGGTACCATCAAAATCAAAAATGTAATATTCATATTCTTTCATTTTAATCACCAAATCTTATTTTACCCACTATTAAATAAAAAGTAAATAGTATTTATAAATTTTAATCTTTTGTTGAAAATCAAAAAAGATTGTAGTAAAATATAAGTTACCTTTATTTTGATGGGAGTAATGAAAATGTCTTGTGAATTAAAGACAGAAATTAAAAATATTATTTCTGAATTCAATAATCCTGAAGAAAGCCTTATTGCAATACTTCAGAATGTTCAGAATTTAGTAGGATATATTTCAGAGGATGCAGTAAAATGCATTACTGAATTAACCGGTATAAGCAGTAGCAAAATTTTAGGCGTTGCTTCATTTTATGCAGGCTTCCGTCTTAAGCCTATAGGCAAATACAGAATAATGGTTTGTATGGGTACTGCGTGTCATGTTAACGGTGGCGAAAGAGTTGCCGACACAATAAGAAGAGCTTTGAATATTGAAGCAGGCGATGTTACAGAAGATGGGCTTTTCTCCTGGGAAGAGGTTGCGTGTCTTGGTTGCTGCAGCATTTCACCTGCTATGATGATAAATGATACAGCATACGGAAAATTAACAAGCGAAAAGGTTGTAGAAATTTTAGATTCTATCAGAAAAGAGGAGGCAACAAAATGAGATTTTTACTCGGTTTTGGCTCGTGCGGTATCGCATCGGGCGCTGACTCTGTTTTAGAGGGACTTAATGAAGTATTAGAAAATACAGAATATTCTGTTGAAAAGGTTGGCTGTAACGGTCTTTGCTTCAATGAGCCTATTGTAGAGATTATTGACGATGACGGCAACAGTACACTTTACGGCAGACTTAATAAAGAAAGTGGTAAACACCTTGCAGAATGTGTTTTAAAGGGCGAATTACCTGAAGAAAATAAATTTACTCAAGAAGAGCTTAATTTTTTAAATAGCCAAAAGAGAATTGTTCTTTCAGGTTGCGGTAAGGTTAACCCTGAAAGCATAGAGTCTTATATCTCTGCGGGTGGCTACAATGCATTTAAAAAGGCACTCAATATGGGCTCTGACAAAATAATCGAAGAAATTAAAATTTCAGGGCTTCGTGGCAGAGGTGGTGCAGGCTTCCCGACTCATTTTAAGTGGCAATCTGCAAAAAATTCAGTTTCAGATGAAAAATATGTAGTTTGTAATGCAGACGAGGGCGACCCGGGTGCATTTATGGACAGAGCCGTTTTAGAGGGAGACCCGCACAGAGTGCTTGAGGGTATGATGATTGCAGGTATTGCAATTGGTGCGTCACAGGGTATTATCTATGTCCGTGCTGAATATCCTCTTGCAGTTAAACGCCTTCAGTTAGCAATTAACGAATTAAGAGAAAAGAAACTTTTAGGTGAAAATATTTTAAATAGTGGCTTCAGCTTTGATTTTTCAATTATGATGGGTGCAGGTGCATTCGTTTGCGGTGAAGAAACTGCACTTTTAGCATCTCTCGGCGGTAACAGAGGTATGCCCGTTACAAAGCCACCATTCCCTGCACAAAAGGGCTTCAGAAAGCAACCAACTAACATTAACAATGTTGAAACCTTTGCCAATGTTTCGTGGATTATTGAGAATGGCGGTAGTGCATTTTCCGCTATGGGTACTGAAAACAGCAAGGGTACAAAGGTATTTGCTTTAGCTGGCAGAGTTAAGCGTGGCGGTCTTGTTGAAGTACCAATGGGAATTACAATTGAAAAAATTGTTTTTGACATTTGTGGCGGTATTATAAATGACGCTGATGTAAAAGCAGTTCAGATGGGCGGACCTTCTGGCGGTTGTATTCCCAAAGATATGCTTGATACACCAATTGACTATGAAAGCATAGCAAAAACAGGAGCTATTATGGGCTCTGGTGGTATGGTCGTTATGGACGAAAATACCTGTATGGTAGATATGGCAAAATTCTTTATGGATTTCACAAGTAAAGAAAGCTGTGGTAAATGTGTGCCTTGCAGAATCGGTACTACCCGTATGCTCGAAATTTTAGAAAGAATAGTAAACGGCGAGGGCGTAGAAAGTGATATTGACACTTTAACAGAGCTTGGTGAGAGTATTAAAGTAGGTACTCTCTGTGGTCTTGGCAACTCAGCACCTAACCCTGTGCTTACTACTATTAAATATTTTAAGGATGAATATTCAGCTCACATAAACGAGAAAAAATGTCCTGCAAAGAAATGTAGTGCTCTTATCAGCTACAATATTGATGCAGAGCTTTGTAAGGGTTGCTCTCTTTGTAGCAAAAAATGTCCTAACAATGCAATCAGCGGTGAAATCAAAAAGCCGTTTATGATTAACGCAGAATTGTGCATCCGTTGCGGTCAGTGTATCGCCGGTTGTAAATTCGGTGCAATTAAAATAGAAAGTGGGGTAATGCAATGAGTATTGTTAATATTTTTATTAACGAAAAAGAGTGTAAAGCAGATACTGAAAAAACTCTTTTAGATAATATTCTCGATAACGGAATAAATTTACCCCATTTATGTCACAACAAAGAAATTGAAAGCTACGGCGGTTGCGGACTTTGTCTTGTAATGGTTGAGGGCATAAACAAACCGCTTCGTGCGTGTTCAACTACTGTAACAGAGGGAATGAAGGTAACAACAAGTACTCCTGCTTTGGAAAAAAGCAGAAAGGTTTCACTTTCTTTAATTCTTTCTGACCATAGCGGTGACTGTAAAGCCCCTTGCTTTAAGGTGTGTCCTACTCATCAGGATATTCAAGGCTATGTTGGTCTTATTGCAAACGGTGAAACGGAGGAAGCAATTAAAATTATTAAAAAGGACAATCCGCTTCCTCGCTCAACAGGCAGAGTCTGCCCACATCCTTGTGAAGAGGCTTGCAGAAGAAATCACCTTGAGGGCGCAGTTTCAATCTGCTCACTCAAACGCTTTGCAGGTGATGAATATGCTGATTATATTCCTGAATGTGAAAGCAAAAACGGCAAAAAAGTTGCAGTTGTCGGTGGTGGCCCTGCCGGTCTTTCCTGTGCTTATTTCTTACTTTTAAAGGGATATTGTGTAGATGTTTTTGAAGCAGAAGAAAAGGCGGGCGGAATGCTTCGTTTTGGTATTCCTGCTTACAGATTACCAAAAGATGTCCTCGATAAAGAGATTGAAAATATTGAGAAAATGGGTGCAACCTTTTACTATAATAAAAGATTAGGCAGAGATTTTACTGTTGATAGCCTGAAGGCAGAATATGATGCAGTATTCATTGCAACAGGTGCATGGAAGAGTAGCTCACTTCGTTGTGAGGGTGATGATGCTGACGGTGTTATCGGCGGTATAGATTTGCTCTACAAGGTTGCAAACGGCGAAAATGTTGATTTGGGCAAAAGCGTTGCAGTTGTGGGCGGTGGTAATACAGCAATCGACGCGGTAAGAACTGCTGTTCGTTCAGGTGCAGAAAATGTTACTTTGATTTATCGGAGAACTGAAAGCGAAATGCCTGCTGAAAAAGACGAAATTAAAGATGCAAAAGAAGAGGGCGTTAACTTCAAATTCCTTGTAGCACCACTTAATGTTGAAGTGGAAAACGGCAAGGTTAAAGGCATAAAGCTTCAGAAAATGGAATTAGGCGAGCCTGACAGTAGTGGCAGAAGAAGTCCTAAGGCAATTGAGGGCGAAACCGAAATTCTTTATTGCGATACTATTATTTCTGCAATCGGTCAGCAGGTTATAAGCGATGATGTGAAAGAATTAGAGCTTACAAAAAAAGGCACTGTTGCAGTTGATGAAAATTCTTTTAAAACATCAATTGACGGAGTTTTCGCCGCAGGTGATGTTATAAACAAAGGCCCTGACATTGCAGTAAGAGCAATTGCAGGCGGTAAAAATGCCGCAAGAAGTATTGATTGCTATTTAAATGGTATTGAATTGACCCCTGAGTTGCCAAAGTACGCAGAAAACAAAGCTTTTTCACCTGAAACATTAGAGGGTACTGAAAAAATTAGCAGAGCCTCAGTAAAATTAGAAAATCCGGATGTAAGAAAAAATAACTTCAACGAAGTCGCTTCTGTATTCACAAAAGCAGAGGCAATGAAAGAGGCTTCCCGTTGTCTTGAATGTGGTTGCGCGTCAGTTTATGATTGTCAGCTTCTTCCTCTTATGAGAGAGTATGACAGCTGGGAGATGAACATAAGCGGTAAAACAAGACAATATAAAAAGGATAAAAGCCATCCGTTTATTGTAAGAGATAATAATAAATGTATTCTTTGCGGTCTTTGTGTAAGAGTATGCAATGAGATTTCTCATACTGAAAACTTAGGTCTTTTCGGCAGGGGCTTTGGGACTATTCCGATGAGTGCATTCGATTTACCATTAGCAGAGAGCAACTGTGTTTCTTGTGGTGCGTGTGTAAATACTTGTCCGACAGGTGCATTGACCTCCCGAACACCTACTGCGAAAAATATTGTTTTACCTTACCTTGAAAGTAAGGTTACTTGTAAGGGTTGTGAAAATGCTTGTGAATTTACAAAACGCACAGTGAACGGAAAAACAGTGAAAATGATGCCTGACGATTTAAGAAAATCTTGTTCTTTAGGTGTTTTTGGCTTAGTTGCTGTTGAAAATTCAAAAGACGAAAGCTTGATTTCTTATGTAACAGGTGATTTAAGAGCCTTCAAAGGTGACAAAAAAGCAGTAGATTCACTTAAAAATATTGAAAAATTGTTAAAATAAGAGATTTCGGGGTAACGAAAAAATACACAACTTTTTGTATGAAGTGACGAAATTGCGAAAAAAACCACAATCTATGCGATTTTTAGCCCCTCTTTTAAATTTTAACAAATTGAAAATAATAATTATTTCACTAAATTTCTATTGACATTCACTACCAAAATGTAATATAATGATTCAAGAATTATAGGTGTCTAACTATGCCCTTTTGGGTTTTTAGACTTTTGTGTTTTAAAGAATTATGTAAAGGAAGATTTTGAATGAAGAAATTTCTCGCAGTCCTTCTTGCGGTAATGCTCGTTGCCGGCATAATGCCAACTGCATTAGCTGTAGCTACACCAGGCCTTGCTACAAGAGTAATTGAGGGCTCTTATGACGAAGCAGCGTTAACTGTAACATCAGTAACAACTGATACTTTCACAGTGGTGGTTAAATCACCTGCAATAACAAAGCTTGTTGGTCTTAATATGTTCGTTGATTTCGACACAGAACAGCTTAAAGTTCTTGAGGCTGGTCCTGTAGGTGCAGAAGATGCTGACGGCAACTTTGTTCCTAACTTTAATGGTGAATGGGCACACGGACTCAAGTCAAATAAATATCAATATTCATTTGGTTTCATTTCAACAAGTGGTGTTACAAAGAAAGCCGCTAAAGATTTGGTTTACATAACATTCCAAATCATTGATTCAACTCAACCTTCAACAACAGTTAACCTTTACATTAATGAATTCCTTACTGAAGATGGTGACGATTCTAACGAGATTATTACAACAACTCTTGCAGAATCACAGGTTATTACATTAAATCTTCCTGAAGTTATAACAACAGACCCAAATGCAGAGTCAACAACAGATGCTCCTGCAGATGCTGGTTCAACAAATGCTCTTATTCAGATTATCAGAGATTTACTTGCAGGTAACGGTGTTACATTTGAAGATTATGCAGATGCAATCCTCAACCTTATCGGTAATGCTGAAATCACTGATATGATTGAACAGCTTGTTGACGGTGCATTCAGTATTGGTGATGCGTTCCTCGAAATTCTTAAAGGTTTAGGTCTTGACTTTGATTCATTAGAAGATATTCTTAATGCTATTATTGATTTCTTTGAAGGTCTCTTCGGTGGCGGAGATGATGACACAACAGCTCAGGCAACAACAAATGCTGCTAACGCTACAACTTCAGCAGGTTCTTCAACAGGCTCTGAAGGTACAGGCGATGCAGGTATTGCTCTTGCAGCTACAGTTTGTGTAGCAGCTGCTGCAACATTTGTATTGACAAGAAAGAAAAAAGAAGACTAATTCTTGTCGTTTAATTTAGCGCAGAACAAAAAACTCGAAACCTTATGTTTCGAGTTTTTTTAATCGTTTTTTCACCCGCTCGGCGTACCTTTGTACGCGGTCGGGGTGAAGAAAACGCTTTCTGCATCTAAATTGAGGTGACGGGAGTCGAACACCGCACGGTTTTATAAGACAAAAAACGGCTTAATGTGCCGAAAGATTTAAATTTTAGGCGTACAGGGTTCGACTCCCATCACCTTAAATCAACAAGAAAAGAATAGAATAGAATTGATGTTTCTGTCCTGACTTGCGAAGCAATCATAACTTATAACTGCTTTAGCATTATAACTTGTCGCAAGACAAATAAAACTGGCGATGTGTTTTCACACATCGCCTTTTAATTACATTCCCATCATTTCCTGTAAGAAGCCTTTTTTCTTCTTTGTTTTTGGTTTATAAATAGGTGGGTTCTTAAGTCGCATTTTAGCACCTTTACTGCGTGGAGAAGAAAGATACTTAATAATTTCAGAAACAGGCTCTCTCATAACATCACCAAAGTAGCCTTCAGCATTAGGTAAAAGGTCAGGGTTTTCGCTTAAAATAGTACCTAAAATAGTAACACCAATAAGGCTTTGGGTGTCGTTTGTTCCGTCGTCATAAATCTCGTTAAGAAGATTGAAAAGCTTACGCATTTTCTGCTTATCATTCTGACGGATTGTTTCTTCAATGAATTTATTACCGTGATTAATAAAGAAATCTTCTGCGAGAAATTCGCCATATTCAGTAATATTAGCCTTATATTCCTCTTTTAATTCCGGGTAAATACCGCCTACTCTATTGCCTAAAGTAACAGCATCAAAGGATTGAATACCGTTCTTTGCTTTAGACTTTGAAACAGGTGTAGGCATTTTAACATTACCGCGTAATTCACGCTTTGCTTTAAATGTATTTAAAAGTGAGTCTGTAAATTCGTCGAAGATGTATGAAAGGTCTCTTTCGTCATATTCCTCTAATTCAAGAAGTGAAAGAGAAACACGTCTCATATCATCATCTGGTGTGTCAGCTTCGTCAGCAGTTGCACAGTGTAATGCAAGCTGATTCTTCTTAAAAGCAATTCTGATTCTGCCTTTTTCACCGATATAAGAAATATAGGTTAAATCATTTTCTTTAAACAATGGAACCTCAGGAGCAGTTACGCCATCAGGGTAAACTACCTTGAAGCCTAATTCTTTAGTTGTGCTTTCCAAACCTTTAATTATAAGGTTAAGAGCGTAATCGAGTTCAAGCATTTTTATACCTCGCAAATATATTTAAAATATCAAATTTGAGTATAACACACAATTAAGTATTTGTCACTACTTTTTTGTAGGTTGATACTGCTTATTGTTCAACCTCTTTCATTGTAAGTGAAATTCTCTTTTTAGGTACATCGACAGACATAACCTTAACCTTTACAATGTCCCCAACCTTTAAAACTTCAGATGGGTGCTTTATATATCGGTCACAAATCTGAGAAATGTGAACAAGACCATCCTGATGAACTGCAATATCAACAAACACACCGAAGTCAATAACATTTCTTACTGTGCCTGTTAAAACCATACCTTCTTTAAGGTCGTTCATATCCATAACATCAGTTCTTAACATCGGCTTTGGTAATTCGTCACGGATATCTCTGCCCGGTTTTTCAAGCTCGCCAATAATATCGTTAAGTGTCGGAACACCTGTACCGCATTCTGTTGCAGCTTTTTCCATACCAAAAGCCTCAACTTTTTTTCTTAAACCATCTGCACCATTTTTAGTTGCATCCTTTTCAGAATATTCAAAAAGATTAAGAAGCTTTTTAGCGGCATCATAAGATTCAGGGTGAACGCCTGTATTATCAAGAGGAGTTTTGCCGTTAGGAATTCTAAGGAAGCCTGCACATTGCAAAAATGCCTTAGGGCCTAAGCCTTTAACCTTTTTTAAATCTGTTCTGCTCTTAAATCCGTTGTTTTCTTCACGGAAAGCAACAATATTCTTAGCAGTTGCAGAAGAAACACCTGCAATATATTTTAAAAGTGAAACAGATGCAGTGTTCAAGTCAACGCCAACTGAGTTTACGCAATCTTCAACTACGCCTGTGAGGGACTCGTTAAGTCTTGCAGGAGGAACATCGTGCTGATACTGACCAACACCAATGCTCTTTGGCTCGATTTTAACAAGCTCTGAAAGAGGGTCCTGAAGTCTTCTTGCAATAGAAACTGCAGAACGAACAGAAACATCGAAGTCAGGGAATTCTTCTGCACCTAATTTTGATGCGGAATAAACTGACGCGCCTGCTTCATTAACCACCATATAAGTAACAGGGCGAGAAGCTTTTTTAATTGTGTCTGCAACAAAAATTTCTGCTTCCTTACTTGCGGTACCGTTACCAACAGAAATGCAGTCTATTTCATATTTATCGATAAGCTGTAAAACAGTCTTTTCTGCTTCAGCAATTTTTGATTGTGGTGGGGTAGGGTAAATAACACCTGTGAAAAGAACCTTACTGTTACCGTCAACAATAGCTAATTTACAACCTGTTCTGTAAGCAGGGTCAACTGCTAAAACAGTTTTATTTTTAATAGGTGGTTGCATAAGTAATGGCTTTAAGTTGCTGCCAAACATTTTAATTGCTTGTTCGTCAGCCTTTTCAGTCAAATTGCTTCTTGTTTCCCTTTCAAGAGATGGGAAAATAAGACGGGAATAGCTATCCTTAACGCTTTCTTTACAGAAATCAGTTGAAGAACTGCCCTCAGTAATGAAAAGGTTATTTAAGATTTTGATTGCTTCATCTTCATTAACTTCAACAGAAACCTTTAAAAATTCTTCATTTTCACCACGGTTAATTGCTAAAATTCTGTGGCTGGGAATCTTCTTAACTGCCTCAGAATAATCGTAATACATAGAGTAAACGCTGTCTTCTTCTTTTTTAGCAACAGAACGAATAATGCCTGTTTTATCAATAAGCTCTTTTAAAAGCTTTCTTGCTTCTGCAGAGTCAGAAATAATTTCTGCAATAATGTCAGATGCACCCTGTAAAGCGTCTTCTACTGTTTCAACACCTTTTTCTGCGTCAACATAATCTTTTGCAAGCTCGTTTAAATCTACGCCCTTTAAGGTGAAGCCAAAAAGTAAATCTGCAAGAGGCTCCAAGCCCTTTTCTTTAGCAACAGAGGCTCTTGTTTTACGCTTTTGCTTGTATGGTCTGTAAATGTCTTCAACCTCAGCCAAGGTAATTGCTTTAGAAATAGCCTCAGCTAATTCCTCGGTCATTTTGCCTTGCTCTTCAATGCTGTTTGTAACCTCTTCTTTTCTCTTTTCAAGGTTTCTGATATATGTGAGTCTGTCAAAAATATCTCTTAATTTCTGGTCATCACAAGAGCCGTGCATCTCTTTTCTGTAACGGGCAATAAACGGAATTGTGTTGCCATCATCAATTAGGTTTATTACATTTGTAATGTGCATTTCGCTCATTGAAAATTCTGAGCTTAACTGTTTTACAATATCCAAAAATAAACATCCTTTGCTTTTAAAATAATACTGATACATTATATCATAAAGTAGCAGAAAAATAAAGTAAAATCTTGTATTTAGTGAGGGTTTGTGGTATTATTTTTGTAATGCTTCTGGGGAGGATTTTTATGCAGGTTTTAGGAGAGAAATCTTATAAGTCAATAGTTTTGCACATCATTCTTTTTGTCGTATCAATATTTGCTTGTGTGTATTTTGGTAATTTGTGTTTCAGATATTATGAAGCATTGTTTGTTACAAAAGACTTATCTGTTGTTGCCGAACTCGGTGTTTTGATGGATAAATTCACTTTCGGTAGTATTCGAATGGGTTTTTATGTTTCGCCAGAGATAATTGTGTTTGTTAGCTTGTTTCTTCAAGTTGAATGTTTAATAACTATAAGTAAAAGAATGACTCAGCCATACGGTTTAATTGAATATGACGAAAAAGGCTTTTATCTTAATATGCCGTTTAATAAAACATGGTTTGTGTCTTTTGAAGAAGTAACTGGTATCAGAGTCAGTATGTTTGAGGGGCCTGTTCATGTAAAAAAACGAAATGCCAATTGGTTTTTTTATGACCCGGATGATTACATTGAAATCAATACTGCAAGAATGTTGAAAGGCAAGACAACAGGAACTATAACAGTAGCAATAAATGATAAAACCTTTAAAATGAGTGGAGTTAAAAATGCTCTACCCGTTGCAAGAAAAATGCAGGTTATTTGTAATGACGGAAGAAGAAAGCGTTTTGAATGGCTTGATGAAAAAGCTCAGGAAAAACGAGAAAAAGAATTAAGAGAAAAAACAAAAACTTAAGGAGAATAAAATGAGAAAGAAACAATTTAAAGCAGAATCTAAAAAGCTTATGGATATGATGATTAACTCAATCTATACCCATAAGGAAGTATTTATCCGTGAAATTATTTCAAATGCGAGTGACGCACTCGATAAGCTGTATTTCAAGTCACTTACTGACTCTTCAGTAGGTCTTAATAAGGATGATTTCTGTATCCGCTTGTCAGTGAATAAGAATGACCGTACTCTTACTATTTCTGACAATGGTTGCGGTATGACTGAAGAAGAGCTTGAAAACAATTTAGGTACTATTGCAAAAAGTGGTTCATTATCATTCAAAACAGAGAATGAACAAAGTGAGGATGTTGACATTATCGGTCAATTCGGTGTCGGATTCTATTCCGCATTTATGGTAAGTGACTCTGTAACTGTTGAAAGTAAGGCTTTTGGTAGCGATAAGGCTTTTCGCTGGGTGTCAAGTGGTGCAGATGGCTACACAATCGAAGAATGTGAAAAGGATTCATTCGGTACAGTAATTACTTTAAAGCTTAAAGAGGATACAGAAGAGGATAATTACAGCAGTTATCTCGAAACCTATAAAATAGAATCACTCGTTAAAAAGTATTCCGATTACATTCGTCATCCAATCAAAATGTATGTGGAGTCAAAGGAATTAAAAGAGGGTACTGAAAACGAGTACGAAACAGTAATTACAGACAAAATTCTCAATAGCCGTGTGCCAATCTGGAAGAAGAATAAAAACGAAGTAACTGATGAAGATTACAACAGCTTCTACAGCGAAAAATTCTATGATTTTGAAGCACCATTAAAAGTAATTCACTCAAAAACAGAGGGTAACGCTACATACAGCGCACTTATGTTTATTCCCAAAAGAGCCCCATTTGATTATTATTCAAAGGATTTTGAAAAGGGCTTACAGCTCTACTCAAAAGGCGTTTTAATTATGGAGAAATGTAAGGATTTACTCCCTGATTATTTTAGCTTTGTAAAAGGTCTTGTTGATTCTGAAGATTTATCTTTGAACATTTCTCGCGAAATGCTTCAGCACGATGCTCAATTAAAGCTCATTGCAAAAACAATTGAAAAGAAAATTAAATCTGAACTTGAAAAGATGTTGAATAACGAAAGAGAAGCGTATGAAGAATTCTTTAAAACATTCGGTATGCAGATTAAATTCGGTATTTATAACAGCTACGGAATGAATAAGGATAACCTTAAAGATTTAATTTTATTCTATTCTTCAAAAGATAAGTCTTTGGTTTCTCTTAAAGAATATGTTGCTCGACTCAAGGATGGTCAGGAAAAGATTTATTATGCCTGTGGCGAAACTATTGAGAAAATCGAAATGCTACCACAAACAGAAGCCGTTAAGGATAAAGGCTTTGAAATTCTTTATCTTACAGAATATGTTGACGAATTTACAGTAAAAATGCTTCACGAGTATGACGGCAAGGAATTCCAGAATATCTGTGATGAAAAGCTCGACTTAGACACAGAGGACGAAAAAACAGCTCTCAAAGAGAAAAATGAAGCAGATAAAGAAATGCTTTCATTTATTAAAGATTCTTTAAACGGTGATGTTTCAGAGGTTCGTTACACAAACAATCTTAAAAATTATGCAGTTTGCCTTACAAGTGAGGGTAATTTGTCACTTGAAATGGAAAAGGTTTTAAATTCAATGCCAAGTAACGAGCAAAAGGTTAAGGCAGAAATTGCTCTTGAAATCAATGCAAATCACGCTTTAGCAGAAAAGCTCAAATCACTTTATGAGAATGACAAAGACACACTTGCTTCTTATGCAAAGCTTCTTTACGCACAAGGCTGTCTTATAAGCGGTGTGTCTGTAAAAGACCCTGTAGAATTAAGCTCACTTATAGTTGATTTAATGGTAAAATAAGTTGATTTTTAACAAAATCTTAAAATTGTTAACAATTTATTCATAATTTTATTAAGATTGCAACAAATTGATTTGTTATATAATAAATAGACATTAAGGTTGCTTAACCTAACCAAACATTTTCTCTTTCCAAAGAAAAGGCCCACTGATTATACAGTGGGCTTTTCTTTTTCAGTCAGGAAACAGGAAGCAGGAAATAGAAAACAAAAAAATTTATCCTATCATTTCAAGTTGCAATCAACTAAAAATGATAGGATATTTTTATTATTTGCGAAGCGCTGTTTCCTGCTTCCTGTTTTCTGCTTCCTGAAAATTATTTTTTCTCAAGAAGATTAAACTTTGAAAGAGCGAATACACCTAAAATGCTTACAATGATTGTAACAAAGAGAAGTGTACCTGCACCGAGTGTTGGTGAGAACACGAGAACAACACAGCCAACGAATAATGGAAGAATAGAAATTTTCCAGTATTTACGAAGATAAGAAGCTAAAAGAGCACCGAAAAGTGCAGGAGTAACTCTGTCAAAAGCAGGAGCTAAAATTGAGTCAGGGTCAGTAAGTGCGCCGAGGAATGGAGCAAAGGCTAAAACACCAACTGCAATAATAATTGTTGTTACAATAGCTGAAACACCAATAGCAATAGTAGAAATTACTTCGCCCTCTTCTGAGTTTGCTTTTACATTTGCAGATTTCATTGCATTAACACCACAAGGAAGCTTGAGGTTTGTAATGTTACCTGTAACGAAGCTTAAATATGTTCCGCCGGCGCCAAGCATTGGAGTGTAAGTAATAACCTCAACAACTGCTGAAATCCAGAAAATAGGAATAACCTTTAAAAGTGCAGAGAATAAAGCACTCATTTCCGGCCAGGCGTTGTAGTAAACAGAAATTGCAAGAGGTACAGAGAAAAGAACTGCGAGAGCAGTAACACTCCAGATTCTACCCCAGGTGTGAACTTTATCGTAATAAGTCTTTTTCATTTTACAGCACCCCTTTCTTAGTTAAACCAGCTGTGATTTACAAGCTCAGCAGGTAAAACAGATGTGAATAATACAGCTGCGCCCATTGCACCAAACATAGCGAGTGGCATAACAAAAGGCTCAAATTTTTTTAATTTGAATTTAGTAGCGATTGTTTCAAGGATTAAGTAAAGAATAACTGCTACGATAAGTACTGCTATTGAAAGGAAACCGCCGTCTGTTTTTCCGTCACTTGATTTACCGTTAATAGATGTAGCAACAAATGCAGTAATAATACCGATAAATGCAGCAGCAGAAATGTAATCGCCTAATTTACCAACCTTGCTGTCACCGCTTAAAGCACCACCAATTTTACTGTGAAGCTTTTTGCAGAGGATTGGCATAAGAACAAGAGGAAGACAGCTACCAATTGTCATAACCCAGGCAACAGTTGAAAAGTCACCCTTGTCAGTAATGGCTTGGTTGAGGTTACCTAAAACTGCACTTGCAGCAGTAGATTCATAAGCTAAGTTACCAATAACCGAAAGTCTGATCCAAGGAAGAACAAGACCTAAAGCCTTTGAGAGAACTATAACAGTTGCTAAAATTGCAATAGCAGGTGCAACTGTAAACACTGCACTTGAAGTAACAGTTGTTTTAAGCACACTGCTTTCAATGCCCAATTCTTTAGCACGCTTCCATGCTTTTCTTATAAAGAAAGCTGATTGTACGATTACGAATGCAACAACAATAAAGCCTAATGCATACATAAATCCGTTTTGACGAAAATCCATATAAACGCTCCTTAATATAAAATATAAAATTATTTTAACAGTTACAAATAAGAATGTCAACAAATAACAATATTATTACTTATTTTATTTCCAGTAAATTTTTGTGGAAGCACATAATTCCGTTATCTGTAATATCAATTACACCGTAATTACCATCTTTTATGCTACCGGGGTTGAAAAGGTGAAGTCCATCTTCAAAAGAGTAATATTTTTCGTGAGTATGTCCGAAAAGTGCAATGTTGCAATTATTTTCTCTTGCGGCTCTTTTAATGCCGACATAAGAAAGCTTGACATTTTCCTCGGCACCGTGTGAAGCGTAGATTTTACTGTTTTCAATACTTCTTACATCACAAAGTGGGATGTGGGTTGTGAAGTCGCAGTTACCTCTTAAAAGCACAAAGAATTTTTTATCTTTAAAAATATCAACGACCTCTTCCATTTCATAATTACCATCGCCTAAAAAATAAACAATTTCGGCGGTGGGCTCATATTCTATTGCGCAAATAAGATTTGCAATGTGCCTGTGGGAATCAGAAAGCACAAGTATTCTCATTCATAATTCACCTTACTTTTTCATAAAGATTACTACTATTATATTGTATATTGTGGGTGATTTCAATGTTTAATAACGAAAAAAACAAAATGAATATTGAGAATGTTAAAACTAACGATTCTTTAAAGGATTTTATAAATGAAAATTTAACAGAAAGCCAGACAGAAAAATTAAAAGAAGTGCTTTCAGATGAAAATAAAACAAAAGAATTATTAAACAGCGATTTAGCAAAACAGCTTTTTAAAAAGCTGACAGGTGGTGACTTGAATGGCTGACCTTGATATTGGGAGTATTTTGTCGTCGCTCTCAAATGAAGATATTGCGAATTTAAAAAATGTAGCAAATTCAATTTTAGGTGGGGGAAAAGCAGAAGAAAATAAACCACCGCAACAGGAAACGCAGAAAAATAATGTTCCAAAACCCGATTTAAGTTCATTAGGATTACCTGATATGTCGCAATTTTCAAGTCTTTTGCCACTTCTTTCTGCCCTTAATTCACACGATGAACGAGAGGACTTTATATGTGCTTTAAAACCACTGCTTTCAGAGGAGCGTCAACAAAAGGCAGATGAAGCAATGAAATTTATAAAGCTTTTATCTATAATACCGTTATTAAGAGAAAAGGGAATAATGTAGTATGGCAGATTATTCTTATAACGAGATTATGAAAATGCAGAATGATGCAATAAGACGAGTGAATGAAATGCAGAAAAGGGCAAAATTTGTTGTAGAAGAGGCTAACGAGGAAGAAAAAATACATGGAAAAGAAAAGACAGTTGAAGTTAATAACAACAATACAATAAAAAGAGTAAAAATGCCTAATGATTATCTTGACGAATTAAAAGGCTTTGCTTCTACCTCATCATATTTTGAAAAAGAGGAAGAAGTAAAAAAAGCAGTTAAGGGGAATAAAGAGCAGAAAGAAGAGCGCAAAGAATACACGGGCAAAACGCAGAACATAAACCAAAACGATTTTTTCAAAAATATATTAGACGATTTGAATTTAGATAGCGACAAAGCTTTGATTTTATCACTAATATTGCTTTTGGCAGAAGAAAAAGCGGATGAGATGCTGATTCTTGCCTTGCTTTATATTCTGTCTTAGAAAAAACGATTATAAAAACAAATTCTTAGTGCTGGGCTGAAACAGTACTGAGCGACGCAATTATAAAAATGCAGAAGGCAGAGTGCAGAATGCAGAATTTCGGAACTGCGTTGGCAATTATAATTCGGAATGCGTAATGCGTAATTCGGAATTGAAGGGTCTGCGACGCAATTATAATTAAATAACAAAAGATAAGTTCTATCATTTAAAGTTTTTCGTAAACTAAAAATGATAGAACTTGTTGTTTTTATTGACTAATAATTATAATCAAGTCCGCAGGACTTCCGAAATTCTGCATTCTGCACTCAGCACTTTTTGTGTATTTCTCCGCCTGAAGATTGAACATATAAGCATAGTCGCCGTTTTTGTTCATCAATTCTTCGTGAGTACCTATTTCTGCTACTTTGCCGTTTTCAAGCATTATAATTCTGTCTGCATTGACAGTTGTTGAAAGTCTGTGCGAAATAATTATAACTGTCTTTTCTTTTGCGGAATCCATAATATTTTTATTAAGCTCATATTCTGAAATCGGGTCAAGATTTGCAGATGGTTCGTCAAGAATTATGTAAGGGCAATTTTTATAAAATACCCTTGCAATAGCAATTTTTTGTTGCTCACCGCCCGAAAGCATTAAGCCATTTTCATCAAATTCTTTTAAAAGAATAGTTTCTGTGCCCTGTGGCAATTCTTTTGTAAAACCTGCAAGTTTTAGTGCTTCTAAAACTCTTTTTTCATCGTAATCTTTACTCAAAGCAACATTTTCACCAATAGTTGCAGAGAAAATCTGAAAATCCTGAAAAACTGCCGCAAAGCGATTCCTGTGTGAAGAAACAGTTTCTTCTCTTATATCTCTGCCACCGATTGTTATGCTACCAGCTTTAACATCATAAAGTCTTAAAAGCAGATTTGTAAGTGTGGTTTTACCAGCACCATTAAACCCGACCAGTGCAATCTTTTCATAAGGTTTAATCTCAAATGAAACTCCATTCAAAGAATCTTTTTCATTACCTGTATATGAGAACTTAATATTATCCACTGAAATTGTTTCAGGTTCTTTACATTCTGCAATATGTTCACCGTCTATAATTTCGTTTTGAGTTGCCAAAAATTCTCTTTGCTTATCTATCATTTTTGAGCGTTCAGAGAAATTCTTGATAGCAAATACTGTAAGATACATAAAACTACTGCCGATTTGACCAATACTATTGAATGTAGCGACAAAATCGCCTAAAGAAAGTTCTTTTGTGACCAATATCTTATAACCAAGATACACAACCATAACAAAAACAAATATTACACTATTAATTATTGCTTCTTCTACAAACCATAAAGCATTAAGTTTTCGGGTGTATTTTCTTTGAGTTGAAATTATTTCATCTGCTTGTTTTAAAAATCGTTTTTTCAAAAGCGGATAGATGTTGCTTAATCGGATTTCCCCAGCATATTCAGGAAGATAAAATACTCTTGCGAAATATTCTGCTTTTCTGTCTAATTCAGTTAATTTTTCGCGTCTTTCATACATAAGTTTACTCAGGTATTTACTCAATGGAATACCTATTACGCAAGCAACGAGCAGCATAAATAATGCAACCGGGTCAATAGTTAATAATACTGATGAAATTGCTAAAAATGCAATAACTTCACCCACATATCCTTTAACAGTATTTAACATATAGCGGATATTATCTGATGAGTTTTCAATTGACAAAATGAAGTCTGCGTAATACTCCGGACTGTCATATTTCGCAATGTCAAGTGTTGCAGCTTTTTCATAAAGTCTTGACTGGAGCTTTAAATCAAGCTTTTCTCGTTCTCTGTGAACAAATAACTCAAAAAACAAGCCATTAACTGTTTCTCCGAATACAAGTATAATCAGTATTAAACCTATACCTAATAATATTTTAACTGGTTCTCCGCCATTCTGCACTTCATCAATAACATATTTAAGACCAATTATTGAAACAAGTCTGCCTGGTAAAGTGCATAATGTATGCATAAAAATTTCTCCTACTACAAGCCAGGGTGAAATTTTAAACATAACTTTTAAAAGATAAAACACATTAGAAAATGTACTGTGCTTTGTTTTACTCTTTTCTTTTTTCATATCAGCTCACACTCCTTTCAGAATTTTTATAGCTTTCTGCCTGAAGTGTAAACATATTACTGTAAATTCCATTTAATTCCATAAGCTCTTTATGATTACCACATTCTTTTACAGTGCCGTCAGATATAACAAATATATTGTCTGAAAGCACCGCAGAAGAAAGTCTGTGAGAAATGTAAATTACAGTTTTATCTTTTGTGGCTTCTATAAGATTTTCGTACATCTTATATTCTGCAACGGGGTCAAATGCAGATGATGGTTCGTCAAGAATTGCTAAATCTGTATTACTTGCAAACACCCTTGCAACTGCCAGTTTTTGCTGTTCGCCACCTGAAAGTCCAACACCTTTTTCGTCAAACTCACGAGTAATAACTGTGTTCTCTTTCTCTGGTAAATTCTCTACAAAATCGTAAGCACCGCTGTTTTTCATAGCTTCAACTGATTTTATAAGTTCTTCGTTTGTAGTAATTTCTTTACACAAAACATTCTCTGCAACTGAAAGAGCAAACACCTTGTAATCCTGAAAAACTGTTGAAATTCTTTCCCTTAAAGAGTCAATATCATATTCTTTAATATTCACTCCATTATATAGAATTTCACCGCTGTCAACATCATAAAATCTTAAAAGTAATTTTATAAATGTAGATTTACCGGCACCATTTTCACCAACTACCGCGACAGTCTGACCTTTACTCAACTTAAAATCAAAATTTTTGAGTGTTGGTTCTTTTGATTCTGGATATGTAAACTGAACATTTTTGAATTCAAGTGTTTCAAACTCGTCTGCCAATTTTGTTCCGTTTACTATTTTATTTTCATAATCAAAAAATTCTTTTAAATTACGAAAATAAAGAGATTCTCTTTTTACAGTTGATACCGCTTCGGTTAAATCGTTTATAACATCCTTCAGGTTACCCATAGCGGTTACAATAACTGAAAAGTCGGAAAGTGCAAGGTTTCTTTTTATAACATAGCGATATGTAGCATAAGCATAAGATGTTGCAACAGGAAGCGCCATACCAAAAAGTCCTGTCATCATCTCTAACAGAGCAATTTTGTAACCGTATTTTTTGATTATTTCTCTGTTTTTATTTACTGCATTTTCAAATCTTGCGTGAAGAACTCCGTAAATTCCGGATGTTCTCATATCCTTTGAAAAATCTTTTAAATATATTGTTCTTTTCACATAAGCCTTTGAGCGTTTGTGAATTGTCATTTCTTTATCTTTATTGACATCAAGTTTACTTTTAACTCCCTGAAACGCTACAACTACTAAACCAATCAGAAGAATAAAAAGCATTTTAGGGTCAACAGTAATAACATAAGCTATTAAAAAAGCGCCTGTTATACTTCCACCTACAACACAAGCAAATCCATAACAAAAATCATCAAAATGCCCATCTGTCACAATCTCTGTCGCTCTTTTGTATTTATCAAAAAACTCAGGATTGTAGTAACAATCCATATCAACATTTATTGCTTTTTCAAATATTTTTTCATTAAGGTTTTTGTAAAAAATTTTGTTTTTTATTCCTGTAAGATAATCAAAATAATTGTTAAGCACCCTACCGGTTATAGATAAGCCTAAAAAGATAAGACACACTACAACAAAATCTTTAAACGAAACACCTTTTTCGAGTGATTGTAAAAGATATTTTAAAAGTAATATATCTTCAACAAATCCGGTAAAAAACCAGAAACTCAAAGTTGCAATTATTCTTGATACAACTAACCTGTTACCGCACTCGTTAAGAATTTTCAACCCATAAATAATATCTTTTAGAGTAGAATCTTTTCCTTTCTTTTTAATTGAATTTGTCCCTTTCATTAGTACCTCCATTTCCGGAAGTTGCTAATTCTCCAAATTTTCTGCTCATAGCAAAAACAAAAACCCCCGAAAAGCTTTAACTTTCCGGGGGATAAATACTATAAATATAATATGTCTTTACTACTTACGAGCAGAAATTGGACACAACAACCGGATAGTTCATTTTTCTGTTTTTTCTTAAAATCATATAATTCATCATTATGTCCAACTCCTTTCATAAATTTATTTTTACATTCGAATGTTTTCTCACAATAACACACTTGTTAAAATTTGTCAAGACTTAAGAAGTCGGATTTTGCTGAATTGCAACAATAATAAAATCTGACAGCTTATATTTTACCCCAAATCAGTGGTAAAGTTAATACCCCAAATCAGTAGTATGATAAACTCCAGTTAAGTGATACATAGGAGTTGTTTTACCATGCAATATGTTCAAAGAATACGCGATTTAAGAGAAGATAACGATTTAACCCAAACAGAAGTAGCCAAAATTTTAAACACAAATCAAAAAGTATATAGCAGATACGAAACAGCCGAAAACGAAATGCCCATAAGACATTTAATTACTCTTTGTAAATTTTACAATGTTTCCGCCGATTATATTTTAGGATTTACAAATACACTCCACTCAATCCCAGAGGATTGATTATTAAAGGTTGACATTTTTTCAGAGTGTGCTATAATATAAACGAACAAGGAGTTACTCCGTAGACGGTTAGACTCCGCTATAATGGTGTTTTGAAAACAACCGCCTTATGTGGAAGTCAGGCGGTTGCTTTCTTTTTATCTATCCTTGAGAACAAGAATGATTAAGAATATGATAGCTAATAAAGCGATTGTTTCACTCATAGCAATCACCACTCTCAAAAAACAAATTTCCTAAAAAGGATTTCTATGTAATCAGAGAGTTCAGTCTCTCTGTTAAAGAGACTAACCGCCTACCGTGTGGAATAACTCCTTGAGAACTTATGTTCTGTTCATCATTTTAGCACATATTAACAAAAAATTCAATAGTAAAAAATCCTATCATTTAAAGTTGGTTTTAACTTCAAATGATAGGATGATTTCATTTTTATTGATATTTAATTATAATAGCGTCGCAGACCCACAATTCCGAATTACGCATTACGCATTCCGAATTAAATCTTTACAATCCCCAGCGCATCTAAAACAGATGAAATGAGAATTAAAACAATGCAAATAGGTGCGAAGTATTTAATAACAATTAAGAAAAGATTTTTTCTTTTGAATCTGCCTGTTAACTCAATTTCTTCAATGAACATATCAGGTTTAACAATGTAACCAACAAAAATACAGGTTAAGAATGCGACGATTGGCATTAAAACGCTGTTGCTTATAAAGTCGAAGAAGTCGAGGAATGCCATACCGATAATCTTAATGCCTGAAAGAGTACCATAGCCAAGAGCTGAAAGCACACCTAAAATAACAGAGCCGATTAGAACTATAAGCAAGGTTTTATTTCTTGAAAGACCTGTTTTGTCTTTAACAATTGAAACAACTGTTTCCATAAGTGAAATTGAAGATGTGAGAGCGGCAAACAAAACTAATACGAAGAATAAGGTACCAATTATTGAGCCACCTGTCATACTTTCAAATACTTTAGGAAGTGTGACAAACATAAGTCCGGGGCCTTTGCCTAAAGCAGTCTCATCACCACCTGAGAAAGCGAAAACAGCAGGGATAATCATAAGACCTGCTAAAAACGCAATACCTGTGTCGAAAAGCTCAATCTGCTTAACAGAGCCTTCTAAGCTTACATCTTTTTTCATATATGAGCCGTAGGTAATCATAATACCCATAGCAAGTGACATTGAGTAGAAAAGCTGACCCATAGCTGCAAGGACAGTTGTTGCAGAGAATTTTGAAAAGTCAGGAGTAATATAGAACTTAACGCCCTCTAAAGCACCTGGCATAAACATAGCGTAGCCTGCAATGAATATTGTGAGTAACACTAAAACAGGCATCATAATTTTACTTACCTTTTCAATGCCCTTTTCAACACCCAAAAGAACAACTAAAGCGGTTAATCCGATAAATGCAGAAAACCAAAGAACAGGCTCGAACGGTGCACCTATGAATGAATCAAAATAACCGTCAGCTGCAGCAGCTGACATATTTCCTGTTATAAATACTGTGCAGTATTTAATAATCCAACCACCAATAACTGAGTAATAGGGGAGGATTATAACAGGAACTACCGCACTGAGCCAACCTACATATTTGAACTTCTTATTTAATTTGCCGAATGCTTCAATTGCACTAAGCCCTGTTTTTCTGCCAATAGCAATTTCGGCACACATTAAAGCAAAACCAAAGGTGAGTGCTAAAATGAGGTAAATAAGTAAAAATATACCGCCACCATATTTTGCAGCGAGATATGGGAAACGCCATATATTACCAAGACCGACTGCCGAGCCTGCAGTTGCAAGAACAAAGCCTAATTTGCCGGAAAAGGAGCTTCTTTTTTCTGCCATGAATTATCATCCTTTATATTTTTTGACCATACTATTATACATAAATCCGAGGAATATACAAGAGGTTTGAAGAAAAATGCAGAATTACTGAGCTATAATCCTTGAAAAAGTGCTGAATGCTGAGTGCTGAATGCTGAGTTGAGGGTCTGCGACGCTATTATATAATTCGGAATTCGTAATGCGTAGTTCGGAATTGAAGGGTCTGCGACGCTATTATAATTAAAAATTAAAAATGAAAAATTGAAAATTTCGGGGCTACGCCGTAATTATAATAATTAGTTATAATGGTAAATTGACTTTTTCATTTATACTAATTACAAATATTATGACTTAAAAATAAAGAATTCTATCATTTTTAGTTTACACAAACTTCAAATGATAGAATTTCTTGTTTTTATTGATAACAAATTATAATCAAACGCGAAGCGTTTCCGAAATTTTCAATTTTCCATTTTCCATTTTCAATTATAAAATTCTGCATTTAGCACTCAGCATTTTTGGCTCAGCATTCAGTGTTTATCTTACAACTCCATCAATTTTCGCCTGCTTTTCAACCGCTTTCGCAACCTCGTAAGCAATTGTTTTGTCAAGTGCAGATGGAATTATATTTTCTTCGTTCAATTCATTTTCCGGAATGTGATTTGCAAGTGCTTTTGCAGCCGCTAATTTCATATTTTCTGTAATTGCAGTAGCATTAGCGTCCAATGCACCACGGAAAATTCCGGGGAAAACAAGAACATTGTTAATCTGATTCGGGAAATCTGAACGCCCTGTACCAATAATTCTTACACCGGCTTTTTTCGCTTCGTCGGGCATAATTTCAGGTGTAGGGTTAGCCATTGCAAAAACAATAGCGTCACTGTTCATAGATTTTATCATTTCTGCTTTTAAAATGTCAGGTGCAGAAACACCGACAAATACATCAGCATTTTTAATTGCAACAGAAAGGTCGCCCTTTAAATTCTCTTTGTTTGTAATTTTAGCAAGAGCAATTCTTTCTTCACCTAAAGAAATATCACTTTCTTCAATAATGCCTTTTTTATCAACAAGCACCATATTTTCAGCGCCTGCAGTAATAAGCATTTTTGAAATAGCCGTGCCTGCAGCACCTAAGCCGTTAACAACAATTTTTGCAGTTTTAATATCCTTTTTAACAACCTTTAAAGCATTTAAAACAGCTGCAAGAACAACAACAGCAGTGCCGTGCTGGTCATCGTGGAAAATCGGAATATCGCAGCATTCCTTTAATCTTTTTTCAATTTCAAAGCATCTTGGTGCAGAAATATCTTCTAAATTTATTCCGCCAAAGCTACCTGAAATAAGCGAAATTGTTTTTACAATTTCATCAACATCTTTAGATTTAACACAAAGCGGGAAAGCATCAACATCAGCAAATGCTTTAAAAAGCGCACATTTACCCTCCATAACAGGCATACCTGCCTCAGGACCTATATCACCAAGACCTAAAACTGCAGTACCGTCTGTGATAACTGCAACAAGATTATTTCTTCTTGTTAACTCAAAGGATTTGTTAACATCCTTTTCTATTTCAAGACACGCTTCGGCAACACCGGGGGTGTACGCTAAAGACATATCTTCTCTTGTTTCAACAGGGCAACGGGTAACAACTTCAATTTTGCCGTTCCACTCATAATGCTTTTTTAAAGATTCTTGTCTTATATCCATTGTTTTGCCTTCTATAATTACTTGTTAGCCTGGAATTTTAAATATGCGTTAATAAATCCGTCGATATCGCCGTCCATAACTGCATTTATGTTACCATTTTCAAAGTTTGTTCTGTGGTCTTTTGCAAGAGTGTATGGCATAAATACATAAGAACGAATCTGGCTACCCCAGGCAATTTCTTTCTGAACACCTTTAATATCACTGATTTTGTCAAGGTGCTCTCTTTCTTTGATTTCAATAAGCTTTGATTTGAGCATACGCATAGCAACTTCTCTGTTCTGGTGCTGACTTCTTTCAACCTGACAAGAGCAGACAATACCTGTAGGAATATGAGTAAGTCTTACAGCAGATGAAGTTTTATTAACTTTCTGACCGCCTGCACCTGATGAACGGTAAACATCCATTTTAATGTCTTCAGGAGCAATATCAACTTCAATTGTGTCATCAATTTCAGGCATAACCTCTAATGAAGCGAATGAGGTGTGCCTTCTGCCTGATGCGTCAAAAGGAGAAACACGAACAAGGCGGTGAATACCGCTTTCGCTCTTCATATAGCCGTAAGCATTTTCGCCCTCAATGAGAATAACTGCAGATTTAAGACCTGCCTCATCACCATCAAGGTAGTCAAGTGTAGAAACCTTAAAGCCGTGTCTTTCACCCCAACGGTTATACATTCTGAAAAGCATCTGAGCCCAGTCCTGAGCCTCTGTGCCACCCGCACCTGCGTGGAATGTAAGAATAGCATTGTTAGAGTCGTATTCACCTGTGAGAAGAGTTGAAAGTGTCATAGCATCAAGCTGAGAAATGAAACCGTCAACGCTCCCGCGACACTCATCAAAAAGAGATTCGTCCTCTTCTTCGTTTGCTAAATCAATTAAAGTGAGTGTATCGTCATAAACTGCTTTAAGGTCATCATAAGCCTTGATTTTATTTTTTAATGCAGCAGTTCTTTGAACGATTTTTTGAGAATTCTGAATATCATCCCAGAATCCATCCTGAGCACTTTGTTCCTCTAATTCTTTTACCTCTTCAGCCATTTTTTTAAGGCCTAAAGCGTCAGATAAATCAGAGAGCTTATCTTCGTAAGAGAGTAATTCAAGTCTGAGTTCTTCAAATTGAAGCATATTAAAAAATCCTTTCCGGGAAAAATTTAAGTACATATTTTACCAAATACTTATTATATCCAATTTTAGTCAAGATGTAAAGAATAACTTTGAAAAATAATGAAAAAATAAAAAATAACAAAAAGTTTGACTATTGGTAACCAATATGCTAAAATATTTCAGGTGGTAAAAATGGAAACAAGGAAAGCAAATATTATTGTAGGTAATGCAGGTGGCAATACCGGGAAATCAAGCAACAACTATAAAATCAGTATTCCTAATCAATGGATAAACGAATTAGGTGTTTCAAAGGATAACAGAGAAGTTAATATTTCTTTTGATGGAGAAAAAATAGTGATAAGCAAAAAAAGAACTCTTGATGAATTTTTAAAAAGAAAAAAAGAACAAAAACACATCTTGAAAATATTAGAGTTTTCAGAGAATGGGAAGATAAGGACAAAAATATGTGCAGATTTTACAGATGAATCTTTATGTATTGAAAATTATACAGAGGATAATATGAAAAAGGCTTTTGGTATAAATGAAAATCCTGATTGGGATGATTTTTATGAGTTTTTAGAGAGCAGATGCATTCCAAGAACAAGTTCAGGAATTAAAGAATATCTGAGGGTTTTAGGACTTTATGAATACGATGCTTTGGAAATTGTGAAAATGACAAATGGAAAAATGAGTGAGGATAATTTTATTTTAAAAATTAAGGAGTTATAAATGGAAATAAAATTAGTAACAGATGAAAAAATAGCGGAGACATCTTCAAAAGGAAATCAGGAAAAATGGTTTGAGAAAGAAAATGGTAAATGGTATAAAGTTGACAGAATGGGGTATGAAGCATTTTCAGAAACCGTTATATCCCGATTGCTTGAATATAGTAACATAAAAGTCGGGACACCATTTACTTTTGTTAATTATGATATTGAAAGGGTAAAGGTTCATTCGCATGAAAGAAATGCTTGTGCGAGCGATAATTTTTTAAAAAGAGGGCAGTCAATTGTTACGGTAAGCCATCTTTTGAAGCAAAGTGTTTCAAAAGAATATATGAGAAAATTAAAAAATCTTTCAAGTGATAAAAAAAGAATAGAATACCTTGCAGAAACAGTAAAAGAAATAACAAGCCTTAAAAATTTCCCGGAATACCTTGCTTTGCTTTTTGAGATTGATGCTTTATTTGTAAATGATGACAGGCATCTTAACAATATTGCAGTGATAGAGGAGAATGGAGAGTTTTCATATTGCCCTGTTTTTGACAATGGTGCAGGACTTTTATCTGATATCTTTGATTTTCCTATGGATATTGCACCGCTGGGTCTTTTGAAAGCTGTAAAATCAAGACCGTTTAATATGAGCTTTAATCGGCAAAAAAATATTGTAACAGAGCTTTACGGGCAACAATTAGATGTTAAAAAATTCAACAGAAAAGCCATTGTTGATATAACTTGTGATTTGCTGGAGTTTTATCCTGAAAGAGATAGAGGTATTATATTGGACAGGGTTACAGAAACAATTTTATACAGGCAAAAATATTGATAAAATACTTGAAAATATTTACTTGTTGTGGTAGTATATTTTCTGTATGACGCTATATAAAAAGTCGGTTTTTATGGAGGTAGTAAAATGTACGACCCAATTTCACCAAATGTGAATTTTGTTGAACAAGAAAAACAAATTGAAAAATTCTGGCGTGACCAAAAAATCTTTGAAAAGAGCATTGAAGACAGAAAAAATGGTACACCTTATGTTTTCTATGATGGCCCACCAACAGCAAATGGTAAGCCACACATCGGTCACGTTTTAACCCGTGTTATTAAGGATATGATTCCGCGTTACCGTACAATGAAAGGCTGTATGGTACCAAGAAAGGCTGGCTGGGATACTCACGGTCTTCCTGTTGAGCTTGAGGTTGAAAAGCTTTTAGGTCTTGACGGTAAAGAACAAATCGAAGAATATGGTCTTGAGCCATTTATCGGTCACTGTAAAGAAAGCGTGTGGAAGTATAAGGGTATGTGGGAAGATTTCTCCCGTACAGTTGGCTTCTGGGCAGATATGGAAGACCCTTATGTAACTTACCACAATGACTTTATTGAGTCAGAATGGTGGGCACTCAAGAAGATTTACGAAAAAAATCTTCTTTATAAGGGCTTTAAAATTGTTCCTTATTGCCCTCGTTGCGGTACACCTCTTTCATCACACGAGGTAGCCCAGGGCTATAAAACAGTAAAAGAGCGTTCAGCAGTAGTTCGTTTTAAAGTAGCAGACGAAGATGCATATTTCCTTGCATGGACTACTACACCATGGACTCTTCCATCAAATGTTGCACTTTGCGTAAACCCTGCTGATACATACTGCAAAGTTAAAGCGGCAGACGGATTTACTTACTATATGGCAGAAGCACTTCTTGATAAAGTTTTGGGTAAGCTTAAAACAGAAGAAGCTGAAGCGTATGAAATAATCGAAACAATGAAAGGTGCAGACCTTGAGCACAAAGAATATGTACCACTTTTCGATTATGTAAAACCGCTTTGCGACAAACAGAATAAAAAAGGCTTCTTCATTACAACTGACAGCTATGTTACAATGTCAGACGGTACCGGTATTGTTCACATTGCTCCTGCATTCGGTGAAGATGACGCAAAGGTTGGTAGAAAATATGACTTGCCATTCGTTCAATTAGTTGACGGTGCAGGTTTAATGGCAGAGCCAACACCTTATGTTGGTACTTTCGTTAAAGATGCTGACAAATTAGTTTTAGTTGACCTTGAAAAAGCAGGACTTCTTTTCGATGCACCTAAATTTGAACACGAATATCCACACTGCTGGAGATGTTCAACTCCTCTTATTTACTACGCAAGAGAATCATGGTTTATCAAGATGACTGAAGTAAGAGAGGACTTAATTAAAAACAACAACACAATCAACTGGATTCCTGAAAGCATTGGTAAAGGTCGTTTTGGCGACTGGTTAGAAAATGTTCAGGACTGGGGTATTTCCCGTAACAGATATTGGGGTACACCACTTAACATCTGGGAATGTGAATGTGGTTGCCGTCATTCAATCGGCTCTATTGAAGAGTTAAAATCAATGAGTGACAATTGCCCTGACGATATTGAGCTTCACAGACCATTTATTGATGCAGTTACAATTAAATGTCCTGATTGCGGTAAAGAAATGCACCGTGTACCGGAGGTTATTGACTGTTGGTTTGACAGTGGTGCAATGCCATTTGCACAACACCACTATCCATTTGAAAATAAAGAGTTATTTGAAGCACAATTCCCTGCAGACTTCATTTCTGAAGCAGTTGACCAGACAAGAGGTTGGTTCTATTCACTTCTTGCAATTTCTACTCTTATTTTCAACAAAGCACCTTATAAAAATGTTATCGTTTTAGGTCATGTTCAGGACGAAAACGGTCAGAAAATGAGTAAATCAAAGGGTAACGCAGTTGACCCGTTTGATGCACTCGAAAGCTATGGTGCAGATGCTATCCGTTGGTATTTCTACACTAACTCAGCACCTTGGCTTCCTAACCGTTTCTATGGTAAAACAGTTGTTGAAGGTCAAAGGAAGTTTATGGGTACTCTCTGGAATACTTACGCTTTCTATGTGCTTTATGCAAATATTGATAAGTTTGACCCGACTAAATACAATTTAGAGGATTGCAAGCTTACAGTAATGGATAAATGGCTTCTTTCAAAGCTTTACTCAATGGTTAAGGCTGTTGACGACAACTTAGCAAACTACAAAATTCCGGAGGCTGCAAAGGCACTTCAGGAATTCACAGACGAAATGAGTAACTGGTATGTTCGCCGTGGCAGAGAAAGATATTGGGTACAGGGTGAAACAGACGATAAGACTGCTGCTTATATGACACTTTACACAGCACTTACTGTTACTGCAAAAACTGCTGCTCCAATGATTCCGTTTATGGCAGAAGCAATTTACAGAAATCTTGTTTGTAATGTAGATAAAACTGCTCCTGAAAGTGTTCACCTTTGCGATTTCCCTGAGGTAAGAGAAGACCTTATTGACAAGGAACTCGAAAAGAATATGGACGAAGTAGTTGACATTGTTGTTCTTGGCCGTGCTGCAAGAAACGGCTCTAACTTAAAGAACAGACAACCTCTTAACACAATGTATGTAAATTGTGACAAAAAGGTTGAGGGCTACTTTATTGATATTATCCGTGAAGAGCTTAACATTAAAAATGTTGATTTCGACGCAGATGCTTCATCATTCGTTTCATATACCTTCAAGCCACAATTAAAGACCTTGGGTCCAAAATATGGTAAACAATTAGGCGAAATCAGAACTGCTTTAGCAGAGCTTCCGAGTGACGCTAAAAAGACACTTGATTCTGACGGTAAGCTCGTTCTTAACCTTGCAAGCGGTGCAGTAGAATTAGCAGTTGAAGATGTTCTTATTGACACAGTTCAGAAAGAGGGCGTGTTCACAGTTTCTGATAAGGGTGTTACTGTTGCGCTTGATACAGAGCTTACAGAAGAGCTTATTGAAGAGGGCTTTGTAAAAGAGCTTATCAGTAAGATTCAGACAATGAGAAAAGATTCTGACTTCAATGTTACAGACCATATTAATGTAACACTTTCTGGTAATCAGAAAATTGCAGACATTGCACTCAAAAATAAAGATGCAATTGCTACAATCGTTCTTGCAGACTCAATCGAAGTTAGCGAAAATCAAGCTAACGCAAAGGATTGGGATATCAATGGTGAGAATGTAAAGATTGCGGTTGAAAGAGTATAAAACAAAAACCTTGCAAAGCGAAAGCTTTGTAAGTTTTTTTGTTTTAGGAAGCAGGAAGCAGGAAACAGGAAACAGGAAACAGGAAACAGGAAATAGGAAATAGGAAATAGGAAATAGGAATAAGTTTGCTGTAAAATGTGTTAGTGGTTATTGCAATTTTTGCAACAACCACTTGTTGTTCTAATTCATCCAGTTATCAAGGTCATCCATCCTTGTTTAGTAACTGCATAAGCGTGCATTGCTTTTGCAATTAAATCTTCATCTTTTCTATTAAAATTTCTGTCTTAAGTGTCAATTTTTATTATTCATTAACATACAATAAACAGGTTGACATTTTTTTATAATCTACTATAATAAAATTAAACAAGGAGCTATCTCGTAGACGGTTAGCTCACTATAGGCAAAATAAAGATAATCGCCTTATTGGGAAGTTAGGCGATTATCTTTCTCTTTTTATGGCTATTATATAACCTGTAGCAACTATTAAAAATAATACTGCACCAATTATGTATTCCATAACATATCACT
>SVPR01000021.1 GCA_015065785.1 Oscillospiraceae bacterium | reverse complement strand
AGCTTGGTACAATTTATAGTCACACCGTAAAAGCAGTGAATGGTAGTGTAGCAAGTAAATATACACCAACAAAAGGACTAACCTATAATGTAACTCCAACAGTGAGCGTAGCAAATGCTTCAAATGGCGTTAAGGTTACTTGGACAACAGTAGCAAATGCAACAGGCTATACAGTATATTCTTCAACCTACAACACAAAAACTAAAAAGTGGAGTGGTTGGAAGAACAGAGGTACAGCAAAAGCAACTGCAACCTCTTGGGTAGATAAGAGTGCAAAGAGTGGAACACAGTACAAATATACTGTAAAAGCAATGAACAATAAGGTAGCAAGTAGTTACAATAAAACAGGTGCAAGTACATTGTTCTTAGCCCAACCAACAGTAAAAATTGCAAATAATGCAAGTGGAATGAAGGTTACCTGGAACAAGATTGCAGGTTCAAAGGGCTACACAGTTTACAGAAGTGAATATGTAAATGGTGCTTGGTCTGGCTGGAAGAATATGGGCACAATCAAAAACGGCTCAACAGTTTCATGGGTAGATAAATCAGTGAAGAGTGGTACACAATACCGCTACACAGTAAGAACTGTAAACGGCAATTACAAGAGTACCTACAAAGCTTCATCAGGTCTTTTATACCTTGCACAACCAAAGACAACAGTAAAAGCGGTTTCTAACGGTATAAATGTTTCCTGGACACAAAGTGCAGGTTCAACAGGCTACACAATTTACAGAATGGAATACAACGCAAAGACTAAAAAATGGTCAGGCTGGAAAAAGATGGGCACAGCAGCTGCATCAAAAAAGACCTGGACAGATAAGTCAGCAAAAAAAGGCGTAACATATCGCTATACTGTAAAGGCAGTGAACGGCAAAGTAGCAAGTACCTATAAAGCAAGTAGCATCGTGAAACGCTGATGCTTGCTCAGGAAACAGGCGTTTGCTACGCAAAAATGCTGAGTGCAGAATGCTGAGTGCTGAATTGTGGGACCTGCGGTCGGCAATTATAATTACTATTTAATAACAAAAAGATAAGTTCTATCATTTAAAGTTTTTCGTAAACTAAAAATGATAGAACTTGTTGTTTTTATTGACTAATAATTATAATCAAGGCGAAGCCTTCCGAAACTCAGCACTCAGCATTCAGCACTCAGCACTTTAAAAAGGCGTAGCCCCGAAATTTTCAATTTTCAATTTTCAACTTTCAATTTTCAATTATAATTGCCAACGCAGTTCCGAAATTCTGCATTCTGCACTCTGCCTTCTGCATTATAATTCAAGGAATGCATCATTCGCATCAATTTCTCCGCCTGTCATTATTTCGTGACTTGCTTTTTCTAAGTGCGTAAGAATTCTTATAATATTGTTATTTTTAATTCTTAATTTCTTAACAATTCTTAGTGGTAATGAAAGAGCAGAGGTGAAAACATTATAATAAGGGGTACCCACCTCGTGCTTTTCTATTGAGCCATCTAAAAGCGAATGGAACGCACTGAAAATCATATCGGTTAACGGCACATTCTTTAACTGCTTCGCATCTTTTTTAGGTACTGCCTTACCAAAGGTTAAACGGTTCATTACAACAGCAGCCTTATAAACTGAAATTTCAGCGATTTTTTTAACCGTTCCGCCTAAAAATGTCCAGAGCTTTTTTGCTTTCTTATTTGAAACGCCTATTGAAACAAGAAGTGTAATAAACTCTAACTTTCTGTTTTCTTTTGCTGCATCAAAAACATTCTGAAAAAGGAATGTAGCGTGATTTTTTAAATGCTCATTTGTGTAAATCTTTCCGTTGTATTCATATTGCTTCAGGTGTTCTGTTTTTGCAGTAATTCCTTTATCTGTTAAAGTGCAGTAAACAATAGGAGCTGGGTAGCCGCCTATTGAAGCAATATTGAACTCATAAAAATGATTACCTTTTTCGGTTTCAATTCTTCTTATGTGTTGCATGTGCGAGTGCCCTGTAAACATAACAGAAAGACCACTGTCTGCAAAATCCTCGCAAAGCTTTTGCTTTCTTTCTACAGCACCTTTACCATTAATAACCTTATCAAATTCAGTAAGAAAAACATGGTGGTGTTGCATACCGAAAATTAAATCACCACGCTCTTTAGCATTTTTTATTTCTTGCTTTATCCAATTAAAATGCTCTTCGCTGTAACCTGAGTTGCCTTTGCCGTCCTGGTCATCATCTAAACAAAAAACAGAGACGCCCTCGCAAGGTCTTACTACATAAGATGATTTATTCTGATGTGTAAAGTATTCGCTTATAGCATCTCCCGGGCCAAAATCCTTATAATAGTCGCGAAGTTCTTCTGGCTTTAAGGTTTCAACATCGTGGTAAACCTTTGCACCCTCAAATCTTCTGGGGTTACCGTCACAACACCAGTCGTGTGTAGCGGTAATTACAAAAACAGGCTTAACCTTTTTAAATTCATAAAGAAAGTGGCGCATTTCCTCGTGGGAAACACGCTCACCGTCATTAGTAAGGTCACCTGCAATAAGTAAAAATTCTGCATCGGAATTCTTAATTTCTTCTAAAGCAGCCGCAATTACACCTTTAGAGTGAGCAAGCATTTTTTGGTCTGAGTTTGCTCTCATTGTGTAGGCAATACCGGAGTTGCCTAATTTTTCTGAATAGTAATGCGGGTCTGCTATGACTGCAAATTTAACCTGATTATTCATATTTTTTACCACACTATATTAAAAGTATCACCCGTTCTTGTGTATTTCATCGGGTCGATGAGTTGCTGATTTTTCACTTCTTTTTTAAGACCTGCTTCAAATGCGTTTGCCATTTTTCTGTTAGGGAACCCGAGTGTCATATCAAGCTCAATGTATTGTGGAATACCAACATGCAAGAATTTGAAGCCTGTGAGCCACCAATGCTTTTCAGGACCACGGGTAAATACATACTCGTCCATATTGTAAAAATCAAAAGACATTGTAATCATTTCTTCATCTGTAACACAGTCGTAGTGCTTCATAACACGGTCAGTTGGTTTGTTATAAAAACCAATTTCACCACCGGCTGTAATGCCATATTGACCTTTCCAGATTTCCACCATCCAATCTTTATCATCATAGGTAAAGCGGATTCTGGAAGTAGAATAAAGCATACCTACCATAGGTGCGACTGAATCGTAAATACTGTTAAAGCCGAAGTTTCTTTGCCATGAATCTAACTGAGTGTAGTAAACATCCTGAATAGGGTCATAGTCAAAGCCTGCTGCAACAAGAACTTTTCTTGCAGCATTTTCATCCTGAGTATTAAAAAGAACATCCTGAACATTAGCTAAATAGTCGCCGTCTTCAAATGTATTAACTGTGGTATCCTCTGTTGCAGGAGCAGAAGTAGGCTTTTCAGTTTTGCTCTCACTTGTTGCAGGAGCTGCATCAGTGCTTGGTGCAGAAGTGTTTTGTGAAGCATTTGTACCTGCAACTGCGGTTGTTGTGTTGTCAGGATTTGAAATTACTGCTGAATATGTAATATCTTCACTGTAATAAGGGTCATTATAAATTACATCATTAGCAGATGGTGGGTTAGTTGGTGCTACAGCACCGTTGTTAAGTGTACCTGCAAGGTTAAGCAATCCACAACCCGAACACGCTATGATAACCATAAGTACAAGTGCGGTTATTTTTAAAACACTAATGTATTTTTTCATATTTCTTTCTCCGTCTTTTATTATATTAAATCATACCAATTAATAATAACACAAATGTTTTCATTTGTCATCAATATTTTGGAAAAATAATAAATATTTAACATTCAGTGGTTAGTAAGTCAGTTGACATAAACCAATTATTAAATTATAATCAAAATAAAGACAATCAGAGGCGGGATAAAAAATGCTGAATGCAGAGTGCAGAATGCAGAATTGTGGGTCTGCGACGCAATTATAAGAATGCTGAGTGCTGAATGCAAAATTTTGGACGGAAGATGTATTTATTAGGAGTTGAAATTATGAATTTTCTAAAATATGTAACAGACATAAAAAAAGAATTTGCTTCGGATTGTATTATTAGAGATAATAAAACAATTTTACTTTTACCTGGTGAAATACCAAAATGTAAATATATGTTTTTTGAAGCACTATCACAGGATTTAATTGATGATTTCCTTGTTGAACATTTTTCCGATATAACGCTTCCAAAAGATTATATTGAATTATTAAAAACAACTAATGGTGCTAACCTTTTCAGTGTTAAAATTAATTCTGGGAAGTTTAGTTTTGCCAATTCAATGCTTATAATTTTAGGACTACCACGAACACAACCTTTCGGGAGACCTCTTGATATGGAAGAGCCTTTTGATGTGCGTGTAGAAAATTTAGCAAGACATAAAAATATTCCTTCACATTGGTTTAAATTCGCAATATGGACCCAATTAGAAGATGTTGAAAAAGGCGATAATCAAACAGATGTTTTTGTTGATACAATTAATAATAAAGTTTTTGCTTGTAGAAAAAATCAAGAACATATTATTAAAGAGTGGGATTGTATGGATGAATGTTTATGTGATATTATTGATTCATTTAAAGATTTAAAAGATGAATATGAATTAAAAATATGATTTATTAATTAAAATAGACAATAAAAACAACAAGTTCTATCATTTGTACCAGTGGTCAGTAAGTCCGTGGTCAGTGGTCAGTTAAACTACAAATAAAAAACAACAAGTTCTATCGTTTTAGGTTTACGAAAAACTTTAAATGATAGAACTTATCTTTTTGTTATTTAATTATATTTGCCAACGCAGTTCCGCAATTCCGAATTCCGAATTACGCATTCCGAATTAATTCCTAGTCCCTAAACTTTATTGACACCCCAAAACTTTTAATATATAATTAAATAAATAAAAATAAACGGAGTAAAAATGAGCAATTTCACACATCTTCATGTTCATACTGAATACAGCCTTTTAGACGGTGCTTGCAGAATCAACGAGCTTTTAGATTTTGCAAAAGAGCAGGGTATGAAAAGCCTCGCTATAACAGACCACGGCGTTATGTTTGGTGCTGTTGAGTTTTACAAAAAGGCAAAAGAGAAAGGAATAAAGCCAATTATAGGGTGCGAGGTTTATGTCGCGCCCCGTTCCCGTTTTGACAAAAATCACGCGTTAGATAGTGAAAGAAGCCATTTGATTTTACTCTGTAAAAACGAAACAGGCTATAAAAATCTTATTAAGCTTGTGTCATTAGCCTGGACAGATGGCTTTTACACCAAGCCCCGTGTTGACCACGAGATTTTAGAGCAGTATTCTGAGGGGTTAATTGCACTTTCTGGTTGCCTTTTTGGTGAGGTTGCAAAATCAATTTTAGCAAGAGATTTTGAAAACGCAGAAAAAACTGCACTCTGGTACAAAAACACCTTTGGTGATGGCAACTATTATTTAGAAATGCAAAATCACGATATGGTTGAAGAGCGCGAGGTTATAAACGGAATTATTAAAATCAGCCGTAAATTAAATATACCGGTTGTTGCAACTAACGATGTGCATTATACAAAAAAAGAAGATGCCGACATACAAAGAGTTTTAATTGCTATTGGTACTAATAAGACGGTAAATGAAGACAATGCTCTGGCTTTCCCGAATGATGAGTTTTATTTAAAAAGCGAAGCTGAAATGCGTGACGCATTTTCTTTTTGTGAAGAAGCAATTGACAATACAGCAAAAATCGCAGAGCAATGCAACTTTGATTTTGAATTCGGTGTTTCAAAATTGCCACTTTTTGATGTTCCCGAAAGTGACCACGCATTTTATTTAAAAAATCAATGCCTTAAAGGACTCGGAGACATTTTTGGCACAGTTCCCGAAGAATATGAAGAACGCCTTTTATATGAGCTTTCTGTCATTCACGAAATGGGCTTTGATGACTATTTCTTAATTGTTGCCGATTTTATTGCATTTGCAGTTAAAAACGGAATTCCTGTAGGCCCTGGTCGTGGCTCTGCCGCAGGTAGCCTTGCCGCCTACGCATTAGGAATTACGGGTATTGACCCAATAGAAAACAAGCTTCTCTTTGAGCGATTTTTAAATCCTGAAAGAGTAAGTATGCCCGATATTGATATTGACTTCTGCTACGAGCGTCGTGGCGAGGTTATTGACTATGTAATAAAAAAATATGGTGTAAACAAGGTTGCGCAAATTGTAACCTTTGGTACATTACAGGCAAAAGCTGCCATTCGTGATGTTGCAAGAGCATTAGGACTTCCTTACAGCACAGGTGATGTTGTTGCAAAACAGATTTCACGAGATTTCCCAGATATTGCCTCTGCCCTAAAGAAAAATGCAGAGCTTAAAAAGATGTATGAAAGTGATAAGGATATAAAAACACTTTTAGATACTGCCTTAAAAATCGAAGGTATGCCTCGCCATGCTTCAACTCACGCGGCTGGCGTTGTTATCACAAGAGAAGATGTTTCTGCTTATGTGCCACTCGCAAAAAATGGCAGTCAGACTGTAACCCAGTTTACAATGACCGAAATTGAGCAATTAGGTCTTTTAAAAATGGATTTTTTAGGGCTTCGTACACTTACAGTTATAAGCGATTGCGAAAAGCTTGTGAAAGAGAGTGAGCCATCGTTTGATGTATCAAAAATACCACTTGACGAGCCACTTGTTTATAAAGAAATGTGCCAAGGTAACACAATAGGTGTGTTCCAGTGTGAATCTGCGGGTATGACAAATTTAATTGAAAAAATGCAGCCCGAAAGATTTTCTGACATTGCAACTGCAATTGCATTATATCGTCCTGGCCCTATGTTCTTTATAGACGATTACTTAAAAAACAGAAAAAATCCTGAATTGGTGCAATATAAATCACCGTTATTAAAAGATATTCTTGATGAAACAAACGGTTGTATGGTTTATCAGGAACAGGTTATGCAGGTGTTCAGAACACTTGCAGGTTATTCTTACGGTAGGGCGGATATTGTTCGCCGTGCAATGAGTAAGAAAAAGCACGATGTAATGGAAAATGAACGCACTATTTTTATAAATGGTTTAGCCGATGAAAATGGAAACACCATTATAGAGGGAGCAGTTAAACGAGGCTTGAGCGCCGAAACTGCAAATGAAATTTTTCAGGATATGACATCATTCGCTTCTTACGGCTTTAATAAGAGTCACACCGCAGCATACGGTCTTGTTGCATACAGAACGGCATATTTAAAGGTTAAATATCCTAAAGAGTTTATGGCGGCTATTTTAACCAGCGTAATAGGTGAAGAGGGTAAAACCAATATTTATGTAAATGAATGCAATCGTCTTAATATAGCTGTAGTGCCACCACATGTAAATAAAAGCTCTGAAAGCTATACTGTTAAAGATGGCAAGGTTATCTTTTCGCTTTTGGGAATTAAGAATCTCGGCAGAGGCTTAATTCGTAAAATTGAAGCAGAAAGAACAGAAAACGGTATATTTAAAAGCTATTGGGACTTCTGTAAAAGAGTTTACAGCACCGAGCTTAACCGTCGTGCATTAGAGTGTCTTATTAAAGCAGGTGCTTTAGACGGTTTAGGTCTTAACCGTCGTGAAATGCTCATAAATATAGATACAGTAATGGCTTGTGCTTCAAAAGAAAGCGACTTGTATTCGGGAGGGCAATTAGATTTATTCTCATCTGTCGGTATTGAGGGGGAAGCGTCCTCTGAGCCGGAACTTAAAAAATGTGAGGATTTCACAAAAAGCGAACTGTTAGGCTTTGAAAAAGAGGTTTCGGGACTTTATTTCTCAGGTCATCCGTTAGAGGAATACAGAGAGATAAGTGAAGCAATAAATTGTGTAAAAACAAGTGAGCTTTATGAAAAGCTGGAAACAGGGCTTGAAAGCGAAATTGACTCAAAGCCTGTTCAGTTTTTAGGAATAATTTCTTATATGAAGAAAAAGGTTACAAAAAGTGATGCTGTTATGGCATTCGTTGAGCTTGAGGATTTATATGGTAGCCTTGAAATGATTGTGTTCCCTAAAACACTTGAACAGTATTTAGATATTTTAGCAGTTGGTAAGGTTATATTTGTTAAGGGTAGAATTTCAACAAAAGATGAACAGATAAAGCTCATTCCTGATTTTATTGAAATAGCAGATAAAAAACAATTATTAAATAAAGCACCTGCCAACAGCACAAAATCTACTAAAACAGGTAAAAAGAAAAGGCGTGGCTTATTCTTGAAAATTTCCAAAGAAAATGAAAGCAAAATAGATGCAATAAAAAATCTTGTTTCAATTTTCCAGGGGGATATGCCTGTTTATTTATATCACGAAGAAAATAAAGAATATGAATTTTTAGGAAAAGACAATTTAACCTGGATAAATGAGCCACTAAAAAGCGAATTAGTCAGGATTTTAGGTAACGATAATGTTGTTATACAAAATTAAAGCTATAATTTGACATTTTTCTATTGTAAGTTGGAAAAATTTATGATATACTACCTAATTGTCTATTAAGAATTTGGAGGTTCTTAGAATTATGAAAACTATCGGTGTATTAACAAGCGGCGGTGACGCGCCAGGTATGAACGCTGCAATCCGTGCAGTTGTCAGAACAGGTTGCGAATCAGGTATGAAGGTTATGGGTATTCGTCGTGGCTATAAAGGTCTTATTGAGGGCGATATGTACGAAATGAATCTTCGTTCTGTTTCAGATATTATCCACAGAGGCGGTACAATGCTCTATTCTGCAAGATGCCCTGAGTTCAGTCAGTCTGAAGTTCAGGATAAGGCGGTAGAGGTTTGTAAAGAATTTGGTCTTGACGGTATTGTTACAATCGGCGGTGACGGTACATTTATGGGTGCAAGAGCATTAACACTCAAGGGTGTTCCTTGCATTGGTATTCCTGGTACAATTGATAACGATATTGCATCTACCTCACACACTATCGGTTACGATACAGCTCTTAATACTATTATGGATATGGTTGACCGTGTTCGTGATACAACAGAATCACACGACCGTTGCTCTGTAATTGAAGTTATGGGTAGAAACGCAGGTTTCCTTGCACTTAATGCAGGTATTGCAGTTGGTGCAACTTGTATTCTTGTTCCTGAAATTGATTACGATATTGATTCTTACATAATTGAAAGAATGAAACGCACAATGACAACAGGTAAACACCACTTCATAATAATTGTTGCTGAAGGTGTTAAAGGCATTGAAGTTAGTTCACTTGCAAAATACATCGAAGAAAAAACAGGCGTTGAAAGCCGTGCAACAGTCTTAGGTCATGTTCAACGCGGAGGTTCACCATCAGTTCGCGACAGAGTTCTTGCAAGTAAAATGGGTTACCACGCAGTTCAGCTTCTTAAACAGGATATTGGTAACAGAGTTGTTGCTATTGACCACGCAGAGATTGTTGACTATGATATTATTGAAGCACTCAATATGAAAAAAACAATTGACCCTGAGCTTTACAAAATCGCAAACGAAATTTCAATATAAAATATCAGAAAATCCTGGAAATATTTCCGGGATTTTCTTTTTTGTGCACCTCGTTATAAATTTTCAAAAATTTATAGCGAGGTGCACTTTTTTCATCACATAAAAGTCACTTTTAAAGGAAAAGTAATAAAGTAGATTTTTTCTACATTAAAAATTACTTTTTCGGGGGTGAAGATGATGGGCAAAAGAGTTTTTAAATCTTTTCTTTCTATTTTTTCTGCATTTCTTATTTTGGTTTTAGTAGTCAACGGTGGCTCAATTTCACAAGCGGTAACAAGCAGTACTGTTGAAACCGGTATTAAAGAAAAAATTACAAATTTTAGTTATAATTTAATTGAAAACTATTTCAAAAATGAAAATTCGACCTCTACTACTAATAATTCTACCTCAAAAAATGAAAATAATGCAGAAGAATTAGTTTATTTAGGCGGATTTCCAATTGGCATAAAGCTTTATTGTGATGGTGTAATAGTTATAGATACGCAAAATGTTGAAACTTCGGGAGCTTTTGAAAATCCGGCACAAAAGGCAGGAATTTTAAAAGGGGATATTATAAAATCAATAGATGGTGTTAAAGTAACAAGTAATACAGAGGTTTCAAAAATAATTGAAGAAAGTAATGGTAAAGCTTTAAAAATGCAAATTTTGAGAAATGGCGAAATTAAAAATGTGATTTTTTCATCAGTTTATTCTACTGTATCGGGACAGTATAAAGCAGGACTGTGGATCAGAGATAGCTCAGCAGGTATAGGAACAGTAACCTTTTACACTCAGGATGGTGAATTTGCATCTTTGGGACACGCCGTTTGCGACATTGACACAGGCGAGCTTTTACCAATTTCAAACGGTGAAACAACCGATGCTAAAATAACCGGATGTTATAAAGGTAAATCTGGTGCGGCAGGTGAGCTTTGCGGTGTCCTGGAAAGTAACTCAACGGGTAAAATTATGTTGAATGAAAGCATTGGTATTTATGGCGTTTTTAATAAAATAGATACAACAAAAACACTTTATCCTTTATGCAGAAAAAATGAAATTAAAATGGGTGCGGCTCAGATTGTAACAACAATAGAAGATGGAAAACAAGAAGCGTTTAATATAGAAATTGAAAGAATTGATTATGCTTCAAACGAAAACAAAAATTTGATTATTAAAGTGGTAGATGAGAATTTAATCGCAAAAACAGGCGGTATAATTCAGGGAATGAGTGGTAGTCCGATTATTCAGGAAGGTAAGCTTATAGGTGCAGTTACTCATGTGTTTTTAAATGACCCAACAGGTGGCTATGGTATTTTCGCAGAAACAATGCTTGATACGGCAGACGGCTTGAATCAATTAGAAAAGGCGTCGTAAGCAAGAAAGCAGGAAACAGGAAACAGGAAACAGGGGTTTCTAAGTGCTGAATGCTGAGCCAAAATAGTGCTGAGTGCTGAATGCTGAGTTAAGGGTCTGCGACGCTATTATAATTAAATAACAAAAAGATAAGTTCTATCATTTAAAGCTTTTTTGTAAACCTAAAATGATAGAACTTGTTGTTTTTATTGATAATTTATTATAATCAAGTCCGCAGGACTTCCGAAATTCAGCACTCAGCATTCTGCACTCTGCATTCTCACATAGCGAGTTATTCCCACTTATAGTTATGAAGCTCACCTTTATTTGAAAGCTTCGGGTAGCCGAGCTGCCTTAAAGCCTCGTAAACGCCAATAGCAACTGAATTTGAAAGATTAAGACTTCTCGCATCATCAATCATAGGAATTCTTACACATTCGTCAGGGTGATTGAGTAAAAGCTCTTCGGGGAGTCCTTTTGTTTCTTTACCGAAAAATAAAAATGATTTATCTGTGTAGGTTACATCAGAATGAGTTTGTCTTGCTTTTGTTGTGAAAAAGAAGAAATTGCCATCTTTATTTTTATTAAAAAAGTCGTCTAAATTATCATAATATGTAATATCTAAGAGATACCAATAATCAAGACCTGCTCTTTTTAATTTTTTGTCATCAATAGTAAAGCCCATTGGTCTTACTATGTGAAGTCTTGCACCGGTAGCGGCACAGGTTCTTGCAATGTTGCCTGTGTTCTGTGGAATTTCAGGCTCAACAAGCACTATGTTTAATTCGCTCATACTTTCTTTAATTCCTTTAATAAATATGGTATTCCGCGTTCAAAATCAACGCCGTAATGTGTGTCAGGAGCACTTTCTTTAGTCCTTTTAATGCAGTCGCAGGTAAACCTTACAGCAATGCACATTGATTCATAAAGATTAAATCCGTTTAAAAGACCGCCACAAAAAGCACTTGCAAAAACATCACCGGTGCCGTGGTAATTTTCAGGGATTTTTTCGTTAAAATAATACTGTGCAACTCGTGTTTGCCCCATACACGCCGCACCTATTTTATTATCCTCAAAAGAAACACCGGTTAAAATTACATTTTTAGCACCTGAATCAATGAGCTTGTTTAAAAGCTGTTCAATATATTTTTTGGTCTGAACGCCCTCAATATATTCAGTATCAGTCATAAAACACGCTTCGGTTATATTAGGTAAAATAATATCAGCAAGAGAGCAAAGTGAGGTCATTTTTTTAGCAAACTCATCATTGAAAAGCACATACATTTTGCCAAGGTCTGCCATGCAAGGGTCTGCAATTAAAATGTTTTCATCTGTTTTGAATTTTTTAATAAAATCCTTAACAATGTCAATTTGCTCTATTGAGCCTAAAAAACCACTGTATATCGCATCAAATTTCAAGTCAATGCTTTTCCAATGCTCTGTCATTTTGGGCATATCACTTGTTAAATCTCTGTAAGTGTAACCGGAAAATCCTCCTGTATGAGTGGAAAGAACTGCTGTCGGCATACAAACACACTCAATACCACTTGCAGAAATAATTGGTGAAGCCACAGTTAAAGAGCATCTGCCAAAGCCTGAAATATCATTGATGGCAACAAGTCTTTTTTGTTTTTCCATAAAATCATTCCTAAAATTTTTGTGAAATTTTAACTTGGTTTAATATTATAGCACTTCCTTTTATTTAATGCAATGATAGAGTTTAAAAATATTTTTAGCGGATAAAATATTTATGAAGGGGAGTGAAAAAATGAACAAAAAGAATATGGATATGCTCAAAATTGGTGGTGCGGTTATGGCTGCAGGTGCTATAGCTTCAATGGCAACAGGTATGGGTAAAATGAAAAACAATCCTAAAAAAGCTATGAAAAAATTTGCAAAAAAATCTGCAAAAACAGTTGATGGAATAATGGGTAATATGCAGTATATGTTTAAGTAAGGGTTCTCAGGCTATTAAACTTTTTGTTTAATAGCCTGAGATTCGTAGAAAGGATGATTTTATGAAAAAAATATATGGGGTTATTTTAACTCTTTGCATTATATTACTTTCCGCATGTGGTGGAAATAATTCTGAAGTGAAAGGCGAGTTAACTGAAAATTACGAAAGCACTACAAACGAATTTACAGAAACTACAACAATGAGCGAAACAACTGAAGCAACAGAAGCTACCGAAGCGCCTTCACCTGAAGGTATGGGTACAATTACAAGAAGCAAAAAATCAGTTTACGGAAAAAGAACAGGTACTAAAGAAACCTACACAGGACTTGAACCGCTTGAAGAAGTGAAATTACCAATAGTCGATGTCGATAATTTGAAAAAATTGAGCGAGAAAAGCGAAAGTCATTCTTATGGTGTTTCAAAAAATGGCGTGCCTCACGAAATATCGGTAAATTATCAGAAAATATATGATAAATACAACGCTCTTTGTTTAGATACAAGTGGCGAAAAGGTTATTTATCTTACATTTGACTGTGGTTATGAAAATGGTTGCACTGCTCAGATTCTCGATGTATTAAAAGAAAAGGGAGTACCTGCCGCATTTTTTGTGACATTACCTTATTTACAGTCTGCACCAGAGGTAGCGGCAAGAATGATAAACGAGGGTCATATTGTTGGCAATCACTCAGACACACACCCGAATTTTTCAACTATTTCAAGAACACAAATGGCAAAGGAAATTGAGACAGTAGATAATTATCTTAGAGTGCATTTTGGCTACTCTTCGCCGTATTTCCGTTTCCCACAGGGTGCATACTCTGAAAGTGCACTTGACTTAGTAAATAATGCAGGATACACTTCAGTTTTCTGGTCAAGTGCCTATGCCGATTGGGACACAAATAATCAAAAGGGTAAGCCTTACGCTTATGAAACAGTAACCGCAAGATTGCACCCAGGCTGTGTACTTCTTCTACATGCCGTATCACAAGACAATGCCGATGCTTTGGGTGATATAATTGACTATGCGAGAGAGCAGGGGTACGAGTTCAGGCAACTTCCGTAATACTTTGCAAAGCAAAGTGCGATATAAATCCTTTAGGATTTGCGATATATTTAAAAATGCGATATATCTCCGTGCGATATGCTTTCGGCGTAAAAGTGGTGGAGAATTGATATCAGAATACGCGTAAGCGTACGGACACGAATTGAAGTTAATCAATATATTAACATCGTTGCCTTGCACTACCGTGCATTTTAAATCAATTTTCCACCATTCCGATTTAACTTGAATTTTGAAAATAAATTTACTACACGTTTAAAAAAATATTATGCAATATAGTTTATATGAAGAATGGTCCCCCTTCTTTTCAAAGAAGGCAAGGCTTCGCTAAAAAATGAAAAGTTCTATCATTTTCAAAACTTAAATGATAGAACTTTTTCTATAAATATTATTTATTAAATTTCATAATTGCTTTGCCTTGTTCTAAATAAATTTCTTGTTGAAGTGGTGTTAAAGAACGGTAAACTCTTAATAAATCATCTTCATTGTCAGCTTTTTCAGAGGTCAATGTATGATTTAGCAAAAAGTCAGTGCTAACATTAAAAAAATCTGCAAATAAAACAAGTGTTTGAAAATCTGGTTCACTAGTGCCTTGCACATATCCACCTAAAGTTGAAACAGGAATTTTTAATTGTGTTGCGAGCTCTCTTTGTGTCAACTCTTTTTCTTCAATTAACATTCTTAACTTATCATTAAATTTCATTTTATCAACTCCAAATCTATTTTATATAAGTTGTACCGTAAAACATATAAAATACGAGATAATCGTTGACAAAACGAGAAATAAATTATATAATTTTTGTAACAAAATTAAGGATGGTTAAATATGGAAGAGAACAGAAACGAAAAAAGTGAAAACAAAAAATCAATAAAGCGATTCATAATTGACAAGATAGTTACAGTCATTTTAGTGGTTGTAATCATACTTTGTATGTCTTTAGGTAATGTTGGTGATATTATACCTACATCAACTAATATAAAAAACGGTCTTTCTGCTTATGAAATAGCTGTAGAATGCGGTTTTGAGGGAACTATTGAAGACTGGCTTAAATCATTAAATGGTAAATCTGCTTATGAAATAGCAGTTGAAAATGGCTATTCAGGTAGTGAGAGTGAATGGGTGAATTTAATTGAAAATAACAACAATTACGCAACAATAAAATCAGCTCATTTTTCTTCAACCGGTGATTTAATTATAAATTTATCTGATGACACTGCTATAAATGTAGGTAGTGTTGCTGGTAGTGATGGCGTAGATGGAAAAGATGGTAAGAACGGTAAAGATGGTGTAAACGGTAAAGACGGTGTAGACGGTAAAGATGGTGTAAACGGTAAAGATGGTATAGACGGTAAAGACGGTGTAAACGGTAAAGACGGTGTAGACGGTAAAGATGGTGTAAACGGTAAAGATGGAGTAGACGGTAAAGACGGTGTAGACGGTAAAGACGGCGTAAATGGTAAAGACGGTGTAGACGGTAAAGACGGCGTAAATGGTAAAGACGGCGTAAATGGTAAAGATGGTATAGACGGTAAAGATGGTTTAAATGGCAAAGATGGCATTGGAATTACATCTGCAAAAATTAATGTTGATGGTCAATTAGTTTTAAATTTTTCTGATGGCTCAAGTGTTAATCTTGATAAAGTTGTAGGTACAAATGGTCAGGATGGTAAAGACGGCGTAAATGGCAAAGATGGTAAAGATGGTATAAACGGTAAAGATGGTAAAGATGGTGTAGATGGTCAGGACGGCGTTGGTATTCAGAAAATAGAAATTATTTCAGGCGAATTAAATATTAAACTCACAAATGGTACTGACTTGAATCTTGGTAACATAAAAGGTGCCGATGGAGTTAATGGTAAAGATGGAATAAATGGTGTTGATGGTGTAGGTATTGATGATACTACAATAAATGAAAATGGTGAGTTAGTAATAAATTATTCTGATAACACCATTAAAAATCTTGGCGTTGTAGTTGGTAAAGATGGTGTAAATGGTACTGACGGTCAGAATGGAGTTGACGGTAAGGACGGAATAGGAATTTCAAATGTAGAAATAAACAATGCAGGAGAATTAGTTCTTACATTTTCAGATTCTTCAACCGTAAATCTTGGCTCAATTATGGGTAAAGACGGAAAAGACGGTACAAATGGTAAAGATGGTGTCGGAATTGCAAATGTAGTAATTACACAAGATGGTGCTTTAAATGTTGAACTCACAAGCGGAACTGTTTTAAATCTTGGCAATATTAAAGGTGCTGATGGTATTGGTATTAGTAAATCAGAAATAAATTCAGATGGTGAATTACTTTTAACTTACACTAATGGCACAACCGAAAACCTTGGTAAAGTTGTCGGCTCTGCTGGTTTAAAAGGTCAGGATGGTGTAGGTATTAAAACAGTAACATTATCTGCTGATGGCAATTTAAGTATTCTTATGACAGATAACACACTTAACGAGCTTGGTAATATCAAGGGCGAAAAAGGTGATAAAGGAGAAAAAGGTGATAAGGGTGACAAAGGTGACACAGGTCGTGGTATAGCAAAAACTGAAATTATCGACGGTCATCTTTGGATTACATACACAGACGATTTAGAAAATGCTGTTGATGTTGGTGCAGTAACAAGTGATTCTAGCGGGAATAGTAGTTTTGAAGTTACCGATGGCAATTTGACTTATGTTTTATTAGATGATGGTACATATGGTGTAAAAGCCGCAAGCGGTTTTGCTATTTCGGAAGTTGTTATACCTGCTGAGTACAACGAGATAATTGTTACTCAAATATTGGAAAGTGCGTTTAAAGAAAAATCAAGCATAACATCTGTTTCCATTCCTAATACTGTAACTAAAATTAATAGACAAGCGTTTGCAAATTGCACAGGTTTAACAGAAATAACTATACCACAAAATGTTAATTTCATAGGTGCGTATGCGTTTTATAAAGCTGGTTTAACAAGCGCTATATTCGAAGATAGTAGTAATTGGGTTAGCGGGACTGATGGATTTAATTATTTATCTTTTTATTATAGAAGTGCTTCAATAGCTGCCGATTATAGTGCATCTATAAATAAATATTCCCTTTCAAGTACAAAGAACGCAGCCATAGCACTAACAGGACCAAGTGAAGTCATGACTGTGCTCTTCAGAAATTCATCTAATGAAAGTGAATATAAATATAAAGAGTATCACTGGTATACACAAGATTGGACAAAAGGGGAAATATATTCAACAGCTAAACCATATAAAAATAATTAGTTGAATTATTATTAGTAATTTTTATAGCATTATTTCTCTAGAGGAGGCTAATTTAAAATGATTCCCAATAATTTAAAGCATAAACCCATATATGTTATAGAAAACTATGCGAGCATAGACGGACAATATAAAGGTGAAGAAAATACTGATGTAAAAGGTTTATCAATAGGTAAAGCTCAATGGGATTCAAAGGAGTTTGTTCCGTCAGTTAAAGTGTGGCGTAAAAGAAATCGTTGGTCGCCACAAAGTGAAGAAACCACACTTACTCGTGCACTTGATATGGCAACTTTAATAATAAAAGTGCTTGATAAATATTATAATGAACAAGATATTGAATCAATAGATACTGTTTTTGGTTCTGTAGAAATTCAGGAGCGAAATGAAGAACTTGAAAAAGCTCTTAATAAATACCTCCTTATTGAGCAAAACAAAAAAGATTTAAACACACATATTGATATATTATATCAAGCGCTAAAACGATATAAAGAAGAAACAGATAAAATTTTGTGCAATAAATAAATTTTTACGGTTAGTAGAATTAAACACTTAAGTAATAATAAAAAAGCTCTATCATATAGTTTACCGGAAACTTAAATGATAGAACTTTTTTGTTTCTATTTAATTATAATAGCGTCGCAGACCTACAATTTTCAATTTTCAACTTTCAATTTTCAATTTAAATCGCGTAGCGTTCCTTAATTCCGAATTACGCATTCCGCATTCCGAATTATTTTATAAACTCTTCCATCGCCCCAATAAAAATCTCATTTCTCGTTGTAGAAATATTTGAAATGAAAATAATATCATCAATCTTTTTATTCTGACTGAATTCACTTAATGTGAGTTCATAATGTCTTGGGTCAATAATGTGAATTGTTTTGTAGTGCGGAATAAGGAATGGTACAAACGCATTACCAAAAGAGTCTTTAATAACAAGACAGGTTTCGCCATCGTCTTTGTCAAGATTTTCAATTACAGAGTATGGTTGGTCCGCACCAATAAATGCAGTGTATTTCATACTTGGTGCATAGTCAGTTGCGTCTGCAACAACTTTCCATTTGAAAGTTGCACCATCTTTTTGTGTAATAGTAAAATCAACATTGTTAAATGGCTCATAAGCAATAACTGTGTCAGGTGTTTTTGCGAGTTCTGTTGACTGCCCTGAGCTTGCGTAAAATGTGCCTAAAAATCCATCGAAATGAAGAGTTTTGTAATCATTAATGGGAACAGGGGAAACGCCCTTTGTGTAAATAAATTGCTCATAAGCGTAGTAGGCACCTAAAGCGGTCCAGTGGTGGTCAGTTCTGAAATATAAATATTCAGTTCTGTGGTTTCTTAAGTTTTCATAAATACCGGTTACCGCAGTTGTGTTTTTAAATGATGAATTAAAATACTGCAGAGCTTTCTTCTGGTCAGATGAATTAACATCTTTTCTTAAAGCATCATTTAACTCAATATCAATACTTGTAGGTACAACTAAGGTGTAAACATTAGATTTATTACCCGAAGCATTTTTTATATTATTTACGCTATTTATAAATCTTGGTGCCAATGAATTTGAAAAGCTGTAATATTCATAAGCAGAATTTCCTGCAATTAAAATAGCACCGAGAGATTGAACATTCATATTAGTAGGTACAGTTGCCTGATTTTGCGCATTTGTAGTTTCTACAACAGCAGGTGAAGTAACTGTAGGCGTCTCAGTTGTTGGTGGCTCAGTTGTAGTAACTTCGGTAGTTGTCGGTGGTGCTACTGTAGCGTCAACATCTAACGGAATGTCCGGTATATCATCGCCACCCTCAACATCACCGTGAATTTCAACTGTTGAAATTCCTGAAAGTGATTTTAAAAATGTGTTTATTTTAGTCATACTCTCTCTGAAAGGGAATGTGTCAGAAAACCAGAGTGTAATATCCTCGAAATAATCGCCGGTGTAAAGTGCTTCAAGCGTGAATTGCGGGAACTCCTGAAGTGTGCGTTTTTCTGAGTCAGAATATGTAGGTCTTAACGGAATTATAAACGCTAAAACAGTACCTAAATAAAGTGTTACAAAAAAAGCTGCAATTTTTGCAATTTCTTGCTTTTTAGGCTTCTGCTTTATAACTACAATTTCTGTTAAATTATTATCTTTTTTTGCTTTGCCTTTTGTCTTTTTAGATTGTTTTTCCGGTGCCGTTGCATTTGGCACACGGAAAATATAATCTCGTGGTTTGTTGTATATCATTAAATCTTAACCTCAAAAATCAGAATTGGAAATAAAGGAACGGATTGTAACTGTCGCCTACAAGAGTGAGTGTAGAAAGAAGTAATATAATTATAGGGAAAACTATCGAAGCAATTTCAAATGTTAATTGCTTTTTTTGTGTGTTGCATTTAGAAATTATAAATTCCTTAAGCTTTTTAGCAGCAGGTGTAACAGCAATTATTGCGATTATAATAAAGAAAATGTTAGAAGCAAGTAACGCTTTTGTTTCAAAGTCAATAAAACCATTACCATTAAGTCCTAAAAGACCTTTTAAAACTATCGGAATAAATCTGAAATCGCTGAATCTGAAAAGAATCCAACCGAAATAAACAACAAATAATGTATAAATTACACCTACAAAAGATGGTGCGTTTTTCAGTGCTTTTAAAAGTCCTGCTTTTTCAATCAGCAAGAAAGCACAGAAGAAAAGTCCCCATAAAACAAAATTCCAGGAGGCACCGTGCCAGAGTCCTGTTAAGAACCAGACAATTAAAAGATTAATGTAGGTTTTTGCTTTGCCTTTTCTGTTACCACCTAACGGAATGTAAACATAATCTCTGAAAAATGTGCTTAATGAAATGTGCCATCTGCGCCAGAAATCTGTTATTGATTTTGCAGTGTAGGGGTAGTTGAAATTTTCTTTGAAGTGGAAGCCAACCATTTGTCCCATACCAATTGCCATATCTGAATAAGCAGAAAAATCAAGATAAATCTGAAGCATATAGAAAAGTACACCAAAGAAAATACCAACCGCAGAGCGAGAAGCTACTTCTGAAAGAGCAGCGTTAACTGTTTCAGGTGAACTCATAAAAGCATCAGAAACTAAAAGCTGGTCTGAAAGTGCGCCACAAACATTTGCAATAAGTGATTTTTTACCTAAGCCGATTGCAAACCTTGTAATGCCGTTACACACTTCGGTGAAATCAATTTTTCTGTTTTCAATTTCGTTCTGAATATCAGAATATCTGACAATAGGACCTGCAATACATTGATAAAAAAGGCTTGAGTAAAGAAGTAAATTTGTAAACTTCTTTTGTGCAGGAACTTCTTGCCTGTATACATCTACCACATAAGAAATAAGCTGGAATGTGTAAAAAGAAATACCAATAGGTAAAATTATATCCGGAATTGTTTCAGGTACACCGAAAATTGAGTTTATGTTAGAAAGGAAAAAGCCGGTGTATTTAAAGAAACCTATTATTGAAAGATTTATAATGACAGTTATAACTAAAACAGCCTTTTTTGAACGCTGTTTTTCAAATAGATTTTGTATTAAAAGGGCAGAGAGCCAGTCGATAAAAGTCATTGTAATTAAAATTAAGACATAAAGAGGCTCACCCCATGTGTAGAAAACAAGAGATGCAATTAAAAGTATGTAGTTTCTTAAATTTGTTTTTTTACCTACCGCATAAAGTAAAAGTGTAATTGGTAAAAAAGCATAAATAAAAATCAAACTCGAAAAAACCATATACACACCAATTTCAAAATAAAATTTTCACCAATACTATATTATAGAGATATTCGACAAGAAAAGCAAGTCGTTTATTCAATTTTAATAAAAATTACCATAAACCTATGTGTAATTTGTTGTTGAAAGGTTGACTTTTACTCTTGACTTAAAGAGCGTTATGTACTAAAATGTTATAGTAAAAAATAAACATCCGAAAGGAGTCAATGATTTATGAACTATTCACACGAAGTAGAAAACATGTGCATAGTAGCAAAAGGTCCACAGCACGGTCCTGCACCTATTCCTGAAGAGGCAAAATGGGTGAAGGCATACGAAATTAAAGACATTTCAGGTTTCACACACGGTGTGGGTTGGTGTGCACCACAACAAGGTGCTTGTAAACTCACTCTCAACGTTAAAGACGGTATCGTTGAAGAGGCTCTTGTTGAAACACTCGGTTGTTCAGGTATGACACACTCTGCAGCTATGGCAGCAGAAATTCTTCCTGGCAAAACTCTTTTAGAGTGCCTTAACACTGACTTAGTTTGCGACGCTATTAATGTTGCAATGCGCGAACTCTTCCTTCAAATTGTTTACGGCCGTAGCCAATCAGCATTCTCAGAAGATGGTCTTGTTGTTGGTGCAGGTCTTGAAGACCTTGGTAAAGGCCTTCGTTCACAGGTTGGTACAATGTTCAGCACAAAAGCAAAAGGTGTTCGTTATATGGAAATGGCTGAAGGCTATATCACTCGTATGGCTTTAGACAGCGACAACCAGGTTATCGGTTACGAATTCGTAAAACTCGGTAAGATGATGGAAGATATCCGTCACGGTATGTCTGCTGATGAAGCTCTTAAGAACAACACAGGTAACTATGGTCGTTTTGCTGACGCTGTTAAGTACATCGACCCAAGAGAAGAATAAGATAAGGGAGGCTTCTTAAAATGGCTAATGATATGAGATTCGAAGGTAAAGAAAGAAGAATGGCCGGTATTGAAAAGTGCCTTGCCGAATATGGTATTGAAAGCCTTGAGGCTGCCAGAGAGCTTTGCCTTTCAAAAGGTATTGATGTAGAAAAAGAAGTTAAGAGTGTTCAACCTATCGCATTTGAAAATGCTGTTTGGGCTTACACACTCGGTGTTGCAGTTGCTCTCAAGAGTGGCGCAACAAAGGCTGCAGATGCTGCTGCTAAAATCGGTATTGGTCTTCAGGCATTCTGCATTCCTGGTTCTGTTGCTGACCAAAGAAAAGTTGGTCTTGGTCACGGTAACCTCGGTGCAATGCTTCTTGATGACAACACAAAATGCTTTGCATTCCTTGCAGGTCACGAAAGCTTTGCTGCTGCTGAAGGTGCTATTGGTATTGCTCGTTCTGCAAACAAAGTTAGAAAAGAACCATTAAGAGTTATCCTTAACGGTCTTGGTAAAGACGCTGCTATGATTATTTCAAGAATCAACGGCTTCACTTATGTTGAAACTGATTATGATTATTACACAGACGAGCTTAAAATCGTTAAAGAAACAGCTTATTCAAACGGTGAAAGAGCTAAAGTTCGTTGCTACGGCTCAAACGATGTTAACGAAGGCGTTGCAGTTATGCGTAAGGAACAAGTTGATGTTTCTATTACAGGTAACTCAACTAACCCAACTCGTTTCCAACACCCTGTTGCTGGTACCTACAAGAAATGGGCTATGGAAAACAATGTAAAATACTTCTCAGTTGCATCTGGTGGCGGTACAGGCCGTACACTTCACCCAGATAATGTTGCTGCTGGTCCTGCTTCTTATGGTCTTACAGACACAATGGGCAGAATGCACGGTGATGCTCAATTCGCAGGTTCTTCATCAGTTCCTGCTCATGTTGAGATGATGGGTCTTTTAGGTGCAGGTAACAACCCAATGGTTGGTATGACAGTTGCTTGTGCTGTTGCAGTTGAAGAAAGTGCAAAATAATTAAATTTTTAAATTAAAAGCACCTTTATATGAAAATTATAAAGGTGCTTGTTATCTATAATTGAAAGAAGGATTTTAAAATGGCAAAAGTTCTTGTTGAAACATCTGCTCGTCATGTACATGTTTCTAAAGAAGATTTAGAAACACTTTTCGGTGCAGGTTATGAACTCACAAAGAAAAAAGACCTTTCACAACCAGGTCAATTCGCTTGCGAAGAAAGAGTTGCAGTAGTTGGCGCAAAGGGTCAATTCCCTGCAGTTTCAATTCTTGGTCCTACAAGACCATCATCACAGGTTGAGCTTTCAGCTTCAGACGCTCGCTCAATCGGTGTAGCAGCACCTATAAGAGAAAGTGGTGACACTGCCGGTAGCGGTGCTTGTAAATTAGTTGGCCCTAAAGGTGAGGTTGAACTTTCAGAAGGCGTAATCGTTGCTAAAAGACATATTCACTTAACACCTGCTGATGCAGAAGAATTCGGTGTAGAAGATAAACAAATCGTTAATGTTAAGGTTGAAACAGAAGGCAGAAACCTTATTTTCGGTGATGTTGTTGTTCGTGTTAACCCTAACTTCGCAGCTGCTATGCACATTGATACAGATGAAAGTAATGCGGCTCTTGCAACACCAGGTCTTATGGGTGAAATTATTAAATAACTGAATACTTAAATAACAAAAAGCGATTGAGTCCCTTGTAGTTTTAAGGAGTTCAATCGCTTTTTATTTTTTATCTATAATTATTTTATAAATTTGCTCTTTGTTTTCCGATGTTCTATATGCTAAAATCAATTCTTTTTCATCAATGCTAAGCTCTGCAAATTTTAATTCATCAAATTCGCCGTTATCAGAAAGCTCTGAATCGTTTAAAATGTCATCGCTATGAAGTGTAAGGCGAGGAGTATGACCATAAAATTCATTTATTGTCACCTTGTAAATTTTCGCAAGGTCAGTAATAACGGATATATTAGGTGTAATAGAACCATCTTCGTATTTTAAATACTCGTCTAATTCGACATTCAACGCTTTTGCAATGGTTGCCGGCTCAAGCTTATTATATGTGCGGAACTGCACAATTCGGTTAAATAACAACTTTTTTCCCCCAGGAGTGCGATATAAAATCTCTTTTTTTAAGTATTTTATCACTAATCTCGATAAAATTCAACACTTTTCGACACATTTCGACAGTACGAAAAGAAAAAACTCTCGATTTATGATTTGCAGAATATAAAAAAATATCAAGGAAAAATTTTCTTGACTCAAAATTTATGGTATCCTATAATAAAGCTATAATATTAAATTGGCGGGTGATTTTTTTGAGTATTACAGAGCAAGAAAATTTAAAATGGTATCAAAAGATTTTTTCAATTATTGCAGGTGCATTTTTAATAGGTTTTATGTGGCGTGTCAGAGGCAACCACGGCTTTGGTGCAAAATGGGGAATGTTCGCAGTAGCATTTGTTTTTGTTATGTTTATTTATGCGCTTTATGGCAGAAGAAAGAAAATGAATTACGAAATGATGCCTTTATGCGCAGTTTTTGCAGCTCTTACAGCAGGTGGCTGGGGAACGCTTAATTCACAGATGAATGGCTATCTGAGTAGTAGTGCCAATTTCGTCGGAGAAGATGCTTACCGCTATATTGAAATCAGCGAATATAGCGGGCTCATAATAATGCTACTTTTAGGCTTTGGTTGGTTACCACTTTTTTCAATTGCTTTAGGTTCACTATTTTCAAAGAAAAAATATGAGTTCAAAGACTTTTTTATTTTCGTTGCTGTTTATTATTTGACAATGATAATAGCTGAGTTGACTATTTCTCACTACATATTACAGGTTATAAACCCTGAAGCTGTTGAGGCTTGTGCTGAGGGACTTCGTGATGCAGGTCAAGATTTATCACCAATGAGGGCGTTTATTGTGAAGTTAGGCTCTGAGCCCTGGGCTAAAAAAATTCCGTTCTGCCGTAATTATTTTACAAGTATCAAAGTAATTTCAAGCGCCATTGGTGCTTTAACATCGCTTTTAACAGTAGGCATTGTTTTAAAGGATAAATTTACTGCTGTTTTTGCATTTTTAGTAAATACTTCGTGTGCAGTTGCAATAACTCTCGCTGATTTGCCATTGATTTTAGATTCAGACAGGGGGTTTTTAGCAGGAGTAAAAATGCCGGGCTTTTTATCTCATTCAGCCTGGCCGGCGTGGGAGTTCTTTACAGGCTTTATTTTAGGCTTGTTGGTTATGCTTATAATTGCTCTTTTGCCAAAGCAATTTACCGATGCTGAAGAATCATTTGTTTACACACCGCTTATCAAAAATAAGAGATTCAGTTTAATTTATAACGGAATTTTGACATTGTTCTTCTCGTTCGTTGTAATTCTTGCCCGTGCTTTTTCATTTAAGTTAAATGAAGCTATACTTGATAATGAAGTATTTGAAATTGTTTTAACTATTGTAATCAGTGCCGTGTTATTTTATCCGGTAATTAAATTTACAAAGAAAAATATTATAGATAAAGCTTTGGATAAGCCGATAGATATGCTACCACAGGAATTTTCAATTAAAGCATTACCGGTTTATTTAGTAATTATTGCATTTATTTATTTCTTTTTAGGCAGTCCTGATGATAATTTTTTAATAACAATAAATTTTACAGAAATATTATCTGTAAAAGGATTTTTAAATGAATGGAATTCCGGAATGATTTTTGAACCAATATTGATGCTGATAAGCTTTATTCTTTTTAATATTATTTACAGAATTATTTTTCATAGAAAAAGAAAATAATAAAATAAGAAAACTCCCAATGAAAAATCATTGGGAGTTTTCTTTATTTCAGAATATTTTCAGCAAGATTATTTAATAATTCTTTTTGGCTTTCAGAGAGATTATCAAAATATTCAGAAAAATTAAATTCGTCAACATACTGATATCTTTTTAAATCAATTAAATTATTGTCGCACGCTTTTAAATATTCTTCCAAAGTGTAATTTTCAATATATACTTTAATTACTTTAATATGTCCTTTATAAATGCTTACAGTCGCATAAGCTTCAGTTTCAGGTCCTTCTACAAGCCCGCGGGCAATATTAGCCTCTTCGTTATCTTTATCATAAATAATATTTGAATATTCAATTAATTCATAATTGAAATCATATTCCGGCACATAGTTTAAATCATATAAATTATTACTTGTATTTATATATAAATAATTATTGTGCTTTGGTTTAAAATCAGAAACTTCATAAGAAATATTATTTTCGTTTTTCTCGAAAACCAAAAAATTATCATCTAAATTATACGATATATAATTTTCTGAATCAATTTCTAAACTACAGCCGTCTGAAAAATAATATATATTTCTTAGTGGTATTTTAAAATAATTTTCTTCTTTATTTAAATTGTAGTTAATGTTAATTTGATAAAACAACATACTAAAGGGGATAGTAAGTTGAATTATTATAGCGATTATTAAAATTAATTTTCCTTTTCGTTTAAACATTTAAATCACCACCATCAACAAATACTTGGTTTTCGTCTGCTGTTAAATTAGCTTTTAGCTTTTTTGTCTTTTTTATTAAGAAGTAATTTGCGGCAAAAAGAATAGAACCGAAAACCATAAACAAAATACCGAGTGTAAAGTAATCTGCTTCATATTCTAATATTACTCTGAATATTAAAATCATTACTGTAATTAACCCTAAGTTTATCTCGAAAAACTTGTTGTTCTTTGAACCTGAAACAATAAAAACAATTGAGAGGGTAAAGCTTAAAATTGTTGCTAAAAACGCAAAATCATCTGAAGTAATTAAAGCTAAGCTTGATGCTACAAATCCTAATGCAGTTATTACGAGCTTGGAGTGGTTTTCTTTAAATGTTTTTCTTCCTGAGTATAATCCAATACCAACAAAAGCTATAACCATTAAAAGCTTAATGAGTATTACAAATAGCATTTTAAAATCGAAATCTGAATTATAAAAAACAAAATCCATGCCACCTAAGTCGGAAATGTATGTTGTGAAAAAGAGTGCTCCTGTAATGCCAAGTGTACCTAAAAGATAGAATGGGTTACTTAAATTGTTATTTTTGCTGTGTGCATATAACCCGGTGAAGAATGCTAAAATTACTGTGAATGCACTTGTGTAATATGTGAACTCATCAAGAGCAAAAACTAATTCAAGTACTGCGATGAAGCTTGCAATAAGCGAAATCCATACTGAAAATGTATGTCGAAAATCTTCGACCTTGTGTCTGTTTACGAAAACATAACCCAAGCCGGTTAACATTAAAATTGTCAATGCTACAAAAGCGGTGAAACCGTTGCTGTAATTAGGGATAGCTGTTAAAACAAGGCCGAAATATGCGACCAAAGGCGAAACAACATTGAAGATGTATATTGATGGTATTACTAAAAGACTTAAAACTGTCAGAAGAGCAGAAAGTGGTAACTCAATTGCGTGAATTCCGTTTATAAGTAAAACAGTTGCACAAGCGCCAATTGACCACACAAGCGCGGCACTTTCTGAAAAGGCGATGCTGTCTTTTTTTCTGAGATATGTAAAAACAGCGACAGCCTGACCTATCAACATTGGCAAAAGAGCAAATATAGTTTTTACACCTATACTGAATTTTTCCCAACCAAAGAAGATAAAGAAAACTAAACCTAAAGTAACAAAAATAGAACCGAGAATTGAGAATATAATAATAAGTGTTTTGTTAGGCTGTTGCGATTTTTCTGTTTCAATTGCTGTTTTCAGTTTTTCGCCATAAATCAGCTCTTCAACAGAAACATTAAAGACTTCTGCCAATTTACCTATCATTTCAATATCGGGCTGAGTTCTGTCGTTTTCCCACGAAGAAACTGCCTGACGCGAAACAAACAGCTTTTCAGCCAAAGCTTCCTGACTGATGTTTTGCAAATTGCGTAGTTTTTTTATGTTTTTTGAAATTTTACTCATTGCTCTCACCTCAAGAACATCTAATCATATTTTTGGGAGTATGTAAATGCTTTTACACAAATTAAAATCGCTCCATTTTGTTGCGCACTTTAACTTGTGGTTTTATAATACACAAAATATTCTGTTAGTTTTCCAAAATGTAATTTTTGGTTTGTTTTTTGTAATTTTTAGCCACTGTATAACAAAAACCCGTTGTTGAAAACAACGGGTTTTTGTTATTTCAAATATGTAAAATATATCTTTCAGGGGTACCAAAGCACTGTATTCAAAAATCAAACGCTCCTGAATATTTTTAGTAATAAAATTTTTCACGAATTTATTTTCGATGTTGCTATCCATTATGTTTTTCTTTTCAAAGTATTAATAATTCTATTTTTTAGCGATTTTTTCTCATAATTCCAAATATCATATTTACTTATATCGGCTTTGTTTTCAATGAAATCGTGAAACATCTCATCAAATTTTTCTCGGTTAATTATTCCATCAGTCATTAATCCATAGTATTCATCTAAAATATCTACCGAAAACCAAATATCGTAATTATTATCAAGTTTTAAATATACAGAGTAAAATGTTTTAATTAGTTTTTCTTGTGTTATTTTACCTGCAACCCAAAGATTATGAAATTCATTCCAGATTAAATCAAATAGTTTTTCTCGATTAATTTCTTTTGCATCCAAGATATATTCATTTAAAATTTCAATTGTTTTGTTTTTATTAGAAATATTGAAATTAAGGTCTAATAATAAATCGTCAAATTTACATTCATTTAATGCTTCATCATACCAAATAAAAAAACTGTCAGAAAAACCTTCTTCTAACATTAGCTTGAAACATAATGCTTGTTCATAATCCATAATTTCACCCCATTACTGTAATTATAGCAGTTATTTACTATTTTTCAATATTAAATTGAATATGAAAATCAAGTGTGATATAATAATTGAAATTAAATAAGTACTTGCAACTTGCATACTTGCACACTTGCAACTGTTTTCAGGAGATATTTATGACAAACGAACAAATCAATATCCGTGACCCATTTGTATTATTTGAGAATGGTAAATATTATATGTACGGCACAAGAGCTGAGAATTTCGGTCAGAAAACAGGTGGCTTTGATGTCTATGTGTCAACCGATTTAGAAAATTGGAGCGAGCCGATTGAATGCTTTAATTCAGAAAAATATAATATGAATACCAATGTAAACTGGGCACCCGAAGTACATAAATATAAAGAAAAATATTATATGTTTGCAACCTTTACAAAACCTAATGGTTTAAGGGGGACATACATTTTAAAAGCAAACAGTCCGTTAGGTGAATTTGAACCACACAGCAAAGGTGCAGTAACACCTGATGAATGGGAATGTCTTGATGGTACATTTTATGTTGATAAAAATGGCAAACCTTTTATTGTGTTCTGCCACGAACACACTCAGATAATTGATGGCACAATCTGTTACGCCAGGTTAAATGAAGATTTAACAGGTATAACCGGGGAAGTGGTTACTATGTTTTCAGGTTCTTCACCATTTTTTATAGAAGTAGCACCAGACGATGGTCATTTTGTTACAGACGGCCCGTTTATGTATCGTTCAAAAACTGACGAACTTTTTATGCTCTGGTCAACATTCATTAAAGGGCAATATGCCGAATGTCTTGTTAAATTCCAAGATGGCGAGCTTAACACAAACTTTATTCATTTAGACCCGCTTATTGATGACGATGGTGGCCACGGTATGATTTTTAAAGATAATGAAAACATTTACTTAACATTCCACAGCCCAAACAAATCACTTTTTGAACACCCGAAGTTTGTAAAAATTAAAGACGCTGGCAGTTCTTTAAAAGTTGAATAAATCAAATTGCATTTGTTGACAATTATTGGTAGTTGTCATATAATTTTATAACTAAATAAAAAGGATTGATTTTATGAAAATACAAAAAAGTTTAATGGCATTTGTTCTCGCAGTTGTTATGCTCTTTACTTGTGTAGTACCATCTTTTGCGACAACTGAAGAAGATTGGGTTGAATTATGGGAAAGCAGTAATGCAGATGCAGGAATTATTATGTTTGTTGGTAGTAACGAAAGTGAACGTAATTTTTCGTGGTACTCTTCAGCAGAGGGTGAAAATTCAGTTGTAATATCAACAAATAAAGATTTAAGTTCACCTGAAATTTTTAAAGGCACACAGTTTAATTCTGTTGAAGGCAGTGTTGTTAATAAAGTTACTGTTACAGGGCTTAAAGAAAATACTACATATTACTACAAATGCTTAAGTCCTAATTTTGAGTCAAAGGTTTATTCATTTAAAACAGACGGCGGTGCCGAGTTTTCTGCTATGTATGTAACAGATGTTCATATAACTTCAATAGATGACTATAACCCGAATTCTCTTTCAGACACATCTTACAGATTTCACGAAACAGTAAAAGATGCTCTTTCAAACAATAAAAATATTTCACTTCTTCTTTCTGCAGGTGACCAGGCAACAGAAGGTCTTGAAAGCGAATACAGAGCATTTACCGCATCTGATGAAATGAAAGGTTTATCAATTGCTACTGCTATGGGTAACCACGACCGTAAGGGTGCGGCTTATAAAGATTTTAAAAATGTTCCTAATGAAGATACCGAAGCTTTTATTCGTTCTTACAATGGTACTGACTATTGGTTCGTAAAAGGGGAAGCGCTTTTTCTTGTAATGGACTCAAACAGTGGTAATGCTTTGGCTCACGCGGATTTTGTGAAAAGAGCAGTTGAAGCTAATCCACAGGTTAAATGGAGAATTATGATGTTCCACCACGATCTTTATAGTGGCAGGATTCCACACAGAGAAAGTGAAAATAATCTTCTTCGTACTATCTGGGGACCAATTGCAGACGAATTCGGTATTGACCTTGTGCTTTTAGGTCATAGCCATTACTACACAGTAACCGATGTTTTATATAAAAACGAAAGAGTAGAAGAATTGAAACCTGAAATGGTTGACCCTAAAGGTACAATTTATGCAGTTTCTTGCTCATTAGGCAGACCGCGTGATGACGATGATGTAGGTCTTAATGATGAGTGGATTGGTTTTGATTATCTTACGGATGTTGCAACATATTTTACACTTGATTTTAAAGCAGATTCAGTTACTGTTAATTCATATGAATTAGGTAAAGATGCACCAATTCAGACATTTACTATAACCAAGACCACAGCAAATGGTGGACATGAAGAAACAGGCTTTTTCATTTCAATTAAAGATGTTGTAGTAAGATTTTTAGGCGCAGTTTATACGATTTTTAATAACTTCAATTCTTACGATGATTTAAAAGAGCACGGTTATGATGTAGAACTTTCAGATTTCTTTGGGTGATGTTATAACATATTGAATGAATCGAGGGATTTGTTTCATTGAAAATCCGTTTTTTTAATGAATAGAGAATGATGATAATGAAAATGAATAATACAAAACGAAAATCCGTCCTCTTGCGAGAACGGATTTTCGTTTTGGCAGGGGCAGAAGGACTCGAACCCTCAAGGACGGTTTTGGAGACCGGAATGTTACCATTACATTATGCCCCTATATTCAATTGGTGGACCATCAGGGACTCGAACCCCGGACCAACCGGTTATGAGCCGGTTGCTCTAACCAACTGAGCTAATGGTCCATGTCCCAGCAGGAACGACTAACATTATATTTGAATTAGCACTATTTGTCAAGTGTTTTTTGATATTAAATTATATATTTTTTTGTATTGTTTATCAAATTTAATTTATTTTGTTATTGAAAAAAACAGGTGATGCTTGTATAATATTTACATATTTATTTTATTAGACTTTTTTGTGAAAAAGGAATGATATTTTATGCATAAAAAACTTGCTTTAACACCACCAATGGGTTGGAATAGTTGGGATTGTTACGGTGCGGCAGTTAATGAGGAACAGCTTCTCGCTAACGCTGATTATATGGCAGAAAATCTTAAAGACTACGGCTGGGAATATGTTGTTTGCGATATTCAATGGTCAGAACCTACTGCAAATAGTTTTTATTACCACTATTTTGCGCCACTGTGTATGGATGAATATTCTCGTCTTATTCCGTCTGTTGAAAGGTTTCCTTCTTCGGCAGGGGGTAAGGGCTTTAAACCAATTGCCGATTATATTCATTCTCTCGGACTTAAATTTGGTATTCATATAATGCGTGGTATTCCAAGACAAGCGGCACACCAGAATACAAAAATCAAGTGCGAGGGTGTTACTGCAAAAGATATTGCAAGACCTTCTTCTGTTTGTCTTTGGAACCCCGATATGTATGGTGTAGACCCTGATGCAAAGGGTGGTCAGGAGTATTATGATTCTATATTTGAATTATATGCTTCGTGGGATGTTGACTACATAAAATGTGACGATATTGCAAATATAGAAATATTTCCGCATAATCCATACGCTGCGCGAAAAGAAATTGAAATGATAAGAAAAGCGATTGATAAATGTGGCAGAGATATGGTCCTCAGCCTTTCACCAGGTCCTGCTCCTGTAGAAGAGCACGAGCACTTAGCAGCTCACGCTAACCTCTGGCGTATGACAGGCGATTTTTGGGATGAATGGAGCAAGCTTCATGCAATGTTTGAGCGTTGCTATGCTTGGCAAGATTATGTACAACCTGGCGCTTGGCCGGATTGCGACATGTTGCCAATAGGCAGAATTCAGAAAACAGAAGAATTAGAAAAATACAGAAACCGCTACACAAGATTTACACACGACGAGCAAATAACAATGATGACTCTTTGGGGAATTTTCCGTTCACCGCTTATGATAGGTGGCGAAATGCGTGAAAATGATGACTTTACGCTTTCACTTCTCCAGAACAGAGAGCTTATTGATATGCTCAAAAATTCAAGTGGTGCAAGACAGTTTAAACGAGAAGAAATTGACAACAAAGGTGAAATTATCTGGACTTCAAAGGGTGTAAATTGTAAATATGTTGCACTCTTTAACACTGATGATAAAGAAAGAGAAATTAAATTTGATATTACAGATATTGCAATCGGTGGCGTTAAATATAGCGTATGGGATATGTGGTCACATAAAGAACACGCTGTAACTGATAGTGAATTTTCTGCAAAGGTTAACTCACACGGTGCAAGACTTTTCAAAATTACAGTAAAATAATTTGTTGGTCGGGTGCTTTTGGCATCCGACTTTATTTATTTTGATTTTGCTCTTGAATATTGTTTTCTAAAAGTATATAATCTTAAGAGTGTTAAAATAATCACGGTGGTGGTTTTTATGTCTAATAAAAAAATACACCCTGACTATTCAGGGGATTATTATTGGGATTCATACTGCAAAACTCTTGATATTGAGCTTAAACAATGTATCGATGAGGGTCTTGACATTGACGAGTTCAAAGAAACCTTTGAAAATGCAATTAAAATGCCATATTCAAAAGAGCAGGCAGACCTTGCTGACGAATTGTTTGAAAAAATCATAAATGCTGAAATTAAGGCTGACTACAAATATAATGAGCCATCAGATTTAGAAAGCATAAAAGCATTAAGACAACCTTATACATACAAAAAAATCACACTCACTAATGACTTGCTTTATAAAAAAATCAAGGGTGCCTGGTACGGCAGAATTTGCGGTTGTCTTTTAGGTAAACCACTTGAGGGTATTAAAACTAATGAATTATATCCGCTTTTAAAAGAAACTGATAATTACCCGTTATCCCGCTATGTTCTTTCAACTGATATTACAGACGAAATGATTGAAAAATATGATTTTTGTCTTGAAAATAAAGCGTGGGCAGATGTTATAGAATGTGCACCAATTGATGATGACACAACCTACACTGTGTTAGCACAAATTTTAATTGATAAATATGGTCACGATTTTCTGCCTAAGGATATGGCAAAAATCTGGCTCCAGAGTCAGCCGATTGAAAAGTATTTTACAGCAGAAAAGTCTGCATATCGTAACTTTATAAACGGCTACGCGCCACCGTATTCTGCTATGTATCAAAACCCTTACCGTGAGTGGATTGGTGCCCAGATAAGAGGGGATTACTTCGGCTATATTGCACCGGGTGCTCCTGAGCTTGCTGCAGAATATGCGTTTCGTGATGCCTCAATTTCACACATTAAAAATGGTATTTATGGTGAAATGTTCGCTTCTGCAATGATTGCCTGTGCAGCAAATGCAGAAAGTGTTACTGATGTAATTAAAGCAGGTCTTGCTGAGATTCCTGCAACATCAAGACTTTATGAAGCAGTTTATGATATTATAGAAAAGTTTGAAAATGGTGTTTCACAAGAAGATTGCATTGCATTTATTCATAATAAATATAACGAATTTGACTCACACGATTCAGTTCACACAATCCCCAATGCTTTAATTGTTACGATTGCATTGCTTTATGGGAATGGTGATTTTAGTAAATCTATATGCCTTGCAGTTCAGATTGGTTACGATACCGATTGCAACGGTGCAACTGTCGGTTCTGTTTTAGGTATGTTAAACGGCTTTGATTCAATTGGTGACGAGTGGGTTAAGCCTTTAAATAATAAGCTTGACACCGGTATAACGGGTATGGGTGTTGTAGAAATTTCTGATTTAGTTGAAAAAACAATTTTACATATTAAAAAATAAGGAGTAAAGAAAATGAGTCAATTAAAATTATACAAAACATTAACAGCGCCTTGCGAATTCCCGACAGATTTAAAAGGTTTTGAATATAGAAGCTATAATGGCACAGTTGAAGACAGAGCTGCCTGGGCTGAAATTTGTAAAAATGGTCTTGTTGGCGATGATGCAGACGCAACTCGCTTTGTAGAAGTTATTGAAGAAGCTGATGGCTACAAGCCTGAAAATGTGTTTTTCATTACAGAGAATGGCAATCCTGTTGCTACTATTACTGCACTCGTTCAGGAGAATGGTCGCGGTTGGGTACATATGGTTTCAGTACATAAAGACAGTCGCGGTAAAGGTCTTGGTGCTTACCTTAACCAAATCGCTTTAGCCGCACTTTCTAAAGAGGGTTGTACTTATGTTGGTCTTACAACTGACGAATTTAGAGTTCCTGCAGTTAAATCATATTTAAGAGCAGGCTTCAGACCTGTTCTTTATGAAGAGGATATGGAAGCTCGTTGGGTTTTCTGGCTTAACCGTTACGGTTATATGAATATTGATTGTTACGACAATGACAACAAATTTATTAAAAATCTTTGCACAGTTGAGAAAAAAGATAAGCTAAAAATCGGTGTTTTCGGTCTTCGTCGTGGTACTGCTATTGCAGAGCCTGCAGTTTTAAGTGAAAAAGGTTACATTTATGCAGTTTGTGACTATGATGAAACAACTTATGAGCTTGTTGAAAAATGCACCTGTGAAGATACAAAATACTTTAAAGCTTTCGATGAATTCATTGAATGTGGTTTAGATGTTGTTATTTTAGCAAACTACTTCAATGAACACGCAAAATATGCAATTAAAGCACTCGAAATGGGTATTCATGTTTATAGTGAAACGCTTCCTGCGGTTACTTTAGCAGATTGTGTTAAATTGTGCCGTGCAGCTGAAAAGAGCAAGGCAAAATATATGATTGCTGAAAACTGTGCATATTTTGGTACAGTCAGAAAGATGGAAGAAATTTATAAAAATAAAACTCTTGGTGGTGCAGTTTACTGCGAGGGTGAATATGTTCACCCAATGCCACACGATGGTTATAAAGTTATTACACCAGATGCAAAGCACTGGCGTGCACTTATGCCATCCGGCTATTATTCAACCCATGCTTTAGCACCTATTATGCAAATTACAGGTGAAATTCCGGTTGCAGTTAATGCTCTTAGTATTTACAGTGATGAAGTTCGCATTGAACGAGAAGAAGAGCCAACAAAGGATGTTGCTTCAATTATGCTTTGCACAATGAGCAACGGCTCAATTGCCCGTGTTACAGGTTGGTCAAAATTCGGTGGTCACGGTCTTTGGTATCGTATGAATTGTGGCAAGGGCAGTCTTGAGAGTGTTCGTGGCGATGATTACAAAGTTCGCCTTTTCTACAATGATTGGGAAATTCCTGAAGGAATGGAGCAAGAAACATTCTACGATGCTGAATATCCATTCGATAAAGACAGAGCGAGTCAGAGCGGTCACTTCGGTGGTGACTATTACGCAATTTACGATTTCCTTGATTGCGTACAAAATGACAGAGAGCCATTCTTAGATGTTTACAAATCAGCAGCAATGACTGCAGTTGCAATATTCGGTTGGCGCAGTAGCCTTAATGATGGTATTCAGTACAGAATTCCTGATTTCAAAAACGAAGCGGAAAGAGCAGTTTACGAAAATGATAACTGGTCACCATTCCCGGATGAAAATGGCGAAACAAACTTCCCTTGTACAAAATATCAATTAGGCGATTTTAATATTGAATTTTAATCAGATGCCCCCGACAGTAAAATGTAGAATTTTACTGTCGGGGGCATAAATTTGCTTTTTTTTAGGATTTGTAGTAGAATACCCGAAAAGAGGTGTGACTATGAAAAGAATTTTGCTTTCTGTAATTTCACTAATACTCGTAGTGTCAATGCTTTCTTCTTGCGGTGGAAGAAAAATTTTAAAGACAAAAGAAATTACCGATATGATTTCTGCAACCAATGTTGTTTTATATGATTTCCTTTCAGAAAACGAAGAGTTTAACGAATTCACTGATGTTTTTAAAACTTCGTTTACAGCGCCGGGGCTTTTTGAGGGCATTATACCACAAGGTGTTTGCTACAATTTCAATATGGATTGGCTTATTGTAAGCGGATATTATGAGGACAAAAGCTTTCCGTCAATGCTAATGATTTTAGATGCTGAAACAGGTAGCCTTGTGAAATCTGTAAAATTACAAAATGTAGATGGTACTATGTACTACGGCCATGCCGGTGGAATTGCTTCTTCAGGTAACTATATATTTGTAACAAGTGATTATTCTGCAAGAACTATTGCAATTGAAGCTCTTGAAAAAGCTAAAGATGGTGCAACAGTTCAATTTGCAAGTGATTTTAAAATCAATACAAAAGGCTCCTTTGCCAATGTTTATAGTGAAATTCTTTGGATTGGCGACTTTATAGAAAGCTCGCCGGCAGAAAGAAATAATGTGAACAATGTCACTACAATTAACTCAGGTGAAACCTTTTATGCTTATTGTGAGGGTTATAATCTTAAAGACGGACTTCCTAAGATAGATAAAATCAATTCTACCCGTGATGGTTATGTGCCGGATATTATGTTAGCAATTCCTGAACAGGTTCAGGGTATGACAAGAACTCTCTCAGGTGGCTTTATTTTCAGCACAAGCTACGGCAGAAAAAATAATTCAGTTATTAAAGTGTTTAATGATGTAACTGAAGGGGATAAGGTCGGCACAGTAACAGTTGACGGTGTAGAAGTTGACCTTTACGCTTGTGATGAATTAGAAATGAAAACCTCTTACATAGCCCCACCAATGAGCCAGGGGGTAGAGAGCGTAAATGGTACAATCTATCTGCTCTTTGAATCAGGTGCCGCAAAATACAGAAGCGGTGGCGGAAAATATCCGGTTGATACACTTTTTAAGGCAGAACTTACGAGGTATTGATTAGCTTTGCTAATCAGTATGCAAGTTACAAGTTTCAAGTGTGCAAGTAAAACTAATTGAAAACCCTTGACATTTAACAATCCAAGTACTATTATATTGCAGGTTTAAAAAGAATTTACTTGTGGAGAAAAGAAAAATGTCAGTAATTGTTAAAGAAGTTCCAAGGTTTTGTAAAAGAAATGTAGTTCTTGTAATTGCTGTTATTGCGGCGGTGATTACTTCAATAATCGTACCAATTGATAAAAATTATATCGGCTATTTTGATTTTAAAACATTAACCTGTCTTTTCTGTGTTTTAGCAGTTGTTTGTGCTTTAAGAAATATCAATTTCTTTTATATGTTAGCGGAACAAATTGTTAAATTATTTAAAAATGCCCGATTTGCAATTTTAGCACTTGTTTACATAACTTTCATAGGCTCAATGCTCATTGCAAATGATATGGCACTCTTAACATTTTTGCCTTTAGGTTGCTTTGTGTTAAAAACAACCGGCAAGAAAAAATATATGGCATTTACTTTTATAATGCAGAATATTGCAGCAAATCTTGGCGGTATGTTAACACCTTTCGGCAATCCACAAAATTTGTTTTTATATTCAAAATTCAACATACCGACAGGCGAATTTATGCTTATAATGTTGCCTACATTTGTTTTGTCAATCGCAATTATAACTGCTTGTTGCTTTATTTTTGTTAAAAAAGAGCCTTTGGAATTAGAGGGCGAAGAAATGCACATTAGCAAAACCCGTACTGCAATTTATCTGGTGCTTTTTGCGTACTCTATTTTAATTGTATTTCGTTTTATTCCTTATTGGACAGGTTTAGTAATTATTCCTGCCGCACTTTTGATTTTAGACAAAAAAGCACTCAAAATGGTAGATTATCCGTTGCTTTTAACATTCTGTGCATTCTTTGTTTTTTCGGGGAATATGGCGAGAATAGATGCAGTTAAAGAGCTGTTTCAATTTTTACTTGAAAAAAGCACACTTTTATTCAGTGTAGCTTCTTGTCAGTTTATAAGCAATGTTCCGTCTGCAATTCTTCTTTCACAGTTCACAACTGATTATAAAGATTTGTTGTTAGGCGTTAACATTGGTGGGGTAGGCACATTGATTGCTTCTCTTGCAAGTCTTATTACATTAAGAGAATATACCAAAAACAACCCTGGTAAAGTAAAAAAATATATTTTAATGTTCACGGTTTTTAATTTTGGGTTTTTAGGCGTGTTAACAGGGTTTCAGTACTTAAGCAATCTCATTTGAGATTGCTTTTTATTATTGACTAATATCCCTCAATGGGGTATAATTAGCCAAGATTGTTATTTTACTTTAAGGAGTAATTTTATGGATACAACATTATTTAACAAATTATGCAATATTTTAGATGAATATGGTTTTTCTGGTAGTGTTAAAGAAATAAAACCTATTACAGTTGGTCATATTAACGATACATTTGTAGTAGAATATATATCAGAAGACGGTAAAATTGAAAAATACCTTCTTCAATGGATTAACCACAATGTTTTTAAAAATCCTGTTGCAGTTATGGAGAATGTTGTTGGTGTTACTGAGCATATAAAAAAGAAAGTTGCTTTAGCCGGTGGCGATACAGAAAGAGAAGTTTTAACTGTTTTTAAAACTAAAGCAGGGGAAAACTATGTTAAAACAGAAGACGGCGGTCATTGGAGAGTTTATAATTTTGTAGATAACTCTTATTCATTAGATGGCGTTTCAGGAAAAGAAGATTTTAAAATGGCAGCTATTGCTTTTGGTAACTTCCAGAAACAATTAGCTGATTATCCTATTGAAACTCTCAAGGATACAATCCCTAATTTCCATAACACAGCTTCAAGATTCAATGATTTTAAAGCATCTTTAGAGGCAAATAAATCCGGCAGAAGAAACGAAGCAGAAAAAGAAATTGCATTTGCTTTAGAAAGAGAAAAGGATTGCTCTGTTCTTACAGATTTAATTGCAAAGGGCGAGCTTCCAATAAGAGTTACTCATAATGATACAAAGCTCAACAATGTTCTTTTTGATAAAGAAACAAACAAACCACTTTGCATTGTTGACCTTGACACTGTTATGCCCGGTAGCTCACTTTATGATTTTGGTGACAGTATCCGCTTTGGTGCTAACACAGGCGCTGAGGATGAAAAAGACCTTTCAAAAATCTCTTTGGATTTAGAGCTTTTTAAAGCTTATGTTGAGGGTTATCTTTCTTCAGCAGGGGACTCACTTACTGAAAATGAAATTACATATTTGCCATTTGCTGCAAAGCTTCTGACATTTGAATGTGGCATAAGATTTTTAGCAGATTATATTGACGGCGATGTTTATTTTAAAACTGAATATCCGGAGCATAATCTTGTTCGCGCAAGAACACAATTTAAGCTAGTTGCTGACATTGAAAAGAAATTTTCAGAGATGCAATCTATTGTAAATCAAGGGTTTTAAATACCTTAAAAAACTTTTTTGAAAAAAGTTGAATTTTTTTGAAAAAAAGTGTTGACAAATTGGTTGCGATAGTGTATAGTATCTATCGTTGCGAGTGCAACGAAAGCAATGGGAGCATAGCTCAGCTGGGAGAGCATCTGCCTTACAAGCAGAGGGTCATAGGTTCGAGCCCT
>SVPR01000020.1 GCA_015065785.1 Oscillospiraceae bacterium | reverse complement strand
AGTTGCTTTACCAGCGGGAATCTGTAATTTAATAAGACCTACAACTTTTTGAGCCATGTTTTGCACCTCCAAAATTCGTGGTATGGCGGAACAAGAAGCTCGCCTTGCTCCTCCCACACGCGACAAACACTGTCGCATATAACAGCGTCATTTAACGCTTGTTACCAAATTTACTAGCAGTATTATTCTACTGCACTCTGCACTTGATTAAGTTCAAACTCAACAAGTGTTTCTCTACCGAACATAGAAATAGTTACTCTAACCATATTCTTTTCGGTATCAATCGCTTCAACTACACCTGAGAAGCCTTCGAAAGGACCATCTGTAACTGTAACCATATCGCCGATGCCATAAGTAACTTCAACGATTTTATTTTCAATGCCAAGTTTTTCAACTTCAGCATCTGTAAGTGGTACAGGTTTACTTTCAGGACCAACAAAGCCTGTTACTCCACGAGTGTATCTGATAGCGTGCCAGGTTTCATTTGGAACCTGTGGTTGGTTATCATCATCGTATTCAACCGCAAGTTTAACAACAACATAACTTGGGAATACCATTCTCTCAACTTCGACTGTTTTGTCATCTTTAACTTCAACAACCTTTTCGAGAGGAATGCAAACATCAAGAATTTTGTCTTGCATTTTACGGTTTTCAACAATTTTTGCGATATTACCTGCTACCTTATTTTCGTAGCCTGAATAAGTATGAATTACATACCATCTTGCATCGCCAGCCATAATACACCTCCGAATAAAACCTAAGAATTAGTTTGCAGCAGTTGTATCTTCTTCTGTTTCATCTTCAGAATGATCGTGTTCATGATCATGTTCATCTGTTTCGCCAGAAGCATCTTCTGTTACAACTTCAGTAGTAACCTCATTTGCTGCACTGTTAAGGGCACCAATGCCACCTGAAACAGCAAAGTCGATTATCCAGACAACTGCACCGAGAACAAGAATTGATGCAAGTACAACACCTGTACTTTTTACAATCATTTTTGGACCCGGCCAAACAATCTTCTTTGTTTCACCCCTGAGGTCTTTAAAGAAACGAGCGATTCCTTTACCGACATTTTTAGGACTGAATTTAGAAGGAGCTTTTTTAGCTTTCTTCTCAGTCTTTTTTGCCTTTTTAGCGGCAACCTCGGCATCTGTTACTTTTTTCTCGTCAGCCATAAGTTACCTCCTTACTTTGTTTCCCTGTGGAGAGTGTGTTTCTTGCAGAATCTGCAATACTTCTTCATCTCCAACCTATCCGGGTTGTTTTTCTTTTCCTTCATAGTGTTGTAATTGCGTTGTTTACATTCTGTGCAGGAAAGTGTAATTTTAACTCTCACGAACGGCACCTCCATTTTCTGATTAGCCTCCCTCTCAAAAATTAGGGCACAAAAAAAGAACCCTCCGAGAGGTGTAATGAGTATAGCACAAGGATTTTTATTAGTCAAGCATTTTCTTAAAATATGTCATTTTGAATAAATCACGGCACTTTTTGCCACAAAAAATGCATCTATATACTATTTTTCACAAAATTAAAATTAGGTATTGGAATTATCGCAAAGATATATTATAATAGTATAGATATTATTATAAGTATGTGTATTTATATAATACAACTACTCTATTAGGAGTGAGAAAAATGGCAGGAAAATACACTGTTGAATTATCAAAGCTTATTAATGACAACGGCCTTGAAATTGTTTTTATGCCGGATAAGCCTCAGAATGAGCTTCTTATTCGTTCACAGGATGTTAACCGCCCCGGTCTTATGTTCGCAGGTTATGAAAAGCACTTTGACCCTGAAAGGCTTGAGTTTTTGGGACTTGGTGAAATGGACTATTTAAAAGAATTGGATGATGAAACTGCCGAAAAGCGTCTTCATACATTTTTCGGACTTCGTCCCCCTGCAGTTGTAGTTACACGAGGTATAGAAATACCCGAACTTTTTTTACAGCTCGCAAAGCAATACGAGGTTCCGCTTTTAAAAAGTAACGAAACAACATCTGAGATAATGTCAACTATTATTTCTTACTTAGGTGTTGAATTAGCTGAAAGAATATCCCGCCACGGTGTACTTGTTGAAGTTTACGGTGAAGGTATTTTAATAGTTGGTGACAGTGCAGTCGGTAAGAGTGAAACTGCAGTTGAACTGATAAAACGCGGTCACCGTCTTATTGCCGATGATGAGGTTGAAATCAAAAGAGTTTCTTCAAAATCACTTGTAGGCTCTGCACCTGACAACAGCCGTCACTTTGTAGCATTACGCGGTATCGGTATTATTGATGCAAGAAATATTTTTGGTATGGGTGCAGTAAAGCAAACTGAAAAAATCGATATGGTTATCCAGATGGAGCAGTGGGATTCCACAAAAACTTACGATACTCTCGGAACTGAGGATGTGTATGCTACTATTTTAGGAATTAAAGTTCCTGCAACAGTTGTCCCTGTAAAGCCTGGTAGAAACCTTTCAATTATTATTGAAATCGCGGCTATGAATAATCGTCAGAAGAAGATGGGCTACAATGCTGCAAAGGAATTCTTGCAAAGAGTTGGTATGGAGGACTTTGACTTGCCACCAACAGAGCTTGAGCTTTGGTTCTGATTTTATAATAGTATAATAAATTAAATTGTAATAAATACAATTCGGAGGTATATAATTATGTATAGAATAGGTGTTGACCTTGGCGGTACAAATATCGCTACTGGTGTACTTAACGAAAACAATGAAATCGTGGGCAGAGGTAAAGTAAAAACAAGAGCTCCTCGTCCTGCTCCTGAAATTTTTGACTCAATTAAAGAATCAGTAGAAATGGCTATTAAAGATGCTGGTATTTCTATTGACGATGTTCTCTCTATCGGTATTGGTACTCCAGGCTCTGTTAACAAAGCAACAGGCGAAATTGAATTTTCTAACAATCTTCAATTCAACAATGTTCCTGCTAAAGAAATGCTTGAAGCAAGACTTAAAAAGCCTGTTTATCTTGAAAACGACGCTAACTGTGCTGCATTAGGTGAAGCAGTTGCAGGCTGCGGTAACGGTGTTAAAGATTTCGTTGCTGTAACACTCGGTACTGGTGTTGGTAGCGGTATTATTATTGACGGTAAAATCATCCGTGGCTCTAACTACTGTGGTGGTGAAATGGGTCATATGGTTATAAATGTTGATGGTATTCAATGTAACTGTGGCAGAAAAGGTTGCTGGGAAAAATATGCTTCTGCTACTGCTCTTGTTTCACAGGCAGTTGAAGCAATGCAAAATAACAAAACAAGCCTTCTCTGGAAAACCTGTGATGGCGACCTTAACAAAGTTGAAGGCAAAACAATCTTTGAAGCACTCGATTTAGGTGACGCTACCGCTAAAAAAGTTGTTGACAGATACCTCTACTATGTATCAGTAGGTATTGCTAACATTATAAATGCACTCCAGCCTGAAATTATCTGCGTTGGTGGTGGCATAAGTGGTCAGGGCGAAAAAATCCTCCGTCCTATCAGAGGCTTCGTAACAGAAGAACGCTACAGCGTTCACTCAAACAAACAGACAATTATTCTCCCTGCTCAATTAGGCAACGATGCCGGTATCATTGGTGCCGCACTTCTTGATGAATGATGGTGATTAACATTACTAATCTTAAAAACAAAGCACTCGGACTTGGTTGTGAAGTAAAAGAAAATGTTTCTATGAAAGATTACACCACTTTTAAAACCGGTGGTAACTGCCAGCTTCTTATTTCGCCGAATTCAGCCGGTGCATTAAGCGAGATAATAAAAGAATGTAATAAAACAGATACACCCTACACAGTTTTAGGTAATGGCAGTAATGTTTTAGTAAGTGACGACGGATTAGAGGGCGTTGTAATTCATATTGCTGATGGATTGAACAAAATAAAGCTTTCAGATGAAACCACTATTTACTGTGAAGCAGGTGTAAAGCTTGGAACTCTTTGCAACTTCGCATTAGAAAATTCACTTACAGGACTCGAATTTGCTTTTGGAATTCCCGGCTCTGTAGGTGGCGCAATCTTTATGAATGCAGGCGCTTACGGTGGCGAAATGAAAGATGTTGTTACCAAAGTGTATCATATTGATAAAGATGGTAACGAGGGCTGTTTAATCCGAGATAATTTAGCTTTCGGCTATCGCACATCCGCTTATGAAAGCAACGGTTTTATTATTACAGGTGTAGAAATTGAGCTTCAAAAGGGTGAAAATTCAGAAATCAAAGAAAAAATGAACGACCTTTTAGGCAGAAGAAAAGATAAACAACCGCTTGAATACCCGAGTGCAGGAAGCACCTTTAAGCGTCCTGAAGGTTATTTTGCCGGGGCTCTTATTGAAGAATGTGGCTTAAAGGGTAAACAAATCGGTGGTGCAAGAGTCAGTGAAAAGCACGCAGGATTTGTTATAAACTATGATAACGCCACAACAAGTGATATTTTATCACTTATGGATTTTATTGTGGATACAGTAAAAAGAGAAAAAGGTGTTACTCTTACACCGGAAGTTAGAATTTTGAGGTAATTTATGTCTTTCTCAACTGATATTAAAGAAGAAATATGTGAATTGCAACCTGCCTCTGCCTGTTGTAAAAAGGCAGAGGCTTTAGGTATGCTTGTTTTCGGAAGAGCTTTTTCATTAAGTGAAATATCCTTTATGACAGAGCTTAACTGCGTTGCTATAAGGTATTGTAATTTAATTTATGAGTTAACCGGTGTAACACCCGTTATTGCTTACTCTAAGGCTGGAAATCATAAAGTAAGAATTGACACTAAAGATGAACGAAAAAAGGTTCTTGAGTTTTTCGGATATACAGGTAAAGAGCTCTCGCTTTCAATTAACTTTTCTAATTTTGAAAATATTGACGAAGACGAAAACTGTTGTTACTCTGCTTTTTTACGCGGTGCATTTTTAGTGTGTGGTAACATTACAAATCCCGAAAAGGAATATCACCTTGAGTTTAATATATCAAGAAGAAAATTAGCTTCAGAATTCTTATCTGTTTTAAACGAAATAAACCTCAATATGAAAACTCTTACAAGAAACAGCACACAGCTTATTTATTGTAAGGAATCTGAAACTATTGAGGATTGTTTAGGTAAAATAGGTGCTACAAAATCATTCTTTTTCTTAATGGAAACAAAAGCAATGAAGCAGGTTAAAAACAAAATTAACCGTCGCACCAATTTTGAAGCCGCAAATTTAAGCCGTACAATTGAAGCAGGTATGGCTCAGATTGAACTGATAGAATATATTTTATCTAAAATAAAACTAACAGCTATGACCGAAGATTTAGCAGAGCTTTGCACACTCAGACTCGAAAATCCTGAAGCGTCAATTGACGAGCTTGGCAAAATGATGTCAACTCCCCTTTCCCGCTCTGCTGTCAGTCGTCGTTTTAAAAAATTAAAGGATATTAAAGAGGAAATTGATAAACGATGAAAGAATTCACAATAAAAAAGAATGACGCAGGTCAAAGACTCGACAAATATCTTACAAAATCCTTTCCGCTTTTACCGCAATCGCTTATGTATAAATACATAAGAAGCAAACGCATCAAGGTGAACGGCAAACGCGGTGAAATAAGCTACAAGCTACAGGAAAATGATGTTATAAGCCTTTATATTAACGACGAATTCTTTGGTAGCAAAGAGCCAAAATATGACTTTTTAAGCGCAGGCAAATCACTTAAAATAGTATATGAAGATGAAAATATTTTGCTTTGCGATAAACCACAAGGGCTACTTTCTCACCCGAATGAGGGCGAATATAACGACACAGCAATTTCGAGAATTAAAAGGTATCTTTACGAAAAGAAAGAATATCTGCCAGATAACGAAATGAGCTTTACACCTGCACTTGTCAACAGAATTGACAGAAACACAAGTGGTATTATAATTGCCGCAAAGAATGCAGAGTCCCTGCGAATTCTCAACGAAAAGTTAAAGCAACGAGAGCTACATAAGCTTTATTTGTGTGTTGTTATCGGCACTCCAAAAGAAAAGCAAGGTCTTTTAAAAGATTATCTGCAAAAGAACGAAAAGCAAAACAAGGTTTATGTTTCAAGCAAAAAATCTGCCGATAGCAAAGAGATTTCTACTAAATACAAGGTGTTAGCATCAAAAAACGGACTTTCACTTGTTGAAATTGAATTACTCACAGGCAGAACGCACCAGATAAGAGCACATATGAGTTCATTCGGCCACCCTCTTTTAGGTGACGGAAAATATGGTACAAACGAACAAAACAAAAAATTTGGTGGATACAAAAAGCAATTCTTGTATTCATACAAGTTGGTTTTTGATTTCACCACCGATGCAGGTATATTAAATTATTTAAATCATAAAGAATTCACTGTCGAAGATGTCTGGTTTAAAGAAGCATTTTTAAATGGCGAATTATAAAGCAAATGAACCCGATTGATAATCACTTATCAATCGGGTTCACATTTTTATTCTTTTGTAGCTTCTTGTTCTTCTTTAATCTTTTTCGCTTTTTCAAGAAGCTCTCTTTCAGCAATCTGTACTTTGATTTCTTGTTCTAATTTAACTTGCTTCTTCTGATATTTGAAATACCAGATAACACCAATTACAACAAATATTAAAGCAATAATTATAATAAATACTGCTGAGCTTTCTGTAACATTGATTGTAACTAACTCTAAATTGAAGTAATAACAACCATCAAACACATTGTCAGAATACTCTGTAAGGTTGCTGTTTACAACGAACTCACGAAGCTCGTCGCAAGAAGCAAATGCATAATCGCCTACATTTCTTGCACCCTCAGGAAGTGCAATTGTAAGAAGTGCATCACAATCAAAGAAACTTTCAGTGCCAATTCTTTCAATTGAATCTGAGAATGTTACTTCTGTAAGATTATCACAATCATAGAATGCTCTGTCTGCAATAAATTTAATATCTCCTGCTACTGCGTAGCTACCTTGTTTACCTGCAGGATATAATGCAAGAGTATTAAACTCATTATTCTCATCAGCAGCAATTACAACACCCTCTACTGATTTAAACTTTGCATTACCATCTTTTACATTAACTGCTTCAAGAGCCTTACAACCGTAGAAGCTCATTGGGTCAAGCTCTGTAAGAGTTGCAGGGAGGTCAATAACAATAAGCTTTTCACAATTTGCAAATGCATATTTAGCAATTGTTTCAACAGAACCTAAATCAACCTTTGCAAGTGATTTACAATTTAAAAATGCATCAACAGGAATATTCTTAACTGTTGCAGGGATTTTGATTGAAGCAAGTGCTACGCAATCTTTAAACATTGCTTTGCCCATTGTTTCAAGTGCATTTGAAAGAGTAACCTTTTTAAGTAAAGCTGCACCCTGGAATGCATTGTTTCCGATTACAGTTACTGAATTAGGAATTACAACCTCTGCGATTCCTGATTCTGCGAAAGCGTAAGCGCCGATATATTTAACAGTTGCAGGAATTGTAACAGCCTTAACTGTTTTATTGTTTACTGCATTGTCTGCGATTGATGTTGTTTTATCTGCAATTTTAAGGTCTGCAACATCACCTGTTACCTTATAAAGAACTGTACCTGCATAAACAGCACCAGCTTTTTGTGCTTTGAACCAGCTTGTAACATCAAGAGCACCAGCCTTAACATTTACAAGTGATGCAGGGAATGTAATTTCATTGATACCTGTTGCTAAATCGAAAGCATTTGCAGCAATAATTTCTGTGCCATCAGCAATCTTAAGAGCTGTAAGAGCATTGTTTGCAATCGCAACAAGAGTCTTACCATCTGCTGAATAAACAGCACCAGCAGCTACTTTATAATTTGCATTGTCATTTGATACAGCAAGCTTTTTAAGAGCCTTACAGCCTTTAAAAGCAGTCATATCAAAATCATTTACATTTTCAGGAAGATTGATTTTAGCAAGTGAAACGCAGTTCATAAATGAACCCTCACCAAGTTTTTCGAGATTTTCGCCTAAAACAACCTCTTTAAGTGATTTGTTATCTGCAAAAGCTTCTGTGCCGATTCTTACAACACCATTACCGATATTAGCAGTAACAAGTCCTGTGTTTTTGAAAGCAGAAGCAGAAATATCACGAAGTGTATCAGGAAGACTGATTTCAGTTAATGCTGCTGTGCCCTCAAATGCTGATTTACCGATTTTTGTAACATTTGAACCGAATTCAACTGCTTTAAGATTTTCAGCATTTTTGAATGTTTCAGCGTTGATTTCTGTAACATTTTCAGGGAGTGAAATAGCAGTAAGCTTTGAACCCTCAAATGCATTATTTCTAATTGTATCAAGTGCAGAATCTTGTGGGATTTTAATTTCTGTAATCGCAGCATTTTTAAATGCACCCTCACGAATTTCAGAAACATTCTGAGGAAGCTCAAAAGCACCTGCTTTTGCTGCCGGATACATAATAAGGCTATTACCATCTTTATTATAAAGAACACCATCTGCTGAAGAATATTCTTTGTTTTTCTCTACAATGCTGAAGCCTTCAAAAACCTTATTATTAAGGAAAGCATCTTTACCAATTGAATTTACATTTTTACCTAATTCAATAGTTTTAATTGCTGTACCCTCGAAAGCTCTTACACCAATTTCACTGAGTGTTTCGTGAAGCTTAACACTTGTGAGTGAAGTACAGCCTGAAAAACTTTCATAACCGATTGTTGAAATTGTGCAATCTGAAAAATCTGCTTCTTTAAGTGAAGCACAGCCTTTGAATGCACCCGCTTTAATAATAGAAACAGCTGAACTGCAAATCATTTTTTCAAGATTTACACAGTTCTGGAAAGCGTAAAGACCAATTTCTTCAACATCAGGACCAAATTCAACTGTTTTAATTTGCTCGCAACCAAGGAATGCATAAGGCTCAATAATTGAAACGCCCTCCGGAATCACGAGATTTGTTATATCACCTTTATAGCCGTAGCAAATTCTGCCGAATGCCAAAGCACCATTATCCTTACTTTGTTCAAAAGCAGAGCCTGTCAATGCATCAAGTGCCACGCTCTTTAAGTTTTTGTGTGCATCAAGCTCTAAGAGAGAAGAACAACCATAAAAAGCACGGGCAGGAATATTAACTACTGTGTCCGGAATTGTAACATCTGTAAGAGAAGTACAGCCTTCAAAGATTGATTCACCGAAAGATGTCACTGACTTAATTGACTTAACAGTTTTAAGAGAAGTACAACCCATAAAAGCTCTGTCACCAATTATTGTAACATTATTGCTTGCTGTCACTTCTGTGATTTTTGTGTTATTCATAAAAGCTTCGTCAGCAATTTCAATAACTTTTAAGTTGTTTATTGAAGATGGAATTTTAACTTCTGTTTCAGTACCCACATAGCCTACTAAAATAGCTGCGGAGCCGTCAGCAGTTCTTACATACTCAAAACCATCATCAACTTTTTTATTGAGTTCGATTTCTTCTTTAGAGAATTCGGTAACATCCTCACCCTCTGCAAAAGCTACGATTGGAGTAACAGCCACAAAAGCGAATACTAAAATAAACGCCAAGATGCCACTCAAAGGTTTTTTCAATGCTGTCATATAACACGCATCCCTTCACTAAAAATTCTGCATAATACAAACTATATTTATACTAGTTTACATACTGTAATATTATACAATAACCCCGTTCAGTTGTCAAGCAATCAGCCGATAACTAAACGGGGTTTCAGGGTTTAAAATTAACCAAAATTTAACTTGGATTTATGTGTAAGTTACACTATAAAACAAACTGTCAAGGATTTATTTTTCTACTGCTCTTACAGTATTTTCAAGAAGCATTGTTATTGTCATCGGGCCTACGCCACCCGGAACAGGGGTGATATATGAAGCCTTTTTTTCAACATTTATAAAATCGACATCACCGCAAAGCTTTCCGTCTTCATCACGATTCATACCAACATCAATAACAACTGCCCCCTGCTTTACCATATCTTCTGTTACGAATTTTGTTTTGCCGACAGCCGCAACTAAAATATCAGCAGAAAGTGTTTCATTCTTTAAATTTTCTGTCCTTGAATGGCAGATTTCAACTGTTCCGTTTTCTTTTAAAAGGAGCATTGCCATTGGCTTGCCGACAATGTTGCTTCTGCCGATTACAACACACTTTTTACCGGAGACAGAAATGTTATAGAATTTAAGCATTTCCATAATACCTGCAGGTGTGCAAGGCAAAAATGTGTAGTCACCTATCATAATGTGCCCAACATTCTGAGGGTGGAAAGCGTCAACATCCTTTTCAGGTGAAATTGTATTTATAACTGCGTCTTCATTTATATGCTTCGGCAAAGGTAATTGGCATAAAATTCCGTTTACTCTGTCATCATTATTGAGTTTTTCCACGAGTGCTTTTAGCTCTTCTTCTGTTGTGCTTTCGGGCAAAGCATATTCAAAAGACTCAATTCCTACCTCAAGACAGCCTTTTTTCTTATTATTCACATAAACTCTTGAAGCAGGATTTTCACCAACTATAATAACTGCAAGACCTACTGATTTGCCTTGTTTTTTCAGTTCTTCAACACGAGCTTTTATTTGCTCTCGTTTTTCACGGGCAACCTCTTTACCGTCAATAATTACTGCCATTATTCCTCTTCCTTTTTATCTTCATTTGCGAAGTCTTTATTTTCTTTTTCTTCGTTTTCAGGTTTATTCTTTTCAGATTTTACAGCCTGTTTTTCATCAGTCGGGAAGTAATCAACACCCTCAATGAGAACAGGATTTTTTCTTACTTTAATAAGCTTAACAACAAGAATCAATGCGCACACAACAACAATTGCTATTGATAAAACCTGTGAAACTCTTAAGCCTGTATTACCGATATAAAGGCTATCTGTTCTCAAGCCCTCGACAACTGCTCTTTCAAGTCCATACCAGATGCCGTAGCAAAGGAAGGTCTGACCGCTGAATTTTCTGAATTTTCGGGTAATGATGTAAAGGACTAACACGCCTAACATACACCACGCGAATTCATAAAAGAATGTAGGGTGAACAAAAAGATTATTTTCTTCAATATATGCCGGTATATCAGCAACACCCTCTAATCCATAAAGCTCAGGATGTCTTTCTATGTACGAAATGACTTTATCACTCATCATTCCGTAATTGCCGTTAGTGAACACACCAAAAGCCTCTTGATTAGCATAGTTACCCCATCTGCCGATACCCTGCCCGATTAAAAGCGACATACCTGCACAGTCGAGCAAATTATAAAAATTAAGCTTTTCTAATTTACAGGTAATAAAAGCCGCAATCAAGCCACCTATAATACCGCCGTAAATTGCAAGTCCGCCACGCCAGATCTGGAAAATTTCTGCAGGATGCATACTGTAATAATCCCACTCGAAAATTACATAATATGCTCTTGCACAAATAATTCCGCCGAACATACCATAAATTAAAACATCAACCATTTTGCTTAAATCCATTTTCCAGGTGTAAGCAATTCTACCGCCGAAAAGTGCGGCTAATATCAAGCCGAAAGCAATAATCACGCCGTACCATTTAATTGAATACAGCTGACCGTTTATTGTGAATTCACAAAAAACAGATGAAACATCAAAAATATTCTCAATTCCGCCAAAAGAAACTCTCGCGAAATCTGCAAACCATTCAATCATTTCTATATCTCCTTGGGATTAACTACAGAAAGCACCGCTTTGTCGCTATCGAATGAATTTTTCAATAATTCGTAGCAGTAATCTGCAGTTATTTCTTGTAATACTTTAAATTCAGAGAAAAGGTCATCGTTTTCAAAATGAGAAACCACAAGACCATTCGCAATGGTATCAACATCAGTAAATGCTCTTACTGTTTTACCGTAATGCTTCTTTCTGACAATTTCAAACTCTTCATCTGAAAAGCCTTTTTCTTTAAACTCAGTAATTTTTTCGTGGATATGTGCAGCAACCTTTTCAGGTTCAAGTGATTCACCCGAAAACATAGGTGTTGCATAACCGTGTCCGTTGAAATATTCTGTTGAGAAAGTATCATTTATAAGACCCGAGTCAAGAAGCTCTTTATATAAATCAGAGCTTTGCCCTGCAATCATATCTAAAAGCAAAGATTTGCCAATAGTTTCTTTAATTGTTCTTTCAGGTGTTTCGTGACTTTCTTTGTAACCTAAGCAAAATACAGGTGTAACGAGTGCAAGCTTTTCTTCAACATATTGCTTTACAATTGTTTCAGGCTCCTCTTTAAAAGCTCTTTCAACTGTAACAGGCTCGTCTTTTTCTAAAAGTCTGTCAGCAATTTCAATTACCTCTTCAGGTGTAACATTACCTGCAACTGCAAGTGCCATATTTGAAAGATTGTAAAAGGTGTCGTAGCAAGAAAAAAGCATCTCCGCAGTAATTTCGGAAATAGACTGCTTTGTACCTGCAATATCAATTTTTACAGGGTGGTTATGATACATACCCGAAAGCATATTAAAAAGACAAACCCAATCAGGCAAATCTTTATACATATCAATTTCCTGACCGATAATCCCCTGTTCTTTTTTAACTGTTTCTTCAGTAAAATAAGGGTGTCTTACAAAATCAAGCAAAATTTCAAAATTCTCTTTAAAATGACCTGTGCAAGTGAAAAGATAGCAGGTTCTGTCGAAGCTTGTGTAAGCATTGGCAGATGCACCTGTTTTTGCATACCTCTGGAAAGCATCTAATTCTTCGCTCTCGAAAAGCTTATGCTCAAGAAAGTGTGCAGTACCCTCAGGAATTTCGATAAAATCTGCTCTGTCACTTCTTTTAAAGCGAGTGTCAATTGAGCCGTATTTTGTACCGAACACAGCGTAGGTAGATGCATAATCCTTTTTAGGATACACAAAAATTTTAAGTCCTGACTTGTGGTCTATTGAATAATAGCCTTCACCTAAAATATCATTTTTAATATATTCCATTATTCATCTTCCCCCTCTTCTTCAGTACCTTCCAACATAAATACAGTGTCAAGTGTTACTTCCTTAGCGGCTTCAACAACCTCTTCCTTAGTAACCTTTTTAAACATATTTATATAATCCTCGGGGTATAAATATTCACTATGCTCAAGCTGTGTAGTAAACCACGAATCGAGTGCTTCGGGACTATCGCTGACACTCTTGAAAGCATCTTCAAGTGCTTTTTTAGAAGCTTCTAAATCTTCCTCTGTAAAATTACCCTTTTTAATTTCTTCAAGCTGGTCTAAAATAGCAGTTTTAGCCTTTTCTTCATTAAAGCTTTCAATACCGCTCTGAACAAACATTATTCCCTTTGCTCTTATCATTCTTGCAGAGCAGTAATAGCAAAGACTCATTTCTTCCCTTACTTCCTTGAAAAGCTTTGAATTAGGGTTACCGCCGAAAACATCTGTCATAATTCTTCTTGCGGCGTAATTATCATTACGGTCTTTCATACCTAATCTGAAGCCCATAACTAATTTACCCTGCTTTACGGGTGCAGTTTCTTTTACATAAGTAACATCCTCTGCTTTTTCAACATAAAGTGTTTCATTCTTTATTGGAGCTCTTTCAAAACCATTTGCATATTCTGAGAAAAGTGCTTTAATGCTTTCCGTTTCAATATTGCCGTTAGCACTGACAGAAACAAGAACCTTCGCATTCTTTAAAAGCTTTTTATAGCCTTCTGTAAGGGCTTCAGGAGTAACTGCATTTATAGCCTCAACGGTACCCAATCTGTTGATGCCATAAAGCTCATCCGCGCACATTATTTCCTCTAAACGATTTTTAGCATAAGTTCTTTTATCGCTCATTTCAGCACCTAACTGCTCTGCTAAAAGACGCTTTTCGCTCTCAACCTCATCAGCATCAAAAACGCCGTTTACAAATTTAGGATTGTAGATAAGCTCAAAAAGAACACGACAGCATTCTGTTACAATGCTTTCATTGTGAAGTGCAAAGCGGTCATCAATAGACGCAACAGCCAATTTCAAAACCTGGTTTTCACCGATTTTAGAAACATCTGCGGCAATTTCTGCACCATAAAGAGCTGCCAGCTTTTTTTCAAGTAAGGTTACAGTCGGGTATTTTTCTGATGAACGAGTGAGAATATTAGGAACTAACGCATAAACAGATGCATCGTCTGAAAGCGGAATCATAAAGCTTACAGATGCACACGCAGTTTTGAAGCCCTCTGCCTTAACAGTACAGAATTCAGTAGCCTCACCAATTTGTTGAAAGTCAAATGTGTATTTCAAAGAATCACTCCTAAGGTTAATAGGAAGTATTTTACCACATTTCACTAAATATTTCCATAGTTTTTTACTATTTTTCATACAAATATCCCCATACATTATTTTTCGCCTTTATTATTGCCAATTTTTACAATATATATACGGGTGTTTTGATTGACAAAACGATAAGTATGTGCTAATATATTGCAGTTAAATTACATTATATATTTCTTTTTAAAGGAGTTTTATAGATGTCAGGACATTCAAAATGGAGTACAATTAAAAGAAAGAAAGAAAAAACAGACGGCGCAAGAGCTAAGGTCTTTACAAAAATCGGCAGAGAAATTGCTGTTGCAGTTCGTGAGGGCGGTCCGGACCCTGCAGGTAACTCAAAATTAAAGGATGTTATTGCAAAAGCAAAGGCAAATAATGTTCCTAACGAAAATATTGAAAGAATCATTAAAAAAGCTGCCGGCGACAGCTCAACAGAAAACTATGAAAATATCGTTTACGAGGGCTACGGCCCTGCAGGTATTGCAGTAGTTGTTGAAGCGCTTACAGATAACCGTAACCGTACTGCAGGTGATGTTCGTCACTACTTCGACAAATTCGGTGGCAATATGGGTACTTCCGGTTGCGTTATGTTTATGTTTGACCGTTTCGGTGTTATCATTGTAGAAAAAGACGGCGTTGATGAAGAAAAGCTTATGGAAGATGCTATTGAATGTGGTGCAACAGACTTCCTTACTGATGATGAAGAAATCTTTGAAATCCGTACAGAGCCTAACGATTTAGGTGCTGTAAGTGGCGACCTTGAAGCAAAAGGCTACAAATTCGTATCTGCTGAGGTTGCTTATATTCCTCAAACCTACTCTCGTCTTGAGGACCAGGACCAGATGAAGCAAATGAGCAGAATGTTAGAAATGTTTGAAGATAATGATGACATTCAGGCAGTTTGGCACAACTGGGAAAACGAGGACGAATACGAAGGTTGATTTTCAGCTGAATTTCGTGTAATTTCTATTGATTTTTGAGTAAGAATAAGTTATAATATTTCCTAGCGCAGTTATTACACTCAGCTCCGTCATGCGACGAGTGGGTCCTGTGCGACGGGGCACCGTGAACCATGTCAGGCGGGGAACCGAGCAGCATTAAGCGGATAGTTCTGTGCGCCACAGTCCGCCTATTCGTCGTATGACCGAGTTGAGTGTATTTTTTATCATATTTTAATTTGAGAGGTGAGTAATTTGCATAAGGCTCTTTATAGAAAATGGCGTCCGCAGGTTTTCAGTGATGTTTCGGGTCAATCACACATAACCGAAACATTAATGCACGAGGTGGAAGCTAACAGACTTTCTCACGCGTACCTTTTTACAGGCTCTCGCGGTACAGGTAAAACAACTTGTGCAAAAATACTCTCTAAAGCAGTTAACTGTCTTAACCCGCAAAATGGTAACCCCTGTAATGAATGTGAGGTTTGTCGCGGAATAGACGATGGCTCAATTTTAGATGTTACCGAGATTGACGCTGCAAGTAACAACGGTGTTGACAATATCCGTGATTTGAGAGAAGAAGCAAACTTTACTCCCGCAGTTGCAAAGTACAGGGTTTACATCATAGACGAGGTACACATGCTCTCAACCGGTGCTTTTAACGCACTTTTAAAAACACTTGAGGAGCCACCAAGTCATGTGCTTTTCATACTTGCAACAACAGAAGTGCACATGCTTCCTGCAACTATTCTTTCAAGATGTCAGCGCTTTGATTTCAGAAGAATTCCTCCTGAAGATATTGCCAAAAGACTTTTACTTGTTGCAGAAACCGAAGGCTTTTCTTTAGCGGAAGATGCCGCAATGCTCATTGCAAGAATTTCTGACGGAGCTTTAAGAGATGCGCTTTCAATTCTTGACCAATGTGCAAGCTTTAATGAGGATATTACCATAACTACTGTAAGCAGAGCCGCAGGTCTTTTAGGCAAGGATTATTTGTTTGAAATTTCTGAAGCAATTAAAAATCAGAACAGCTCTGCTGTTTTAGATATAATTGACAGACTCCATGCTTCTTCGTGTGATATGGAAAGACTCGTCAGTGAATTAGTTAATCATTTCAGAAACATTATGATTACTAAAACAACTAAAAATCCCGAAGAATTTGTAGTTTGCACACCTGATGAGTTGAATCGTTATAAAGAATTTGCTTCATCTTTAACTTACGGAACAATTCTTTATATAATGGAAACTCTTTGCACGGAATCAGCACAGCTTAAATATAGCGCTCACCAACGAGCAAAGGTTGAAACAATGCTTATAAGACTTTGTTCACCTAAGCTTTCAACTGATAATTCTGCATTGATTGCAAGAATTGATGAATTACAGGCGCAGATTATGATGCTGAAAGCAGGTAATATTTCTGCAACACCTGTCACTCCACAACCACCGGAAGCTGAAGTAATCAAAGAAGCTCTGACTGAAGAAAAAACCATTCCGGTTGCAGAAGCAAAAGAGGTGTTAAGCGAAACACCTTTACAGAGCGAAACCACGCAGTACACAAGGGATGAAGAGCCACCATTACCACCGGAACCACCTGTTTCGGCACCGGTAATTGAAGAGCCAATCACCCCTAAAGCACCGGTTGATATGACACTGGTAACCGAGAGTGACAAGGCAATGCCCTTTACAGCTTGGGATAATGTTTTAGAGCAGCTTTCTAAAATAAGCAAGCCACTCCACCCTGTTTTAGCAGGCTCACAAGCTTTCAGAGCAGGCAACACAATTTTCATTAAAGCAAAGAATATGGCTTTCCCCGGTATGTTTAAGGTGAAAATGAATTTTGATGCAATTCAGGAAGCTATTATAAGAGCAACGGGTGAAAAATTAAGACCTGCTATTTATACTGATGGTGAATCACCTACTGCGAATGAGGGTGCTGAGCCGGTTGATGTTTTAATAACAAAGCTTAATAAAATGCAAATTGATTTTATAGTTGAAGAATAAATTTTTAAAAAGGACGGTACAATAAAATGAAAGCAAGAATTCCAAACCAAGGCGGTAACTCACAAGCAAATATGATGAAAAAAATTCAGGATATGCAAAACGAAATGGCTCGTGTTCAGCAAGAGGTTGAAGAAAGCGAATTTGAAGCTTGTTCAGGTGGCGGTGCTGTTGAAGTAAAAGTAAACGGCAAGCACGAAATTCTCGCAGTTAACATTAAGCCGGAAGTAGTTGACCCTGATGATGTAGAAATTCTTTCAGATATGATTGTTGCAGCTACAAACGAAGCTTTAAGAAAAGCATCTGAAACAATGGAGCAAAAAATGGGTGGCATAACAAGCGGTCTCGGACTCCCTGCAGGTCTTGGTTTTTAATCTATGGCAGCTTATGATGTAGCAGCTCTCGAAAAATTAGTAGAGCAATTTCAAAAAATACCATCAATCGGCAGAAAAACTGCTCAGAGAATGGCTTTTCATGTTCTTGATTTGCCAGACTCAGAAGCAAAGGAATTTGCCGATGCAATAATGGAAGCACACACAAAAATACACCACTGTGCTTTGTGTCATAATTTAACTGAAAACGAGCTGTGCCCTATTTGTGAAAGCGTAACCCGTGACCATTCACTTCTTTGTGTTGTAGAAGACCCACGAGATGTACCAGCACTTGAAAGAACAAGGGAATTTTCTGGTGTGTATCATGTGTTACACGGTACAATTTCACCAATGAACGGTGTAGGACCTGACCAGCTCACTATAAAGTCACTTGTAGAAAGAGTTGCAAAGGGCGAAATAAAAGAAGTTATTATGGCAACTAACCCTACCTTAGAGGGTGACACAACTGCAATGTACATAGGCAAGCTCTTAAAGCCTTTTGAAGTTAAGGTTACAAGACTTGCTTATGGTATTCCTGTAGGTGCTGACATTGAGTACGCTGACGATGTTACTCTTCTTCGTGCACTTGAAGGCAGACGGGAATTATAAATTTTACTGATTATTTTCAGGAAAGGATGAGATAATAATGCCAAAGGCAGAAAGCAAAACAGTTGCACAAAACAAAAAAGCGTATCACGATTATTTCATCTTTGAAACCTATGAAGCAGGAATTGAGCTTCACGGTACAGAGGTTAAGTCTTTAAGACTTGGCAAGGTTAATTTAAAGGATTCCTGGTGCAATGTTGTTGATGGCGAAATGCTTGCAAATGGTGTACACATTTCTCCTTACGACCACGGTAACAGATTTAATCGTGACCCAATGAGACCAAAACGACTTTTAATGCATAAAAAAGAAATTATGCGTCTTATGGGCGAAGTAAAACAACAAGGCTGTGCTTTAATTCCACTTTCGATATACTTTAATTCTCAAGGCAGAGCAAAAATGCAAATTGGTCTTTGTAAAGGTAAAAAGCTTTACGATAAACGAGAAGACGCGGCAAAAAAATCAGCCCAGAGAGATATAGAGCGTTCAATGCGCGAAAAGAATTAAAAATTTAAAATTGAAAATTGAAAATTAAGGGTCTGCGACGCTATTATTTAGCGAAATCAGACTATTAAACCATCAGTTAAGTTAATTTAACGGAAAAATCAACCAATAGTTTAATGAATTTTACTTGTTTCAACCTTTGTTATCTTCATTATTTTTTCATTTGGCGTTAAAATGAAGTTACAAAAAACGGTACATCGTACCAAAAGGAGAATGAACAATGGCAATTTTTTTCAAAAACTTTATTTCAAATGAGTATGATGAAAAACAAAACAAAAATGAAACAAGTGAAACTACTGAACAGCAAGATGCTACAAAAACAATTGGCTCAAGAATTTCACAAGCAAGAAAATCTAAAGGCTATACGCAAGAACAATTTTCACAACTGCTTGATGTAACTGCACAAGCAGTTTCAAAATGGGAAAATGATATTTCTTGTCCTGATATTCAGCTTTTACCTAAAATTGCAGAAATACTTGATATGACAACCGATGAACTTCTCACAGGCAAAAAAGATAAGGCTCAAAAAGAAAAACACAATAATGTTGATACTTCAAACCTGAAAATAAATATCAATGTTATAAGGCAAAATCAAAATCCGGTAAATGTTTCCCTCCCCTTGTCAATGATTAAAAAGTTTGCTAAAATAGGTAATGGTATTTCAGGTATAATAGGCAATGGTGCTATTGACAATATTAAGTTTGACGAAATACTTACTCTTGTCGAAAACGGAGCAACCGGAGAAATACTCAATGTTGTCAGTGACGATAACACTACTGTTTCTATTACCATAGAATAAAATCAAACGCGAAGCGAATACAATCGGACGCACAGCGTCCCCTTAATTCTTCACTATTCACTTTTCACTCTTCACTTGAGCGAAAGCGAAATATGGGGATGAAAGGATTTCGACGGGGATTTTGAACCCAGATAAGCGAGCAGTGGAGTGGCACCACTATAAAAGTCACAACTTAAAAATAACTGACAATAATAAAACAGTTTTAGCTGCTGCTTAATGGCGGCTCATCCTGACTGAAACTACCGCGATTCAGTTAAGGGTGTCATCTTAGCGGTGCACCGGCACAAGTGAGAGCCTTGTAGCTTGTACGGACTTAAAGGGCTACCCTTTAATTTAGCCTGTTTATCGGCGATTTTAAAGGGGAAGCTTAAAAGATAAACTACGCTCGTAGAAGGTTTGGGGAATAGGTCTTCGGACGCGAGTTCGAATCTCGCCATCTCCACCAGAAAAAAGCACTTCGTAAGAAGTGCTTTTTTCAATGAAATTCGCCTTGCGGCGAGTGAAATATTACTTCGTAATGTGAAATAGCTTCGCTATGAAATATTTGCTTCGCAAATGTAAAAGGCGAATTTTATTTCACTTTCTGCTTTAGCAGAAAATTTCACAATTTACGAAGTAAATTATTTCATATTTGCATAAGGCAAATATTTCATTTGTGACCGACAAATCAATTGTATTTGCATTCTCTCCTATCTTATGATAAACTTACCATTGGTGGTGAATAAGTATGTTTATGTTAACGAATGACCAAAGAGAATGTTTTGGGCTCAAAAAAATTCCTAAACACTTGGAATGTCTTCAGTTGCCAAAAAATGCTAACGACAATTTTGAAACATATGTTTATATTGATAATAATGTAATTGTAAAGTGCATTATGTCAGGAGAGTCGTATTATTATGAATATGAACTTTCTGAAAAAGTTTCGCCAGACAAAAAATATTTACTTCCAAAAACAGAAAAAGGTAAGCCTGTTATTTTATCAACTTCAACATTAAGCAAAAGAACTGGTATAGGAATGTCTCTTTACTATGGCTATAAAAACATATCATTGTACAATGACAAATTAAACTCCTGTTATTACTCCAATGCTTATCTCAACGAAACAGTTCATAACATAAATCAGTTTTCTGAATGGGTTGAGAAGTGGTGCAACGAAACCACAGATGCTGACAAACAAGAGTTTTCTCTTTTATCCCAGCAAAAACGCAGACACATAAAATATAACGAGGGCGATGTATTTCGTTTTAAAATAGGTCGCCGACAATATGGCTACGGAAGAATTTTGCTTGATTATGATAAAATGAGAAAATTGAACGAGCCTTTCTGGGATATTCTTATGAGTAAACCTTTGGTTTGCAGCGTATATCATATTGTTACGGATCGGGACGATGTTTCACTTGACGAGTTGCAGCGTCTTGGCTCACTACCTTCAACAATTATCGCTGATAATTCGTTGTTTTATGGCGAATATGAAATTATAGGGAATCTGCCGGTTACCGAAAATGAGGACTATCCCGTAATGTATGGCAACAGCATCCATTTTGGTGAAAAAGCGGTATGCTATCAATGTGGCAAGGTATTCAGAAAAATTGACAACGAAACAGAAATATACGGTGGCTTTAGGCGCAACGGTGTTTCTTTTTGTCTGAATTTTACCATTGAAGTCTTACAAAAATGCGTTGAAGAAAAATCCAACAAACCTTATTGGGATTTATACTACTATCATTGGTTAAACGGAGATTTACGCAACCCGAAACACAAAGACAAATTACTGCAAATCAAAAAACAGTTCGGCTTATAATACAAAAACCACTTGCCTTTGCAAGTGGTTTTTCTTTAATCACTTCTTATACTTCTCCGCTTGTAAACGGAACATATATGCATATTTCCCGTCGAGTGACATCAGCTCCTCGTGTGAGCCGTGTTCAATTATTTCGCCCTTTTCGAGCATATAAATTTCATCCGCCATAACAGTTGTTGAAAGTCTGTGCGAAATAAAAATAACTGTTTTGTGGTCTGCAGCTTTTGTCATAGACTGGTTAAGTGCATATTCTGCAACCGGGTCAAGGTTAGCACTCGGCTCGTCAAGAATTGCAAAAGGGCAATCCTTATAAAATGCTCTGGCAATTGCTATTTTCTGCGCTTCGCCACCTGAAACAGAAACGCCCTCGTCGTCAAATTCTCTCAAAAGAATACTGTCCATTCCGTTTGGCAAATCTCTGTCAAAGTTTGCAGCCTCCAACGCTTTCTCTGCCTGTTCTTTATCCGGTGTATCGTTCATAGAAATATTTTCACCAACTGTTGCACCGAAAAGTGAAAAATCCTGAAATACTGCGGCAAAGTTTTTGTGATATTCACTTATATCCCACTCTTTAATGTCAACGCCGTTTATAGTTATAGCACCCTCGGTTACATCATAAAGGCGTAAAAGCAGATTTGTAAGAGTAGTTTTACCAGCACCATTGTAGCCCACAAGAGCCACCTTTTTATATGGTGAGATTTCTAAGTTTACATTTTTAAGAACATATTTTTCTGTTCCCGGATATTTAAAAGAAACATTTTCAAATTTAATTGTTACAGGCTTTTCGTAAACAGTAGTTTTTGTACCTGAAATCATTTTTTCTTTTGCATTCATAAACTTACGGAACTTTTCTACATAAAGTCCGTTTTCTCTTATATGGATTGCAAACTGACTTGTTATTGCAAAAACACTGTTACTTATAGATGTTGCACCATTAAATGTTGCGGCAAAATCACCAAGACCTATTTCGTCAGTAACAATTGCTTTGTAACCCATAAGCAAAGCTATACCAAGATAAATAAGCAGTGTCATTGGTAATGCTTCCTGACAAAAATACAGCTTCCATTGCTTTGCAAGGTAAGGTGAAATAGTTTCAATTCTGTCAAAGATATTTTTATTATATCTTCTTTCAATCATTTCACCAGCACCTGAAAGACGCAATTCCTTTGCGTAATCCTGAAGATAAAACACGCGACTGAAATATAAATTCTTTCTGTCAAGCGGAATCATTGCTTCGGTTCTTTTAACATTGATTTTTGCAATTACTCTGCCTACCGGAATCATAAACGCAACGCACAATGCCACAAATAAAAGGCAAATAGGGTCAATTGAAATAATAACTGCACCTATGGTTGCAATTCCTATTATATGAGTGAAAATATCCTGCGTATTTGAAAGAACTGCATACGCTCTTTCATTCATAGAATTCATCGCAAGAACAAGGTCATTGTAATATTCCGGATTGTCATAAGCTTCGTAATCCATCTTTGCGGCTTTTTCATAAATTGTTTTATAAATTGCAAAGTACAATTTTTCTTTTTGCTTCGGCATAGAAATCTCGTAAAACAATGTTGTGAAAAGATTTGTTATAACAACAAACACCACAAAAAACAAAAGTGCAAAAACAATTCTTTCATAACCTGTGCCTTCTGCTACTACATCTAATATATATTTAAGCAAAACAACATTAGAAAGTGTCCACGGAAGATTGGCGAGAACATCTATAAGCAAATACCCGACAACTAAAAGTGGTGTGTGTTTGCTTATGAACTTAAGCATATAAACATAGTTTTTAAATGAACTGATTTTTTCTCCTGCTTTATTCTTCATCTTCACACACCTCCTCATTCTGAGTGTAACCTGATGCCTGAAGTGTGAACATCTCGCTGTATTCTCCACCCTTTTCCATAAGCTCTGAGTGATTACCCTGCTCTACTAACTCACCGTTATTAAAGACAAGAATTTTATCTGAATTAGTAGCGCTTGAAAGGCGGTGAGAAATATAAATAACAGTTTTACCCTTTGTACCCTCAATAAGAGCGTCGTACATTTTGCTTTCTGCAACAGGGTCAAGTGCTGAAGATGGCTCATCAAGAACCGCAACAGAAAAATCTCTTGCAAAAAGACGGGCAATTGTAACCTTTTGTGTTTCGCCACCGGAAAGCAGAACACCATCTTTGTCAAATTCTTTAGTAAGAAGTGAGTTTTCCTTTTCGGGAAGCTTGCCTATTTTTTTATAAGCACCAGCCATTTTAAGAGCATTCACAGCTATTTCTTTGTTTTCAGCTGTAACCTCTTCTGTCAAAACATTTTCAGAAACAGTCATTGCAAACACTTTATAATCCTGAAAAACTGAAGCAAATTTTTCACGATATTTAATTAAATCATATTCTTTTATGTTTATTCCGTTATAAAGAATTTCACCCTCAGAAACATCATAAAAACGCATAAGAAGCTTTGAAAGTGTAGTTTTACCCGCACCATTGTGTCCAACGACTGCAATGGTTTCTCCTTTTTCAATTGTAAAGGATACATTTTTTAAAATGTAATCCATATCCTCTTTATATTTAAAAGAAACATTTTTAAATTCAAGGCTTTCAAACTCATCCGGGATTTTGTCACCGCTTTGAATTTGTGTTTCATACTCTAAAAACTCTCTTAAATTCTGCACCCATAAGCAATGCTTTTGTTGCATTGCGAAATAATAGGCTAATTGATTTATTTTATTTCTGCAGGTTGTTATGGCAGACACCAGCACGGAAAATTCTGAAACAGGAATATCCTGCACAACTATAAGTCTGTAGCAGCCGTAAATAAAGCCACCTGTGACAGGAATAATTTCTGCAAAGTAGTCAGAAAAAATCTCAAGTAATGCAATTTTCCACCCGTATTTTTTTATTACGCCAATATTCTTTTCTATTGCCTGACGAAAGCGTTTTTCCATAACCACAAATATATTTGTAGTTTTAATTTCCTTAGCAAAATCTTTAAGAAGAATTGTTCGTCTTACATAATCCTTCTGTCTTTCGTAAGGTGTCATATCCTTTTCTTTTTGAAGCTCTAAATTATTTTTTAATACTCTGAAAGCAACAACTGCAACAGGACACAATACAAATACAATTAAAACAGGGTCAATCGAAATAAGATAGCTCACAAGAAGCACTAAGCTTACAACAGAGCCCAAGGTCCAGGCAGAGCCCTCGATAATTCTCTTGAAGCCACCTCTGTCTATTACCCAGGTTGCACGGTTATACTTGTCAAAAAATTCGGGGTTTTCGTAACAGCCCAGCTCAACCTCTTGTGCTTTTTTGAATATGAGCGAATTAAGATAGCTTTCACACTTGATTTCAAATTTAATTCTTACGGTGTAAACATCTATGTAGCCTATAAGGTCAACGAGAATTTTACCTAAAACAATAATACCGATTCTTATTACAAATTCCTGAAATGTGCCGTTGCCCTCTATAATAGAAAGTGCTGTTTCAAGAAACATTACATTTATTACAACTGCATAATAAACATTTTCTGCAATGTAAGAAAAATATATTATAAAAAGTGATATTGGCGCACATTTGAAAGCACTTTTCAGCATAAAAGCCGTATTTTTTATTATATACGCTTTCTCACGCGCCTTTTTTTCTTTTGCTTCTTGCATTTTTTCTCTCCGTAAATCTCTGATATATTGCTACTATTTTACTGATATATGACTTCAAAGTCAATATAAATTTATATCTTTTAAAGCACTTTTATTGCTCTTTACTATCAATTAAAATTGTGCTATAATTTCCCATATAAATTTATTAAAAAGAGTGTGAATGTGATGTTAACTGAAAAAGAGATGCAACAAATTGACGAGCTTATTAAAGCCAATATTGAAAGTGGCGAAATTGAATTAGTTCCTGAAGATAAAATTTTTGATTTTCTTCCTAAAAAAGATGATGTAATCAGAATAATGTCTTTTAACATTCGCTGTTCAGGTGTAGGTGTTCAGACTGCTGAATCACGCTACCCGCTTGTAAGTGAAACAATTTTAAAAGGCGACCCTGATTCTGTCGGGCTTCAGGAAGCAACACCCGAATGGATGGACTATTTAAAGGATGCACTCGGTGATAAATATGACTATGTCGGAATCCCTCGTGAAGACGAAGGCGAATATTCTTCAATCTTTTATAAAAAAGATAAATATGAGGTGGAAGAAAGCGGAAACTTCTGGCTCTCAGAAACTCCTCACAAGGAATCTAAAGGCTGGGACGCAGCTTGTACCAGAATTTGCACCTGGGCAGTTTTAAGGAATAAAGAAACTAACGAAAAATATGTACATGTTAATACTCACCTTGACCATATTGGTGTTTTAGCTCGTAGAAACGGTGTAGAAATAATGCTCAATAAGCTTAAAGAATATGAAAATATTCCTGCAGTATTCACAGCAGATATGAATATTTTAGAGGGTGAAGAGAATTATCTTCAATTTGTAAATTCAGGCCTTATGTATGACACTAAATATAAAGCGCCAAACACAGTAAATTACCTTACATATCACGATGTACACCCATCTGAGCAAGAAAAATCAATTATTGATTATGTTATGATTAACAACAAATTTTCTGCCGATACTTATAGAGTAGTAACTGCAGGTATAGACGGAAAATATGTTTCTGACCACTTCCCTATTTATGCAGACCTCTACATAAAATAATTGTAAATTGAAGGTATATTAGAAATGAGCAAATACGGTTTAATAATGGAAGGCGGCGCAATGCGCGGAATGTTCACCGCCGGTGTAATGGATGTTTTAATGGAAAACGAAATTCACTTTGATGGTGCTATAGGCGTTTCAGCAGGTGCGGCTTTCGGTTGCAACATAAAATCAAATCAACCGGGCAGAGTTATCCGCTATAATAAAAAATACTGCAAGGACCCTCGGTTTTGCAGTATTCGTTCACTTATTAAAACAGGCGATTTATACGGTGCAGAATTCTGTTATATCACTATCCCCTATGAATTAGACCTTTTTGATTGTGATGCATATTTAAAAAATCCTATGGAGTTTTATGTGGTTTGTACCGATGTTGAAACAGGCAAGCCACTTTACAGAAAATGTATAACAGGCCGTGATGAAGATTTGACCTGGATAAGAGCATCTGCATCAATGCCTATTGCTTCAAGAGTTGTTGAAGCTGATGGCGTAAAGCTTCTTGATGGTGGTATTTCTGACTCAATTCCTCTTGAATATTTTGAGAGCATCGGTTACGACAAAAATGTTGTTATTTTAACCCAACCAAAGGGTTATATTAAAGAAAAAAGCAAAGCGTTACCGCTTATTAAGGCTTCACTCAAAAAATACCCGAATGTATATAAAACAATGGCTAATCGTCACAACGATTACAATAATACAATCGAAAAAATTGAAGAAGCAGAAAAGAACGGCAATGCATTAGTAATAAGACCGCCTGAAAAATTACCTGTTGGCAGAGTTGAGCATAAAGCAGAAAAATTGCAGGAGGCTTACGAAATCGGGCGTAAAGCTGCATTAGCGCAGTTAGAAGAAATAAGAGAATTTGTAACCAAATAAGGTGACTTTATGGAGTTAAAAGAGTTTTTAAAAATTGCGGCAAATGTTAAGCCCGACAAGCCACAATTAGAAAGATTAAGAGAAACACCGTTTTATGCGTTTGTACACTTTTCCCCTAACACATACACAAATTTAGAATGGGGAGATGGCACAGAGGACCCTGCAATTTTTAACCCTACAGAGCTTGACTGTGAGCAATGGGTTAAAGCAATTAAGTCAGCAGGAATGAAAGGGCTTATTCTCACTGCAAAGCACCACGACGGGTTTTGTTTGTGGCAAACAAAATACACTGAGCATTCTATGAAAAATTCACCATATAAAAATGGTAAGGGTGACATTGTAAAAGAATGTGCAGACGCCTGTAAAAAGCACGGCATAAAATTCGGCTTTTATCTTTCACCGTGGGACAGAAATTCTGCTCTCTATGGTACAGACGAATACAACGATTACTATGTAAATCAATTAACAGAGCTACTCACAAATTATGGCGAGATTTTTCACGTGTGGTTTGACAACGCCTGCGGTGAGGGTCCTAACGGCAAAAAGCAGGTTTATGACTTTGACCGTTACATAAAGACTATAAGAAAATATCAGCCAAACGCAACATTCTTTAATGATAAAGGTGGTATGCGTTGGTGCGGTAACGAGGCAGGTGCTGCCGCACACGCACAATGGTGTGTTGTACCGTATGAATTATGCTCAATAGCAGAGCACAAAACAGAAGTTGAGCCTTTAATGGAAGGTAGTCTTGACGGGATAATGAACAGTGACACCTCTTTAGGTTCAATCGGGAATATTATGTATTCAAAGGCACTCACCTTCTGCCCTGCCGAAACAGATATGTCCATAAGACCGGGCTGGTTTTACCACGAAGACGAAGAGCCAAATTCTTTAGACAGACTCTTTAATACATATTTAAGAACAGTTGGCGGTAACACTACATTTAATTTAAACATTCCGCCAATGAAGAATGGCAAATTCAATGAGAAAGACATTAAAAGGCTTAAAGAGTTAGGCGACAAAATAAACTCTGAGCTCGGCACAAATTTAGCAGAAGATGCTGAGATTACCGAAAACAAAAAGGAAAACTCTTACCAGACAGAATTCATTGTTAAACTCAAAGAAAAGCAACCACTTAAATATATTGAGCTTGCAGAAGCAATTGCCGAAGGTCAAAAGGTTGAGTCATTTAAAATTTATTCTAAAAATGACGATAATCTCTGGAATTTTGAAGAACACGGAACTACAATAGGCAGTAGAAAAATCGTAGCTTTAGAAAATGTCACAACAGACGAAATCAAAGTACAGATAACCTCTGCAAGAGATGTGGTTAAGATGGATTGGGTGAAGGTATTTTAAAAGCAACACCTATCACAAAGTGCAATTGATTTTTCAGGCTATTTATGTTATTATAATCATATATACTTGTTACTACTCTAAATCTTTAAAGTGGGATGATGAAAATGAAAAAAGTTATTACATACGGCTCTTTTGATTTATTTCACGAGGGGCATTATAAGCTTTTAGAACGCGCAAAGGCTCTTGGTGATTACTTAATAGTCGGAGTAACAACAGAACATTATGACGAATCCCGTGGAAAAATGAACGTTGTAAACTCCATTATGGAGAGAATTGAGAATGTAAAAAAGACAGGCTTTGCCGACGAAATCATCATAGAAGACCATGTTGGTCAGAAAATTGAAGACATAATTAAATATGACATTGATATTTTCACTGTTGGTTCTGACTGGACTGGTGCATTCGACCACTTCAAAGAATACTGTGAGGTAGTTTATTTAGAAAGAACAAAAGGCATTTCAAGCTCAGAGCTTCGTTCCAATTTTAATCTTTTAAAATTAGGCATAATCGGAACAGGACGAATTGCAAATCGTTTTATACCTGAAGCTAAATATGTAAGCGGTGTGAATATTGAGTCTGTGTATAACCCTCATATAGAAAGTGCCAGAAGCTTTGCAGAAAAGAACAAATTAAACAGTTATTTCGATGATTTAGAAAGCTTCTTAAACAATGTAGATGCGGTGTATATTGCCTCTCCTCACGAAACACATTACGAATACGCAAAGAAAGCGTTAGAGCATAAAAAACACGTGCTTTGTGAAAAGCCTATGGTGTTGCGTGGTGATGAAGCAAGAGAATTATTTAAAATTGCAAAAGAAAACAACTGTGTTCTTATGGAAGCTATCAAAACAGCATATTGCCCGGGCTTCATTCAGCTTATAAACACCATAAAAAGTGGTGTTATAGGTGAAGTTAAAGATGTAGAAGCAGCGTTTACGAAACTCGAAAACCCCAAAAACAGAGAATTAACCGACACCGAATATGGCGGATGCTTCACAGAACTAGCAAGCTACACACTTCTTCCTATTATCAAAATATTAGGAATGGATTATAAAGAAATACGTTTTGAAAGCTTCAAGAACGATAAAAATATTGATATTTACACAAAAGCGTATATAAAATACGATGATGCTATATCGACTTCAAAAACAGGTCTTGGTGTAAAATCTGAGGGTGAGCTTATTATTTCAGGCACAAAAGGATATTGCGTTGTAGAAGCACCCTGGTGGAAAACAAAATCATTTGAACTTCGCTTTGAAAATGTTGATGCTTACGACAGAACTTATTGTAAATTCTTCGGATATGGGCTCAGATATGAGTTGAGTGATTTTGTAGCAGCGATTAATGGCTATGGCAAAAAGATGTTCCGTTTAACAAAAGAAGAATCTATTGCAATTGCTGAAATAATGGAACGCTTTTTAGAAGAACGAAAATAAAGGTGTCATTTATGAACATAAAAAAGAAAAGTTACATATTTTACCGAAAAGCAAAAGCATTCACAAACAGTTTATGCTTTTATATGTGTAGGGTTTTCCCTATCAAGAAAAACAGAATAGCGGTATGTTCATTTGAAGGCAGAAGCGGATTTAACTGTAACCCTAAATATATTGTTAAAGAGCTTCATAAAAGAAACCCTGATTATGAATTTATATGGCTTGTAAATGAAACCGGCAAAGAATTCCCAGATTACATAAAAGAAAAGAAAAATTCAATCTGGAGCAGAGCATATTGGTTGTCAACCTCTAAAGTCTGGATTGATAATTACCGTAAACCATACGGAACAGTTAAACGAAAAGGTCAGTATTATATGAATACTACACACGGAATGATTGGATATAAATCCATTGGTCTGTGGCGTGGTGATGCATTTTCTGAAATGGCTTACATTGTGAGCAAAAACGATTCCGATATGATAGACGATATGTTAATCGACTCTGAATGGTGCGCTGAAATGTGTCCTGATGGTATGATTTATTACGGCAGTTACCTCAGAACAGGCGCACCAAGAGTAGATATTCTTCACGGTGATAAAACTTTTTATAGAGAAAAATTCAGAAAAGAGCATAACATTCCAATGGACGCAAAAATAGTTATGTTTGCACCAACCTTCAGAGAGGGTTCAACAAACGGAAAACGTTTTGTTTACTCACACGAATGGTCTCTTGACTTTGAAAGAATGCTCAAAAATTTCGAGAAGCGTTTCGGTGGCGAATGGTATTTATGTGTAAGATTACATCCGCAATTAGCTGAAAAAGCCGGAGAATATAAGCACCCTACCTTAGGCGATAAAGTAGTGGATTCAAGTAAAGCAATTGATTTATATGAAATTCTTGCCGCTATGGATGCTTGTGTTACAGATTACTCAACAACCTCAATGGATGCAAGTTTAATGCGTGTGCCTGTTTTCTTATATGCAGATGATATAGAAAGTTACTTAAAAGACCGAGGCGGTATGATCTGGAACATTTCTACAGATACAGATGCTGTAGTAACTAATAAGAAAGAAATGACGCCTAATTTAGATGTAGTACTTCCATTCCTTATTTCAAAAGACAATGATGAATTTGAAAGAAAAGTACTTTCTTTTGATGAAGAAGAATATCTGAATAAATTAGATGCGTTTCAAAAGGAAGTACAACTGGTTTTTGATGGAAAAGCAAGTCAGCGTGCGGCTGATCGCGTAGAGGAGTATATAAACAGATAATGAATATTGTAATTATTATGTCAGGTGGCGTTGGTCAGAGATTTGGTGCGGTAATTCCAAAACAATATAATTTAATAGCGGGCAGACCGGTTATTGATTATGTTGTTGATGCGGTTAAAGAATCCAGACTCACCGACAAAGTTGTAGTGGTAATGGACCCACAATGGAAAGGTTATTCAGAAGTCTTAAAAAACTCTGATTTTGATTTTACGGTTAATGGTGAAACCAGAATTGAATCACTATATAACGGATTAAAACTTATTAAAGACAAGTATGTTTGTAATAAAGTACTTATTGTAGATGCGGTTGCACCATTTTTATATGGCGAACTTATTGATGAATACTTTGAAAAATTGGAGTCTTTCGATGCAGTAATTACTGCACAGAAAATCACCGGTGGTTTTACAGATGTAAATAACTCAAGATTAGACAGAGAAAATTACATTATCACCCAGTCTCCTGAAGGCTTTAAGTTTGAATTACTATGGAATAATTTTGATTTAGAATTTCCTTATCAGGAAATGGCGGGTATGTTACCTGACCACTCTACAAGATATTATAATTATGAATTTAAAAACAACCTGAAGCTTACCTACGATTTTGAACTTACCTATGCTGAATATATGTTAGGTAATCTTGGCAAGCTTACAAGAAAAACCAATGTGGCTTATTTTGATAAGGAAGTTCTTATAACCGAGGGTATAAAATCTTATCTGCTTCGTGAAGAACCAGAAAAAACAAACAAATGGATTGATGAGATTTATGCTGCCATGCCTGAACTTATTGCAAAATGGCAAATAACTTCCTTTGTGCCGAATCAGATTTCTCGCTATGGTTTGGTTTTACAGGCAAAATCACAAAAATACGGGGATGTAATTATAAAGTTTATTCCCAAATTTGTAGGACGATTTGAAAGAGAGCTTGAGGCTTTACGCTTATTGCCGAAATCTTATATGTGCCCACTTTGTGATGCAGACCAAGAAAAGCGTGTGATGCTTTTAAAAGAAGTAAAGCCTGCAAAATACGCAAGTTTTGAAGAAAACCTTAAACTCACAGATTTATTTGAGAAAGTAATAAATGATGCTGTAAAATATACGAGTGATATTACATTACAATACATTCCTGATTATTTTGAAGAATTAAAAGGCAAATTAGAAAATGCCGACCTTATGCCATATTGTAAAGAGGAAATTGTTCCCCAATTAGAGTATGCTATAAATCTTTATGAAAAAGAGTTTCAAGATTCAGAAAAATATATTGTTCACGGTGATTTACACGAGTTAAATATTTTAGATGATGGCAATCGATTCTGGGGTATTGACCCTAACGGAATGGTAGCACCATTAGAATTAGAATGTGTCCGTTTTATCCGTAACGATGTTCGTAATCACCCGACATTTGGCTACGAAGCAAGGTTTGACCTTTTAGTGCATTATTTCTCAAAATTTGTAGATAAAAAACGCCTTGTTCAGATGTTTATAATTGATATGGCATTCTGCACCTATAACAGTGTTTTTGAAAATGAATTGCCAGACGAAACATATCTCGATTTGGAACTAATCGAAATTGCGAAAAAGTGGATAGAAGAAACGAGAGATTAAAACCCATGAAAAAATTATCGTTAAATGTAAAAGAATTTCAAAATTACATAAATGACAAAAAAATTATATGCTTTGGTGCAGGTAAGCATGGTAGAAGAATGCTTGACATTATGCACAACTATGAAAAGCTTAATGATTTAGTTGGTTTTATTGATAATAGCCCTGAAAAATGGGGTAAAACTTTTGAATATGAAGGTTTTTCTATTCCAGTGTTTTCTATTGACGAAGCATTAAATATTATAAATGAAAATTTTGTAATAGTAATCACCTGTCTTGACTTTATAAAGGTTACAAAACAATTAGAGGAATATGAAGAATTAAAAAATATTAGTTGTGTTTCTTTAATAGATGTAGCACTACAACAATTAACCGTGTCAGATTACCCTGCTGTAATTAAGCAATATGACGAGCCTGTTATTCCTAAAAAGATACACTATTGCTGGTTTGGTAAAGGTGAGAAGCCCGATTTAATTAAACGCAACATTGAAAAATGGAAAAAGCTTTGCCCTGATTATGAAATAATTGAGTGGAATGAAAGTAATTATGATGTTACAAAAAATGAATATATGAAACAAGCCTATGAAAAAGGAATTTGGGGTTTTGTCCCAGATTACGCAAGACTTGATATTATTTATAACCACGGTGGAATTTATTTAGATACCGATGTAGATATGATAAAAAGGCCTGATGATTTATTATATCAGGATTGTTTTAGCACTTTCGACTGTACATTGATGATGGCTGCAGGTGCAGGACTTGGTGCCAGACCGGGTTGCGAAGTAATAAAAGAAATGCGTGACTATTATGACAACATTTCTTTTTTCAAAGCAGATGGTACTGTTGATGATACATCGTGTATGATGCACACTTATGCCGTACTAAAAAAATATGACTATAAATTAAATGACACATTACAAAATGTTTGTGGTATGAATATATATCCCATGATATTACAGGCAACCTGCACTTCAGTATGTCTAATGCGAGTGACAGAAAAAACATATTTTGCTCATCTTCACACTGGTACATGGCTTCCGGAAAACATTCATAAAATAAGAGAAGAAAACATAAAAAACTTCCGGTTTACCGAAGGAAACGGACTTATAAGATACAACATGGTATAAAAATAAAGCAACCTCAATAAGTGGTTGCTTTATTTTTATAATAAAATTCATTCAATTTTACAACTTAATTAAATATTATATTATTTAATTCTTCGGTTAACCGCATAGCCCCATAGTAATTAAGATGATTTGCATCAAAGAAATAATTTCTGTTATACATTATATCAGAAATCTTTTTGAAATCTAAAAATTCAAAATCAAATTTCTGACCAAGCTTTTCAATTATCTCATAGAACAAATTTTTATGCTTTAATATATGCTGGGCGTCACGCGTTTCAACCTCTACAAATTTTGGTAAAACAGTTAAGTAAATCTTCATTTCAGGATTGATTTTTAATAATAACTGTAACAGGTTCTCTAAATAGCCCACATTTTCTTTGACGGTTTCTTCAAAAACTTTAACCGCACTTGCTCTGTCATAGCCATAACTTTCAATATGCTGGTCAGTAACAATGCTCTTTCTTATACTCAAATCACCAAACATTGAGCAAAAGCCTGCAAAATTGTCAAGCTCGTGAACATCAGGGAAATTCACCGACCATTGAGCAACATTAACTTCATTTAAACCATCAAATTTTAAATTTTCAATTCTTTCAACATACGCTGAATATTCACCATCATAATTTTTATTCTTTGCAAAATTATGCTCGTCGAGATCATATCCGCCAAAGCCCAAATATTTAACTGCCGACACAGACTTTGAGGTGTCAAAATTAAAATAGTTATAGTCATGTAAATCAACTATTGCATATTTTAAATTTTTGAGTTTCTCGTAATAGTTTTCATAACAATATTCAAGCGTTTTAAGATTATAAAAAATATCCTGTGAAGAAATAGCGAGATTGCAGAAATCCGCTTTCAACTGCGATGGAATTATACCAACCTCTACATTGCTAAACCCCAAAATTACACCATCATAAGTACTGTGAGACGGGTTGAGCATAATTCTGTCACAAACTCTTGTCGGCAAAGATGCTTTGTAAAGCTGCCAGAAAGATATTATTTTTTCATTTTTAATACCTATCTCGGTTTTAAGCATATCTATTACGAGATTTGAACTTCTGTCGGTTACTACAAATAAATCAAACTGATTTTCTGTAACGCTAAAAAGTGACACAGTTTCGTACTGACATTCTTCACTATATAAAAATTCTTTTGCAAAAGTAACGGCAACACCATTTTTCTGTAACTGTTTAACACAAAGTTCACTGTCTTTAATATTACCAACAATCAACACTGTTTTTGCAGGGTTTATTTCAATCTCTTTATCTTCATTTTCTTCTCTAAAGTCATCTAAAATTTTCTTCGCAACTCTTTCACCACAATTACCATCCGCCAGAGCGAAGTACTCATTTAAAAACTCTTTTCTCTTAGCAGCCCATTCATCAATACCGTTTGCTATTTTATCAATAAAGTCTTTTTTATCGTTCTTTGCGTAAGCAAGAGGTAACAACCCCATATCGTACAGCCCATCAGTTGTTGCGTAATATTCACGAGCTTCTGCAATTGGTTGAAAAGTAGTTATTAAAACCGGTTTATCTAACAAAATATACTGGTCAGCTAAAGAACTGTAGTTAGAAATCAAAGCATCTGAATAAACAAAACCTGCATCATAAGTCGGATTTGTATCCATCATCATATTTTCTGCATTAATCACAGAATTTTTCAAAGCTTCAAAATCCTTTTTAAATTCAGGGTGATATAATTTAACAATGGTTTCGGTCATCGGATGCGGACGCCATATAAGTGCAATTTTTTTATTCTTTTTGAATATAGAAATAATTTCATTGCATCTTTCAACATATAATTTTACATCCAATTCCAGATTAAAGTGCGTATTCCAGAGGAAAACTTTTCTACCCTCTATTTTTGATTTCCAATCTTCAGGACAAGGTGTGTTTTCTTTTACAATATGCAACGGGGAATCCCATTTAGGCAAACCTGTAACTATAACATTTTCACCTTTTTGGGAACCTATATTTTTATAATGCATCTGCATTTTCGCAGATTGCGCCGCTATTTTCCACGAGAATTTTTCTGTATTTGATTTAAAAAAAGAGTGATATGTAGCACTACTGAGGTTTTTATTAACCGTTCTCGCAGTGTAATACGGCAAATAAACAACTCTTGTAAATTGTGCCATATTTTCAGGCCAGAATTTTTCTATTGTACAACTTTCGTAAGGCTGACTGAAGAATGTAATATCAGGCAACTTCTGAGAAAAATCATACTGGTCATACGGAATATTAGAAATACCCATAGGTGTTAAGTAATCGTTTAAAATAACATCACTCTTAACACTGCCATCAGGCATTTTTACTGCTCTGAAAATAGGTTGTATTACGACTTCAACCTCGCAATCATCGCGCTTTTTCATAGCCTCATAAACACTTGCCATAGAATCCCATTTACCGGCAAGCTCTGCTACAAAAAGTATATGTAATTTATATTTTGCCTTCGCTTTTATTTCATTTTCCAAATCAGCAATTTTATTATATATTTCAGGTAAGTTCAGATTTTGAGAATTAAGTTCATCTGAAAGAACGAGTATTGATTCAATATCAGTTATATTATATTCAGATATTGTAGAGCTGATTGACACAAGCATATCAAGGCAACCAGTGACTAAATCGGTACTATTATTTTCATACATATAAGAAACTGCTTCTTTTAATGTATTGCACATATCGAGCATTGATTTATAAACAGAAAATCTCAAAATTAACACCTCAGAATATAAAAGTAGTCTATAATAATATTATTCTACGAAAACAAAAAAACTAAAGAAAAAAGGTGTATGAAAATTGTTATTTCATACACCTTTTTATAAAAAATCACTTTACAAATTCACGCATTTCTTCACTGTCTAAAACAGTAATTTTTGCATCTTTTATGCAAGAAAGTCCGTTATCAGAGCCTATTATACCAACAACATCTACCCAGGCACCGTTTTCGGGTATTTCGCCCTCAAACTGCACCTCAATAGGCACTTTGTTTTCGCCGCCCTCTACATCTATGTATTTGCGGTAAACCCAATATTCTTCAGTCGTCTGACCTGTCGGAACAATCTCAAAAACGCCCTGCAAATGAATTGTGTTACCCTCAAAACAAGCTGTTTCTGCGTTTTCGCTACGCTCTTCGGCATCTTCGTCACCGTGGCTGTGATGATGATATGATTCATCAATTTCAACAAGCCAATCGACAAACATTTCGTCAGTAACATCAATATCAATTACACTTTTGTCACTATCAGTAACCTTTGCCGCCTGCTTTGCCGACTCAACCTGAGCTTCAAAGCGTTCCTGGTAGGTTTCTTCATTTGCAACTGTATAAATCAAAAATGAAACAAGTGCAATAATAAACGCTAAAAGAATGCAACCGTTTATTATTGTTACCTTTTTTTTAAAAGCAGCGTCCGCTACATTTGATTTTTTCTTTTTATTTTCTGCCATAATATTCTCCGTTTATCAGTCTTTAAAGAATTGTGGAAGATATGCCTTATGAGCCGCTTTCATTTCTTCATAGCAAGCCTTTGCCTGAGCAAAGTCACCGCAAAGTGGGTGAAGCATAAGTGCATTGAGAGCATCCTCGTCAGAGCCTTTCATTGCTGCCTCAACTGTGTATTTCTCATAAGATTTAACTGTTCTCATTAAGCTTATAATGTGACGGTTATTGAATTCTTCAATTTCTACCGGTTTTGCACCATCTGCACCAATAACTGCTGCAATTTCAACAATATCGTCATCGTCCATAAATTTAAGAGTACCGTTGTTTTTGATATTAACAACATGAACCTCTTGCTTGTCATTTGCAATAGCATCAATAAGTGAAACTGCTGCAAGTGAATATTTGTAGCCACCGCGTTCTTCAAGAAGTGCAGGTTTAATTACAAGCTCGTTATCGCTGTATAATTCGAGAAGCTGTTCTTCAATTTCCATACAAACTTGTGCTCTGCTTTTTGAGCCAGCCTTTAAGTGCTGTAATTTTGCCTGACGGCTGTAGTAATATTGAAGATATGATGACGGGAAGCCCTTACAAGCGTTAAGACATTCCATATCGAAGCCATCATCGTGAATATTTTTCATAACTGTTGGTGCAAAATCATCGTCAAAGATTTTGTCGATGTTTTCAACACCATTCACTTTAACAGAAGTAATCCAGCTTAAGTGGTTAAGACCTAAATATGTAATTTTTGCATCCTCACCAACTGCCGCTTTAACATCATCAATCATAGCAATCGGAACATTGCAAAGACCCATTGTTTTTACATTTGTGTGGTTAATAAGGAATTCAGAAATAATACCTGATGGGTTAGTGAAGTTAATAAGCCAAGCATTCGGGCAAATTGCTTCAATTCTTTCTGCAATGTGAGCCATAACAGGAATAGTTCTGAGTGCTTTGAAGAAACCGCCGATACCTGTTGTTTCCTGACCGATAAGGTCGTGCTTAAGCGGGATTGACTCATCAATATGACGGCAAGGAAGCTTACCAACACGAATCTGAGTAACAACGAAATCTGCACCCTGTAAAGCTAAATCAAGGTCATCTGTCATTACAACCTCGCAGTCAATTCCTGCACTTTTAAGCATACGAACACAAAGAGAGCCTACGATTTCTCTTTTTCTTTCATCAATATCCATAAAAGCAACTCTTTTAAGCTTTAATGAATCCTTTGCTTCAATAAAGCCATAGATAAGCTCAGGGCAATATGTACTACCTGAACCGATAACTGTAACATTGATTTCTTTCATTTATATCAGTCCTTTAAAAGTAATTTTAATTCAAAATCAGTCTTCTAACATCCAGTTAATGCAACCTGTTACAGGTGCTGCTGAAAGCTTAATAAAATTATATTTTTTATCTGTTTTTTCAAGAAGTAATTCGCCCATTCTGTTAATGTAAATGTCAGATGGGAGCTTAGTGTGCATTGAGCCTGAAAGAACAACATTTACTGTTTCTTCGTCGAACTGCATCTTTTTAATGTGACCGGCAATGAAGTCTGCACCACGCTGTGCCATTTCTTCAATAACCTCAAGTGCTGCTTCATCACCTTGGTTTGCAGCCTCAAAGAAGCTACCAATAAGAACACGAATAAATGCTTCGCTCTTTTCTTCGTCTTCAATAATCTGAATTGAATCAAGTAAAGTTTCTCTGTCTTTAATGCCAAGCTTTTCAGTAAGCATTTTTGTAATTTTGCTTTCTCGCTTACCTAAGCAAACATCGTCATAAACAATTCTGAATGTTTCATTTGCAACCCAGTGACCGTTACCCTTATCGCCTGAAAGACGGTCAAAGCCACCAATCTGGAGCATTTCACCGCGACTATCAATTGAGTTACAGCAAGTGCCTGTACCGCAGTTGTAGCCAATACCGGCACCAGCCTTGCCACCTGCTTTTATAACAATGAAGCCGTCATTATAAATTCTGAAATTTTTAAGACCGCGTTTTGTTAATTCCTCGCACATTGCATCGTGCTGATATGGGTGGTCAATACCTGCAAGACCCATAAGCATTTCAGTAATATCATCACGGGTTTTACCTGTCTTTTTAAGAAGCTCGTCAACACCGGCAGTAATAATATCAGCAGCCTGTGGGAATGAGCCTTCCATATTCTCGTGGTTAGAAGCAGGACCCTCGTGAAGCTCTAACATATTTTTATTTTCATCAAAAAGTGCAAATGCGGTTTTTGTTCCGCCACCGTCAACACCAATATAAAATTTCATAATTATTTCTCCTTATGCTCTTCACTTACTTCACAAACTTCGTTTAAGCAATATGTACCTTTTCTGTATGGCTCTCTGTCAATCCATTTACCATTTGTAAAGTCAGGGAATGCAACAGGTGCACCACCTAACGCAACAGATTGCTCAGAAAGGCAAGTAACTGCCATCCAGGCAGCAGTGTCATAAACATCAATAGGTGAACTGCCGTGATTTAAGCTATCAACATAAGCTGAAAGAACTAAGAAGTCCATACCGCCGTGACCTGCTTTAATACCGTCATTTTCATAAGCCTGCCAGAGAGGATGCTCATATTTTTCTCTCCAGGTTTTAAAGCTATCCCACTCGTGTTGCTTTTCTGATTGACCTTCTATGTAAATTCTGCCGTAACCGTCTGGTGCTTCTTCATAGATACCCTTTGTACCCTGTACCATATAATCTCTTGAATATGGTCTTGGTAAGCAACAGTCGTGATTTAATGTGATTGTTTCACCGTTAGCACATTTGATGATTGTTGTTGTAACATCACCGCAGTTAAAGTCTGTGCCATAAAGGTCGTAATCTTCGCCCTTATTTTCTTTAATCCACACATTAAGACCCTTTGATTTGCTTGAAACAGATGAAAGCGAAACAAAGCGGTTACCACGGTTAATACCGATGAGCTTTGCGATTGGGCCTAATTGGTGAGTAGGATAAAGCTCACCGTTACGCATCATAAAGTTAAAGAGTCTGCCGTGGATATTTTCTCTGCCTAAAACGATTTCATCTCTTAAATCGTGACGGTAGCCACCCTCAAGGTGAATAATTTCGCCTAAAAGACCTTTACTTACCATATTGAAAACAGCCATTTCGTTTCTGTCATAACAGCAGTTTTCAAGAAGCATACAAATTTTGCCTGTTTCTTCACTTGTTCTGACTAACTGCCAGCACTCTTCAATTGACGCCGCACCGCCAACCTCCATAGCAACATGAAGACCTGCTTTCATTGCATCAACTGCAATGCGTGAGTGTGTAATCCAGGTTGTTGCAATTAAAACTGCGTCAAGCTCTTCATTCTGGAACATTTCTTTATAATCAAGGTAAGCAGTTACAGGATACTCTTTATTGTTTCTGTTTTCAACAATTTCAATACCCTTTTCTGCTCTCTCAACGATAAGGTCACAAACAGCAGGAACTACTACTCCCTCAACCTGAAGAAGTAAGTCGAGCATGCTTGAGCCTCTGCCGCTGATACCAATAAAACCAATTCTTTGTACTTTGTTTGCCATAAAAATCACCTACTAACACATTTGGATTTATTGTAGCATAAAATATTATATTTTTCAATGATTATTACAAAATAATTTAAGGAAACAGAAAGCAGAAAGCAGGAAACAGAAAAGTGCTGAATGCTGAGTGCTGAGTGCTGAATTAAGGAAGTCCTGCGGACTTAATTATAATTATTATTCAATAAAAACAACAAGTTCTATCATTTATACCAGTGGTCAGGAAACAGGAAATAGGAATCGGTGAACAGAAAAAGTTCTATCATTTGGGGTTTACAAAAAACTTTAAATGATAGAACTTAACTTTTTGTTATTTAATTATAATTGCCAACGCAGTTCCGAAATTTTTAATTTTTCATTTTTAACTTTT
>SVPR01000019.1 GCA_015065785.1 Oscillospiraceae bacterium | reverse complement strand
AGAGTATGAACCTTCAAAATATTTATCATAAAATTTTTGGGTGTATTTTTTTTGCATAATTCCACATCTTTCTTAACGATAATTAAATATTATCCTTTAAAAGCAAAAACCTCCTGTACAAATTGTGTACAGAAGGTATTAAAATTAGATATCTATTTTGTTCCTCGGGTGCTTTTCTTCGAGAAGTTTATATATTTTGTTTGTACTGATGTGTGTGTAGATTTGAGTAGTTGAGATGGAACTATGGCCCAACAACTGCTGAATGTATCTGATATCTACATCTTCATCATGCAAAGCTGTAGCAAAGGTGTGACGGAACATGTGAGGCGTTATATGTTGCGTTACACCAGCTACACAAGCATAATTGTTTATCATATTTCTTATTGATTGTTCGGACAACCTGTTTCCTAACCGATTAGTGAACAAATATTGTTGATTTTTAGGATTCATTTCAATATATTCGTTTAACAAGGTAATTATTGAATCATTTGTAAGGCACATTATTCGTTCTTTGGAACCCTTCCCGAAAATTCGTATTGTACCATTCAGTAAATTTATAGCATCTGTTTCTAAATGAGAAATTTCTGAAACTCGCATACCAGTTGAAAATAACAACTCAAGTATCAATAAATCTCTCAACCTTGTTTCATATTGTTTTTTTGTTTTGCTATTATCTTTGGTTTTATACGCGCAAATTAAAATCTTTTGAATATCATTTATTGCTATTGTTTTTGGCAATAAAATTGGTTCTTTATATTTAAGTTTTATTTTGTGAAATGGACTGTATTCTATAATTTCTTCCATTTCCAAATATCGATAAAATGCTTTTAAACAAGCAATTTTTCGTTTGGCACTTTTTGGACTGTATGACTTATATAACTTATCGATATAAGTTGTTATACATTCTTTTGAAAGCCAATCCAATTTTTCGGCATATTCATAAAATTGCTTTAAATCAATTTTATATGCCTTTATTGTCAATTTGCTTAAACCTTTTAGATTGTCGCAAACGACAATATAATTATCAATTTCAGTTTGTAAACTCATAAGCAAAACCTCCGTTTTTTTAGAAATATTATGACGGATTTATTTTGCTTTGTCGAGTGAACATAAATAAATTTAAAGGATAACTATAGGTTATCCAGCAGGTTTTAAACTTAATAATCTCATTTCAGTGATAGGTATGAATAATGGGATAGAGTCATTCTTATTATTCGCCAGATGCTGATATTGCAACACAACGAGAAAATATTTTATGTATCGATAAAAACAGCAAAATGGTATACAAATAAGAAATATCGCTATACCATACGTTACTACTTGTTGTGCATATCTTGTATTGAAATAGAATGTGATGTAGAGACAGTAAAGGAAAAAGTTTTAAATTGTGCAAATAAAAACGAAGCGTTGTATAATTATGTTTGTGAAGGACGAATGTTGTCTATGAACAATATAATGAAATATATATCCCAAGGTAATTGATTAATTTTCGAAAAAGTAAAAGGTTATGTAGTGTAACATTACATAACCTATTTTCTAATGAAATAAATGCAACAACCAGTTGAAAAAGTTGAAATTTGTACTGGTTATTGCATAAGGTGTGTACGTATTGTTTCTTTGTTTGGGTTTAATATTAAAATTGAAAGAAGAAAAACGAAACAATACGTACAATTAAATATTATTATGATATTAATAAAGTATCAAGATATTTAGCAAAGATGATATTAAAATTGACAAAAACGCAGTTTGTATAATACTTTTTGATTCAAAATAGTAGGAATTTATAAAATATTATCAATCATTCCTGACATTTAGGGCGTTTCTTAAAATACAATATTTTGTTCAGAAGGTAAACAAAATAATAGTTTTTTCTATTAATTACTTTTATTCATTTTTGCATAATCCTTTATTTAAACTTGAATTTATTATACAACTATTATGCGGAAAAGGAAAACGGTTTAACAAGTGTGTTTTGTCGATGAATTATTGAGCGTTTGGTTTTAAATTTAACATCAGCAAGAAGAGATGATATTTAAGATAACAAAAACGGTCGCTTGTTGTGATTTTAACTAAGTAAAATGACCTTAATATATGCGAAACGCTGATTTTTAAAAAAAATCAAAATTTTTATGTAGCTTTTGTCGATTTTCGTCATATATAAATGAGGGGTAAACCTTCGTATTAAAAATACAGGATGGGTTTTATGAGTTCAGTAGTATATGATGTGGCGAAAAAAGATGAAATAAAGGCAAAAGTCATTAAAATTTTAAATGATAACGAAATATCTTTTGAATTAACAGAGTGTTGTGGTTTAGAAAAAATTTGTATTGATTTGAATGGTGAAAATGAATGTTGCAATAAACCTTGTTGTATCAGAGATTTGATTGTTCAGACAAGCAACAAGGATGTGTGCAGAATACATCCAAGTGAAATTATTTACATAGCAATAGAAAACAGAAAATCTGCGGTGTATGTTGACGGAAAACGAATTGAAACTAATCTCTCGCTGGAGTATTGGAAAGAGACACTAAATAAAAAAATATTCGCTCAACCACATAGTAGTTTCTTAGTGAATCTTAACTATGTTGAAGAGGTAACAAAAGATTTTGTTAAAATAAAATGCAAAGGCGAAGAATATTCAGTTTATACATCTATAAGAAAACTTAATAATTTTAAAAAGGTATTTCTAGAGTATAACAAATGATGTCTTGTGTTTATGCGAGGGAAAATATAATTAGACGAAATAAAAAAATATTTTTAGAAGTTTGAAGATATATTATTTTGGTTGAAAAACATTGGGTGTAGTTATATAATGATAAGAAACTGAATGATGAGTTATGTAAGGAGTCTAAAATGACAAAACATATTTATAAAAGAAAACACATGCCGCACAATGAAGTTGTAGCGAGACTATTAGAGCGAGATGGTAATCAATGTTCGATTTGTGGAGTAGAGTTACAGCATAGCAATTGCACAATCGAACATATTTTGCCCGTTTGTTACGGTGGTAGTGACGAGCTTAGTAATTTGCAACTCTGTTGTTGTGATTGTAACCACATCAAAACTAATAAACCATTTTTGGGATATCAGTTTGAAGAATATATTAAAAGATTATTAGAAGCAAATAGGAACTACTCTAATATTTCAAGCAACATAAAAATTGATGGTAAAACGATAGATTGTGATATAGTATTTGAAAAGGAAACTCTTCAGGGGAAAGAAATGTTTTTTGCGGAAGTATCTGTTGTTCATTCCTTTACCGAAAATTTGGTGATTAATAAAGTAAAACGATTACTTGAATATAAGCAAAAGGTACCCAAAGCAAATCTTGTTTTTATAACTCCCAATGACCTTTCAGAAAAATACGAGGATTTAATTCGGAGTAACAATATCGAGTTGTGGGATAAATCTTTTCTTTCAAAAGAGTTTGCCGAACAAATTATTGATGCGGAACCAACATCTTTTAAATTGTTTTTTAGTTTATCGTCTGGTAAAGTGATGAAAGGTATAGATGAGCACCAAAAGCTTATTTGTAATCTGAAGAATTGTGCATCTGGATGGGATAATTGGGTTAATTATCAAAAATTAGTGGGTAGTATATTGGAGTTTTTATTTTGTCCTCCTCTAAATTCTCCAATTGCTCAAAGTGATGATAAAAGCAAGAAAAACAGACGAGATTTCATATTAGAAAATTACTCTAAAGAAAACGATATATGGGAGTTTTTAAGAGATAGATATTCTGCGGATTATGTGGTTGTTGATGCAAAAAATTCTATGAAAAGTATTTCTAAAGATGATGTGTTGCAAATTGCTAATTATCTCAAAAAAGAAGGTACAGGGTTATTTGGGTTAATTATTGCAAGGAAGGGCACGAATGCTGCCTCTGAAAATGCATTAAGAGAAATGTGGATATATCAACAAAAAATGATCGTGGTTTTAAACGATGTAGATATTGAACAAATGATATTGGACAAAAAGAATGGTGATGACCCAGCAAAATTAATCTTGAAAAAGATAACGGATTTTAGGTTGCTAATATAATGATTGTAATATATAAATCAGCTTCGTGGTGTCGGTAAAAAACGACACCATTTTTCCTTTTTCTTAAAATTTCTTGACAAATTAATGGATATTCTTTACAATATGCATTGGTAAATAATGTATTTGCCTTACAACTAAATATAAACTGAAACACCTATTTATTAGGTCTGTAGTGAGCCTGAAATCACTACACTGACCTCCAGAGTATCTGTCCGAGTACTAGGTCGGTAAATATACGGACGATTGGAGCTTAAAGTTTAAGCCGTTACATAGTTTCAGTACAAACTGTGCGAGAAGAAGAAATGTCTTCCCGCTATTTGTGCTATCTATGTGACGGCTTTTTTTGTTTTAATTTGTAAACAAATTGTGAATTTTTCAAAAAATACTCCTAAAAAGGGCTTTCTAAACGCTTACCCATTGAGGGGATATTTTTTCTCGTGTACTTTTACAATTGAATGACCGTCCGAAAGTGATATGACTTTGCGATGATATGAGCGAGGCGACGTTGCGGTGAGATTCCGTGGCAGGAACTATTTCGGGTGAAACGGCGATTAGGTTTTGTGGATGATGTAAGCAAGCCTCTTTAAAAAATGTGATTTGTTTATATTTGACTTGAAAGTATTGACAATTCAATATAATAACAATATAATATAAACAAACTGGAAAGGAGTGATAATGTGAAATACTATGAAGATTTTCTGAAACTTGGATGTTTTAGTTTTGAAGAGGCTGTAGATGTTGTAGGGTTGGAAGCAACTGCAAAATCATTATTGCAGCAATACACCAAAAAAGGATATGTAGTAAAGATAAAAAAGGGTTTGTATGCGGCTGTGAATCTTCTTGATAGAGAGCCTGTACCTAATAAGTTTGTAATTGCTACTAAAGTTACTGAAACGGCAGTTGTTTCACATCACTCTGCATTTGAATTTTACGGTTATGCAAACCAGGTTTCATATAATATGACAGTAACGTCTGAAAGTAAATTCAATGACTTTGATTTCAATGGTTTTCATTATACTCGTTTGCAACCAGCTGTAAGTTGTGGAATAGTAAATTATCCTACAGGTGAATGTGTAACAGATATAGAGCGAACTGTTCTTGATTGTATAAACGATTTTGAAAAGAATACGGGCTTTGAAGAATTGATACAATGCATATCAGCTATACCATTTTTAAACGAAAAAAAAATGCTTACTTATCTCGAAGAATATAACAAATGCTTTCTATATCAAAAAACTGGATTTATAATGGAACATTTTAAATATGAGTTTGATATAAGTGATACTTTTCTAAAAATATGTAAGACAAAATCGGGGAATAGTTCCAGATATTTAATGAAAGGAATAAGTAAAGATAATATGGATTTTAATAATAATTGGCATTTAACCATACCACATAATTTGTGGAGAAATACAGTAGGTGGAGGTGATGAAGATGCCGAAATATGAGAAGGCTTGGCTTGCTGCAAAAGCAAAAGAATTTGGTGTTCCACGAGATACTTTGGAAAAGGTTTACCGTTTAAGAGATGTTTTAAAATTCTTTGATGAAGTTCCTATTTTGAGAGAAAACATGGCTCTAAAAGGTGGTACGGCAATAAATCTTTTATTTTTCAATCTACCGAGATTATCTGTTGATATTGATTTGGATTTTTGTCAAAACACCTCTCGTGAAGAAATGCTTACCACTCGAAAGCAGATTACAGAAAAGATTAGTAAATTTATGGTAGCAGAAGGATATACGCTGAGTCCGAAATCAAAAGCTCCTCACAGTCTGGATTCTTTTGTTTATGAATATATTAACGCCGGAGAAGTAAAGGATAATTTGAAAATAGAAATAAACTATTCACTTCGTTCTCATGTTCTGCCTACACAGAGAATAAAACTTCAATCAGATATGCTTGAAGGCGATTTTGAGGTGAATACAGTAGCACCTGTTGAAATTTATGCTTCAAAAACCGTTGCGCTTATGACTAGGGCAGCTGCAAGAGATTTATATGATATGAATTATATGATTCGTTATGGTTTATTTGACGATAGTGAATTGGAAAACTACAGAAAATGTGTTATTTTCTATCTTGCAATAGCAACAGAAACGCCACCGTTGAAACTTGATTTTTCTGCTATAGATACGATAACACCACATAAAATTACTACTGATTTAAAACCAGTAATACGCATCTTTGATGTGTTTACATTAGACACAGCGAAATCAACTGTACAAAAATTCCTTAAGGATAATTTAAACATAAACGAAAAAGAACTTGAGTTTTTAAGGAAATTCAAAAGAGGGTATTATCGACCTGAATTGCTTTTCGATGAAAAAGATATATTAGAGCGTGTGTCAAATCATCCAATGGCAAAATGGAAAACAAGCAGAAATCTTGACCGCGGTGCAAGGTAATATAAAAATCAAATATTGTGTATTTTCAATTTAATTGAGAAAAGAAACATGTCCTCATACTTGCAGTTTAAGTATGAGGATTTTTATTGCAAAAATTTCAAGTAAAGGAAGTGAAATTATGTTATAGCAAAAATGTGAAACAACTATTCAAATATTAAATTAAATTTTATAACGAAAGTGAAATTAAATTAATGACAAATGAAAAAACAGAATATCTTAATCCTAAACTGTTGCATCCGTTTGAAAATAATCCGTTTCAGAGTGTTGATGAAAGTGAATACGATGAGCTTCGTGACAGCATTATGGAGTTCGGAATTATCACACCACTCATTGTTAATAAGTCTGATAACGGTTATAAAATAATCTCTGGTCACAGACGATGGCAAATTGCAAATGAATTAAATCTCCAAGTTGTTCCAGTTTATGTAAGAGAATTTTCAAAAGAAGAAGCGATAATTAATTTTGTTGATTGTAACCTCAGCCGAGAAAAAATCTTACCGAGTGAAAAAGCTCGTGCATATAAAATGAAACACGATGCAATTAAAAAACAAGGAGCAAGGACTGATTTAACTTCGTCACAAGTTGGGACGAAGTTCCGTAGTGATGAAAAGTTGGCAGAAACAATGCCCGATTCAAGAATGCAAATTCAGAGATATATCCGTCTTAATAATTTGCAACCGATTCTTCTTGATATGGTGGATGAAGGCAGAATTTCTTTTACACCTGCAGTTGAACTTTCATATTTAACGGAAGAAGAACAGTGCAATTTAATTGAAACTATTGACAGTGAAGATTGTACTCCGTCGCTTTCACAAGCTCAGCGTATGCATAAGTTAAGTGATGAAAAGAAACTTAGTATGGATGCTATCTTTGAAATTATGCAAGAACAAAAAGCTAATCAAAAGGAGTATGTAAAGATTCCTGTTGTAACTTTTAAGAAGTATTTCAAGAAAGATATGCCACCTAAAAAGATGGAAGAAATAACAGAAAAAGCTCTTGCGAGATATGCTGTGTTTCTTCAAAAACAAAGACAGTGGGAACGGTAAAAGTAGTGGCATCAGTCTTAACAAGCACTGAATTTGAGTACTCACATTTGCTTGTTGCGACTTTTATGCTGTGGCAACAGTCTCAACGAGAATTGGATTTGTATATACACAAATTCGCTTGTTAAGGGTTTTGTACCCCCTAACACCCCGATAGAAATAAAAACAAAAACTTAAATAAGGAGGAATGATAATGACAGAAAAAATAATCTCCATTTGGGAGTATTTTAAATTAACTTTTCATAGAATAATGGATAACACACGGGCAGAATTTAATCCATGGAAAGTTGATAATGCTAATGAATATTTAATTAATGGTGTCCATTATAAAGTTATAACTTGTTTCAGTGAAACAGAAAACAAAACTATGAAAGAAAAAGTATCAGCTTTTATCGGAAGTGATTTTGCACATTTGACAAATACCAATGATATAAATACACTTAATACAGAATATGTAAATTCGACTGCCGGAGAAGGGAGGATAAATGCAGTCAGATAATTTAGGTATAACAGCTATCTATTGTCGCCTGTCCCGTGACGATGGTACTGAAAGTGAAAGCAACTCAATAGGTAATCAGAAAAAATTACTTTTACAAAAAGCAAAAGAGTTAAAATTCACCAACACAAAGTGCTATGTTGATGATGGTTATACGGGAACTAATTTTAACCGTCCAGGTTTTCAGGCAATGCTTGAAGATATTGAAATGGGTTATGTTACAACAGTAATGGTAAAGGATTTATCAAGACTTGGTCGTGACTATGTTTCGGTTGGTCACTATACAGATAACTTTTTTCCTGAACATAATATCAGATTTATAGCAGTCAATGATATGGTTGACAGTAATGACGGTGATAATGAAATTGCACCATTCAAAAATATTATGAACGAAATGTATGCAAGGGATATTTCAAGAAAAGTCCGTTGTTCACACCGTATAAGAGGTAATCTTGGTGAACCGTTATCTCAACCGCCTTACGGGTATATGAAAGATCCGCAAAACAAAAAGAAATGGGTTGTTGACCCTGAAGCTGCAGAAGTTGTCAAAAGTATTTTTATGATGTGTATTGAAGGTAAAGGTAACGAAACTATAGCCCGTATTTTACAGGAAAAGAAAGTGCTGGTTCCAATGGCATATTGGCAGAGTAAAGGTCTTAACAAAGGCGGTAAGAAAACTCAGCCTGACCCCTACAAATGGTGTAAATCAACTATACAGAAAATTCTTGCACAGCAAGAATACTGTGGTGATGTCATTAATTTTAAAACTTATTCAAAGAACTTCAAAAACAAGAAAAGACTTCTTAACCCAGAAGAAAATTGGAAGATTTTTAAGAATGTTCACGAGCCGATAATTGAAAGAGATACTTTTGAAACTGTCCAGAAGATGAATGCTAAGGCAAAACGTAGAGCACCTAATCCCAAATACGCAGAAAAGAATATGTTTTGTGGATTGTTATACTGTGCAGATTGTGGAAGCCCATTGTGGTTCAATGTTAATCATCCTAATACTGACATCAAGTATTTTATGTGTTCTAATTATAAAGGTCGCAGAGGGACTTGTGAGGGGACGCATTATGTCAGGGCAGATTCTTTGGAGCATATAGTGATGCTTGAGTTGAGAAATCTTGCGAGTTTTCTTGTAGAAGATGAAGAAGCTTTTGCAGAGATTCTTGAAGTGAAGACAAACAAAATTATTATGGAACAACGTAAGTTTCTTGAAAGTAGTATTGATAAAGCAACAGCAAGAACCAAAGAGGTTGCCATAATGTATGAAAAACTCTTTGAAAAGCACATTAATGGAATTGTTAAAGAAGAAAGTTTTATGCAACTCTCACAGAAGTATGAAACTGAGCGTGATGAACTAAAAGTTAAAATCAAGAAATATGAAGAAGAACTTTCAGAAATCGAAAATCTTCGTACAAGCAAAGAGCAATTCACAATGGCAATTCGTAAGTTTATGCAGATGGCAACACTGACACCAGCACTCTTAAAAGAGCTGATTGAAAAAATTGAAGTTCATTCTATTGAAGGTAAGGGTAAGAACAAAACACAAAAAATCATAATTCATTATCGCTTTATAGGGGTTATTGAAAATCCTGTTAAAGAGGAAAATATAGTCCTTGAAGCAAGACAAGGCGTAGCCGTAGAATATCTCACGGCATAACAAAAAAGAGCAGGCTAAAACCTGCTCGATACATAACAATTTAAACTTAGAGGAAATGTAAAAAAAGAAAAGTGAGTATTCACTTGTGTTATGAATACTCACTATGGTCCGAGTGACGAGACTTGTGGGCTCTGCCCACAAATTTGCTGTGCAAATTGCCCGATTGTGTTCGCCTTCGGCGAGGGAGTTCAAGTCTCTATGTACAAATTCAGGGCAAAATAAAAAAGCACAGACAATCAAATGATTATCTGTACTTTTTGGTCCGAGTGACGAGACTTGAACTCACGACCTCTTGACCCCCAGTCAAGCGCGCTACCAACTGCGCCACACCCGGATAATGTGTGCGAACAAAATTGTTCGCAACTGAAATGCTAATGTATATTACCACATAATCAATAATTTTGCAAGTGTTTTAATGTTTTGATTTTTTGATGATTGTGTCATAAATTTTTTACATATTGTGAAAATTTGGTGTAAAATGACTAACTCTTTAAACAAAGTGCTACAAAAACGCCTGAAAATGAGTGAAAAACAACAAAAATGCTTGTTTTTATTGGAAAAATCGACATTTTTTAAAAAAATATCGAAAAAATCACAAAAAACACTTTACAAATGGAAAATGTTGTGATATATTTATAGCAAGAAATACGAAAGTATTTCGAAATCTCCTTTTTATTTCATTATAATTCTCCCCCAAAAACTAAGCGAAGCGACGAAAAGAACTCCCAACTTTTCGTCGTTTTCGCTTTTTTGTATTTATACAGCTCAATTCATTCTGTTTTATTTCTTTTACAGCAAATTAAACTAAATAAGTTGGTTATATTTGCTAAATATTGTGCAAAAATTCAAATGAAATGTATAAAATTTGAGTTTTTATAAAATTAATATAGACAACTTGTTGAATTTTTGGTAAAATGTATATTGAAATAGGTATATTGTCCCCCAATATACTTAATCATATATCTTAGTGTTTAATTTGTTGAGGTGTGTCTATGAAAAAAATCTCCATAAAAAAGCCTGGTTCACCTGGTAAAGGTCGCGAAAAATCAGACTTGAAAAAAGTTAATGGTGACAATCTTAAAAAGATTAACTTGCTCAGGAAAAGAGATAAATCCAAGCAAACCCGTGAGCAACAAGAAGAAAGTCTTCTTATAAAAAATATGGTAATTATTGCTATAATTGCTATGTACTATGCAATCAACAAAGGTGTTGGCGGCTTGGTTTCACAAGCTATTGTTATAGTAGCAGCGGTTGTGGCAGTTGTTGTGGCATTCTTTGTGCTTAAGAAGCTTAAGGTTAAAATTTATGCTCGTGGCGCGTTGATTACATCTGCACAATTAATATTGATTTTTGGTATTTCATTCTTCGGAACAAGCCTTACAGATGACTTTATTTTATATGCTGTAAGTGCTGTTATGACAGGTATTTATTTCAGACCATCTTATGTATTCATTCAGATGGGTCTTTTGAATGCTTTCTTGTTAGGTGTTTACACATTAAGACCTGAAATGTTCGGTTTTAACCCTAAAGATATTCCAATGTGCTGGATCTGCATTAACGCAGCAATGCTCGTTTGCTATATGATGGTTAATAGAGGTAAAACTCATATTGAGCGCGCTCAGAAAGAAGCAGAAGAAAGTGCAAAGCTTATTGAAGAGCTTGCGAACATTCACACACAGCTTTCTTCTAATGTTTCAGATACATATCACGAAATTATCAGTCTTACTGCTGCCGGTGAATCAATCCAACAAGCAGGTGACAATCTTCAGACAACAAATACTGACATCGGCTACACAGTTGCAGAAACTACCGATGCAGTTCACACTCTCTTCTCAGATATTGCACAATGTGTAACATCCTCTGACAAAATTTCAGGCGTTGTTTCAAGCGTTAATACAATGGTTGTTACTAACCACGATAACATTGAAGCTACCGCTACACACCTTTCATCTGTTGATAACAGTATGGTTCATCTTGATGAGCTTATTAATAATCTTCAGTCAGCTATGGAAAGAATTAAAACATTCTCTAACGAGATTGACAATATCGCTCGTCAGACTAACATTCTTTCACTCAACGCTGCAGTTGAGGCTGCTCGTTCAGGTAAAGCGGGTGCCGGCTTTGCGGTTGTTGCCGGTGAAGTAAGAACTCTTGCGGCACAAAGTAAAGAATGCTCAAATGCTATTGATGCGGTTATTACAGAGCTCGATGAAATGATGGTTTCCACTAAAGAACAATCAAAAATCGGTGTTACTGCTGTTAATGAATCACAAAAACAGCTTGGCATCTTGAGTGACAGCTTCACAAATCTTAAAGACCAGATTGACCAGGTTGAGCAGGCTATTGATGAGCAGACATTTGCTATTCAGAGAATGCAACAAATTGGTTCTGACTTGGTTGAAAAGATGAAAAAGGTTGACACCGACTGTGTTAACGGTAAAACTGATGCTGATGGATTATTTGAACAAATCGTTCTCTTTAATGATAGTATGCAATTGCTTTCAAAGAGTGCCGATAGCATTAAGTCATTGACAGATTCAATTTCATCAGAAATTGAGGAATAAAATTTAACGGGGATTGAGTAAAATCAATCCCCGTTTTAAAATGTAAGACTAAATATGGGTTATAATAAGTTTATGAGAAAGATTAAGAATTTAAAAATTATAATAATTGCAATTCTGGTAATTGCTGTTTTAGCTTGTGGTGTGTTGGTTGCAGACAAAAAAGGTCTTTTTGAAGAAGAAACAACTACTGAACCAATTACACTTGCAACTACAAAAATTACATTTATTGAGGGCATAACACTGACTGAATGCTTTGAATTACTTGAGCAAAACGGAGTTGCTTCCTACGATGCTTTAATGAATACTGCTCAGAATTACGCTTTTACAGATTACAAAATTTATAGTGATATTCCTGCTGATGAAAGCCGTTGCTTTAAGCTGGAGGGGTATCTTTTTCCGGATACCTACGACTTCTTTTTAGATGAAGCACCCGAAAGTGTAATTTCACGATTTTTAAGTAATGCCGATGTTAAAATTACAGATGATATGAGAGCGAGAGCAAATGAACTCGGCTACACAATGGATGAAATTATGATAATTGCATCTATAATTCAGGCTGAGGGTGCTTTCCAAAGTGATGCGGCAACTATTGCAGGAATTATTTATAACAGATTAGAAGATAATATGCGACTTGAGATGGACTCAACCTACTTTTATGTTACAGAAGATATAGCATCATTTGTCGGTGAGGAAAATATAGAAGGCTATAAAGAAATTTATAACACTTATGATTGTTTTTCACTTCCTCAGGGTCCTGTTTGTAACCCCGGTATGTTTGCGATAAATGCGGCGCTTTATCCCGAAGAAACTGACTATTATTATTTCTGTCACGATAAAGAGGGTAATACTTATTATGCCAAAACTTATAGTGAGCATTTAAGAAATTGTGACAAAGCCGGATTATAAAAACGGATATATAACAAAAACCGAGATGTAGAAACATCTCGGTTTTTTGCTATATATAACGGAATTTGATTATAAAGGCTTTTTCGCTTCAACTCTGTTGATTGGAAAACCTAAACCCGAAAATCTTCTTTCATATTCTGTCATAACATTGTTTTCCATATATTCAGAATTATGTAAATCAAAGGTTAATTTATCTAATTCCCAGCTGCACTCTTTAAATTCTTCCAAAGAAAAATCGAAAAGCCCACGGTTATCTGTTTTAAAGTGGATTTCGCCATCATCTTTTAAAATTGTTTTATAAATTTCAAGAAAATTACGGTGTGTTAATCTTCTTTTTTCGTGTCTTGATTTTGGCCACGGGTCAGAAAAATTAAGATAAATTCTGTCAATTGATTTTGCGTCAAAAAGCTCTGTTAAATCCTTGGCGTCACAACAGCAAACCCTGACATTTGTAAGCCCTGAGGCCTTGATTTTTTCTGCCGCCATAACGAGTACATCGTGAACCTTTTCAATTGCAAGGAAGTTTACCTGGGGATTTTTTTCTGCAGTACCGACAATAAAGTCACCCTTACCGCACCCAATTTCAATTCTGACCTCTTTGTCATCATCAAAAAGATTTTTAGGATTTTTTTCGGCAACAGTTAAATCATTTATTACAATGTCACCACAAGCCGCCATTCTTTCAGCGCCGTGCTTTTTCTTTTTTACTCTCATAATTACCTCACTGAATATTAGTAATACATTGATATTATAAATATCCAAAAAGCATTTGTCAATTGTAATATAAATTAAAACTATTGCATATTGGCAAATATCAGCTTTTATGATATACTGTTCAGGCTTGTTATAAATGTTCAAGAATTTTTAACACATCCTGAAAGGAATTTAAAATAAAATGAGTAATGAAAAAGTAAATAATACTGAGAATAAAGGGCTCGGTATTTCGCTTGATAAAAAGACGGTTATTGCTATTATTTCCGCACTTGTGATAATTATGGCATTTGTTGGTGTTCTTACGCAGGTGTTGCCAAGGGGTGAATATCAGGTCATTGAAAAAGACGGCTACGAGCAAATTGTAAATGGTACTTATAAAGAATTAAATGATTATAAAATGCCTGTCTGGAAAATTTTTTTAGCGCCGGTTCTTTGCTTTACGAGTAGCTACGCAGGCACAGGTATTTTAATAATTGTAATGGTTATTTTAATAGGCGGTGCATTTTTAATTCTCGACAAATGTGGCGTTATGAAATTTATGATGGCAACGCTCATTAAAAAATTCAGTAAGAGAAAATATAGCTTAATGGCAGTTATAATTTTCTGTGGTATGGCGTTAAGCTCTGTTGCAGGTGTTTTAGAAGAATCTGTAACACTCGTACCAATTGCTGTTGCCGTGTCATTGGCGTTAGGGTGGGATTCATTAGTCGGTTTAGGCCTTAGCCTTGTTTCAATCGCCTGGGGATTTACTGCCGCAACCTTTAACCCGTTTAATGTGGCAACTGTTCAGAAATTAGCGGGGTTAGAGGTCTTTTCAGGACTTTCTTTAAGATTCGTTGTATTTTTAGGTGTTTACTTAATTCTTTTTGCATTTCTTTTCTTATATGCGAAAAAAATCGAGAAAAATCCTAAAAAATCGTTGGTTTATGAATCTGACAAGGCATTAAGAGAAAAATATAAAATTGAAGATATTGATTTGATTTTGAATAATACAGATACAAAAAAAGGTGCAAAAGCATTTTTGATTTGTATGGCGATAGATATTCTTGCAATTATAATTGACTTTGCATTAGATTTAGGTGGCGGACTTTCACTTCCTGCAATGGCAATTCTTTTTACAGTAGGTGGAGTTCTTGCCGGGTATTTCACCGGCTTAAAAGGGAAATCATTATTTAAAAGCTTTTTGCAGGGTGCTAAAACAATTGCACCGGTAATTCCTGTTGTTATTTTTGTTATTGCTATTTCTTACATTTTGGCAGAAGCAAAAATTATGCACACAATTCTTTTTAATGTTTATAACCTTTTACAAGGTCTTTCACCCTATGTTGCAATAGTTTTGTTGTTCGTACTTATTGCATTTTTAGAGTTTTTCATTGGTAGCGGTACCGCAAAGGCGTTTTTAATTATGCCACTTATTGCACCACTTTCTGATTTAGTCGGAATAACCCGACAATCAATAGTAACAACATTTTGTCTTGCAGACGGCTTTACAAATCTTTTGTATCCGACAAGTGGTATTATGATTATTGCAATTGGCTTAGTTGGCGTTTCTTACGGAAAATGGCTTAAATGGAGTTGGAAGTTGTTCGTAGGTGAATTTATTTTCTCGGTACTTATGATGCTTTTAATGGTTGGTATAAATTACAATTAAACGATATAAATAACAAAAAACCGATAACCCAAAGGTTATCGGTTTTTTGTTATTTGTTTAATTCCAGACATAAATTTAAGACATTTTTTGCAGTTCTCTGCATTTCGCCTAATGTAATTCCGTTTTCTTTTTTATAGGTTTCAAGAAGTGTGCCGTCAGGCTTTTTTCTGCCTGAGCGTTTACCACCCGGCATTAAAACATCAACACCTGCACGGACTCTGTAAGCGTTATCTCTTAATTGTGGGAATTCGTGGCTGTTTGCACTTCGCATCCACCAGTCAGTCATAATGTTACCATTATAACCCCATTCATTTCTTAAAATCATAGTGCAAAGTTCATATTGGTAATGACCCCACACACCATTTATTTTATTATAAGAAGTCATAATATTAAGTGGTTTCGCATCTTTAACACAAATTTCAAAGCCTTTTAAATAAATTTCTCTTAATGCTCTTTCTGAAACTCGGGAATCGTTATAGGTTCTGTTTGTTTCCTGATTGTTACAGGCAAAATGCTTAGGACAAGCCGAAACGCCCGCACTCTGAACGCCTTTTACAACTGCACCTGCAATTTTACCGCTTATAATCGGGTCTTCTGAAAAATACTCAAAGTTTCTGCCACAAAGCATACTTCTGTGAATGTTCATACCGGGGGCTAAAAGTACATCAGAGCCTTTTTCTTTCATTTCGTTACCGATTAAGGTGTATAACTCTTCAACTAATTCAGTGTTCCAGCTACAAGCTAAGGCTGTGCCGTTAGGGAGAAGTGAACAGCAAGAACGAATTCTAATACCTGAGGGGCCATCTGTTGTAATAACAGGTGGAACTTTTTTAGCTCTGAGGCTTTGTGTAACACCACCGAAAGCACCTGCATTACCCTTGTTGCCTAATGGGCTATCCATCACATAGTGCCCACGCGAAATTGCTTCTAATTCAGTAGGGTTAAGCTGAGCAACAAATTCATCGAGGGTGTTTTTACCGGATTTAACATCAGTTAATTTTATTCCCTTGTCGCCTGTGTATTCAACCTTTTGCGGAAGATTTTCTAAAATGATTTTTCTCAAATTTGTTGTTGCGAGTGGCACATTTTCAAAATCTTCTGCGAGCTCACCGTTTTCGTTTGTGACAGCAAGCATTCTCTGAAATTTATTTTTAGGAGCACAAACCTCGCTTAATTTATCGACAATTTTTAATTCGTCAATTGTAAATTCCCAGGCTTTTTTACTATCTCTTACATTGTCGCCTATGAAAAGAGAGTAAGCACCACTTTCTAATACATAGCAGGATTTGTTACCTGTTTTACCACTATCATCATAAGAGGCACAATAGTAAAGAGGGAATTTTAAAGTGAGTGTTTCGGCTTCGTTTGGCGATAATTCTTTTGATTTGTTGAATCCGACTAAAACCTTTTCGGGTTTTCCGAGTTTGCCCTGTGGAGCCGAAACATAAACTTCGACAATATCCTTACATTTAAAATTGCCTGTGTTGGTAACCTTAACCTGCAATGTTACTTCATCGTTATTTAATTCAGCATTTAAAAATTCTTGTGTGAATGTGGTGTAGGTAAGACCAAAGCCGAAAGGATATAAAACCTTTTCTTTGTGGAATGTTTCAAAGTAGCGGTAGCCAACAAAAATATCCTCAACATAATTTGTGTATTCCTTGTAGCCGAAATTTTCACTGCAAGGGTAGTCTTCGTAATTGTAAGCAATAGTGTCAGTCAATTTACCGCTTGGTGACTTTTCTCCCAAAAGCATTTTTGCAACAGAATTACCGCTTTCCATACCGCCCTGCCAACACATAAGAATTGCCAGGTCGCTGTCAATTAAATTGATGTCATAAAGGCTTATTACATTACCTGTGTTAAGTAAAATAGCAGTCTTTTTAAAATATTTTGTTACATTATTTATAAGATTTTTTTCATCCTCAGTAAGTAAAAAGCTACCTTCTTTTAAATAATTTTCTCTGTCTTCGCCTGCAGAACGACCAATTATAACAACTGCACATTCTGAGTCATTACTGAAATTTTTGATTTCAGCTTCTGTAATCGGCATTTCGTTATAGTAATGTGGCCAGTGTCCCCAGAAGCCGTGGTCGGGCGGATTTTTTTCGCACCACGCTTTATATTTTTCTTTAAGTGGCTCGTTTAAATTTGCCTGTAAATTCTCAAGCCCCTCAATTAAGCTTACAGTGTAGGGCTTTATTACATCGCCACCTGAACCGTAACCAACATAAAACCAGTCATACTGACATCTGCCGAAAACAGAAATTTTATCTGTTTTTCTGAATGGTAAAACATCATCATTTCTTAAAAGCACAGAGCCTTCAATTCCTGCTTTACATATAAGCTCAGGCGCACCGTCAGTAATAGTTTTTGGAATATCGCTTGTGTTACCTGCTTCATTTTGTGCAATGCTGTTAATTGCTTTACCAATGATGTTGTAAAGCTTTCTTTTAGCTTTTTCTAAATTCATAGCTTAACCCCCTCAAAAAGTGAATGAATAGTCTGCTAATATTATACTGTTAAATTCAAAATTGGTCAATGATTTTCATAAAATGCCAGAAAAATGTTGAAAATTGTCGTAAAATATGATATATTAGTTTAATATATTAGAATAAGGAGATGTAAAAATGGCAGCAAAAGGATTAAAGGATTACGCAAGTGAAAAGGGAATGAAAATTTCAAATGGCGTAGCTTATGGTGTTATTGGTGGGTATATGGTAACACTCAAAGAGGGCTATGGCATTAAAAATATTTCTTTTTCAGGTGCAGTGACAGATGAATGTGCAGGGAAAATCACAGCATTTCTTCAGAGCAAGGAGGCAAATAAAGAATACAGAGTTGCTCAGTTTAACATAATGCGTGAGGGTATTTCAATTGACATTGCTGACACAGTTGGCACAATGAAGAGAATCAGAGCATTTCTTGATTTCTTCCCGAATTTCTTGAGAGAAAACGGAATTATTGGTGACGGCTTCTGTACTGCTTGCGGTAACACTATTGAAAGTACAGACGAAAGCAGAATTGTTCTTATCAACGGCGTTGCTCACAGAATTCACGGTGGTTGTTCAGGTGCTGTAATGGAAAGAGCAGATGTTGAACAAGCAAGATATGAAACAGAAGAAAAGAATTTAGGTAAAGGTATTTTAGGTGCTGTTTTAGGTGCGCTTCTTGGTACTATTGTCTGGGCGATTGTTTATTACATAGGCTATGTGGCTGCAATAGTTGGTGCCCTTATAGGAGTTTTGGCTGTAAAAGGTTATGAAAAAATGGGTGGTAAGCCTTGTAAAGCAAAAATGCCAATTACTTTGGTGCTCACACTTTTAGGTGTATTAGTAGGTCAATTTGCAGGTGGTATTATGCAAATAATGATTGATGGCGGTTGGCCTTTGTTAGATGCTATATATTACCACATTTATATTTTTGAAGACCCAGAGTTTACAACCGCATTTGTCGGCGATTTAATAATGGGCGTAGTCTTTGCATTGTTAGGTGTTTTTGGTATATTGAGAAAAACATCTAAAGAAAATAAAGAGGCGGCACTCAGAACAACAGTGCTTGAATGATTTATAAATAAAAAAGGTCACTCTTCACTAACAGAGTGACCTTTTTTATTGGTTTTATATTATGTGAAATTTATTTTTACCGATAAACGGAGTTACTGAAGTTTGCTTCTCACAAAAAGCGATGATTTCATTTACAACTTTTTCGTAATCGGTTTCATACACATCAAATTTCAGGTGTTTACCTTTAAGTTTTTTCTTGCATTCGTTTTTTTCTTCAAAAACACTTTTTGAAAAATATAAATGATAGATATTACTACCTGGAGTACCATTACTGTAATAAGATAATCCCCAATCCTTAACATCACACCATTGTACTGCTTCTTTTTTGAATAAGGAAAAACAAGAAATAGTTTTATCTGTTATAGTGATATATTTGCTGTATTCGTTTATCCATTTAAAAACTGCGAAGATTGATAATACTTCCCATATTGTCACAAAAACTAAAACGAAAATATCTTCCGCTGTGTGATCATTTTTTAAAGGCAGTAAACCAGCAATAACAAAAATGCCAGCAATAGACATACAAGATGCCATAATAATGCAGAGTATGTTACGGAATTTGTTGCCTTTTAAAATTATTTGCTCGTCGTTTTGTTTGATATTAAGCATATTGCCATCTCCCACTTAATTTATTACTATTTTAGCATAAAAATACGGATTGAGCAAGTAGAAGGCATAGTCTTTATATTATATAAAATTGAAGGAGTATAAGATGAATAATCCACAACAAAAATCCGCTCACTTTCGTGAACGGATTTTTGTTGTGGAGCTACTAACCGGAATCGAACCGGTGACCTCATCCTTACCAAGGATGCGCTCTACCGACTGAGCCATAGCAGCACAATATTTAATTGCAAAAGTTATTATACATATCAAGTTTTGTTTTGTCAAGAACAAGTTGTTAAAATGCTTAAAATTACAGATTATTGCAAACAAATACTACTCTCGAATTATAACAATTCAAGAGTAGTTGACTTATTTATCGAACTTAATTATATCACTCACATCACAATTCAAAATATAGCAAAAGCGTGCGAGAACATCTGTGTCCAGTCGCTCGATAGTACCCGAACACCATTTTTCTATTACTTCAAATCGTGTATCAGCAAGTTTTGCAAGACGATAACGGGTAATACCATTTTTCTCGATTTGTTCCTTTAAATGAATTGAAATTTTGCCATAAGAGTTAATATTTACAACACTTCGCAATTCTTCCATTTACATCACCATATTTATTTTATAATAGTAACTACATCTTGACAATTACGCTTTATAGTGTTACTATGTATATAGTATTAGAATACTGTTGCGACAAAATGCAATTGAAATTATTTGTTGCAAAAATTTTTATTTTGGAGGTAAAAGAAATGGAGACAAATCAAACAAGCCAAACAGTTGAAACACAGCAGATAATTAAAAACAAAAAAATGATGAATTGCAAGACTTGTGGAGCGCCAATGGCAAAAAGTGCGAAAAAATGTCAATCTTGTGGTGCGAAAAATCCTAGAAAGAAAATTAAAAAAATTTTAGTTTTGCTTATCATTGTTGGGATTATAGTGGGTTATCCTGCATTCTTTATTATAACAGAAAACCCAACAGCAACTATAACTGCCAATAACGGAGAAGAATTTACAAAGAAAGAATTTGCATCACTTTATCACGAATATATTCTGAATGATAAATATATCGAATTCACAGAAGAATATTTACCGGCTCAAGTAGTGATAGAGGGCAAAATTGACAGAATAAGTGACGCAACTGTAGGTGTCAGCGGTAGTGCACCATCAATACATATAGAAAGTGGTGCTCACAATCTTATGGAAATCGAAATCGGTCCATATATTTATAAAATAAAATATGACATTTGGGATAAAGCTGAAAATCACGAATTTGGTAAATTGAGAGTTGATGATAAAGTAGTTGCGGTAGGTATTATTACAAAAAATAATACTCTTACACCGGAAAATTATATAAGAGATCAACTTCCTAGTGATTTAGAAGTAATAGGTACAGAGGATGGCATAATGCCAAAAAATTAAAAGAATTAGAAATTGTCACTTTTATGTGTTTGAAAAATTCGATGTTTTGTAAAAAAACATCGAATTTTTTGCTTCTTACTATTCCATTTTCATTACTCTTATGATATAATATATTTTAATTATAGTATTATGGAAATCTATGTGTTTATATATAGAGTGAAAGGAAAATTATAATGGCAAAGATTATTTCAATTGTTAATCAGAAGGGTGGCGTTGGTAAGACTACAAGTGCTGTAAACCTTGTTGCCGCACTCGGTGCAATGGGCAAAAGAGTTTTACTTGTTGACATTGACCCACAGGGCAACACAACAAGTGGCTACGGCATTCAGCGAAAAGGTCTTACTGCTACTTCTTATGAGCTTTTAATAAATTCAGAAGAAGCTAAAAAGGCGGTAATTAAAACTAAATATCAGGGTGTTGACATTATTCCGTCAAATATGAATTTAGCGGGTGCAGAGCTTGAAATGGCTACTTTAGAGGGCAGGGAGTCTTTGCTCAAAAAAGCAATAGCACCAATTCAGGAAAATTACGATTTCGTTTTCTTCGATTGTCCACCATCTTTAGGTTTAATTACTATAAATGCGCTTAACGCTTCAGATTCATTTATTGTTCCTATTCAGTGTGAATATTACGCACTTGAAGGTCTTTCACAGCTTATGGCAACAGTAAGAACTGTTAAAAGACTTTATAACGAGTACTTAGAGCTTGAGGGTGTTTTACTTACAATGTATGACGGAAGACTCAATTTAACTCAGCAGGTTGTTGATGAAGTTAAAAACTTCTTCCCTAAAAAAGTTTATGCAACAGTTATTCCGAGAAATGTCCGTCTTTCAGAAGCACCATCTTTCGGTGAGCCTGTTCTTTATTATGACCGTGGCTCAAAGGGTGCCGAAAGCTATAATAATTTAGCAGAAGAATTTTTGAAGATGCAGAAATAAGAGGTATTATATATGGCAAAGAAAAAAGGGTTAGGTAAAGGCTTAGGCGAGCTTTTTATTGATAACGCTACAGAAGAACTCGGTTCTTCAAGTGCAGTAAAGTTAAAGCTTTCTGAAATTGAGCCTAATAAAAATCAACCGAGAAAAAATTTCGATGAAGAAGCATTGGCAGAGCTTGCTCATAGTATTGAATTACACGGCATAATTCAACCGCTTTTAGTCCGTCCTATGCCGGATGGCAGTTATCAGTTAGTAGCAGGCGAAAGACGCTGGAGAGCGTCAAGAATGGCAGGTCTTACCGAAGTTCCTGTTGTAATTAAAGAATTAACAGATGCACAAGTAGCAGAGCTTGCTTTAGTTGAGAATTTACAGCGAGAAGATTTAGACCCGATTGAAGAAGCATTAGGCTACAAAGAGCTTTCTGAAAGATATGACTACACACAAGAAGAGATTTCAAATCTTGTTGGTGCTTCCCGTCCTGCAATTGCAAATGCTTTAAGACTTTTAACACTTCCTGAAGAAATAATTTCTTTAGTTTCTAAAAAAGAGCTTTCAGCAGGTCACGCAAGAGCATTACTTACATTAGAAGATGACAAAGCAAAAATTGAACTTGCGAAGTTAGTTATAAAAGAAGATATTTCTGTAAGAGAAACTGAAAGACTTGCAAGAAAGCAAATTAAAACAGAGCCTACGGGTAAAAAGACAAAAAAGAGAAATCCTTATTATGATGAGGTTGAACTCGCTTTAAGTGATGTTTTACAAAGAAAAGTAAGGGTTACAAAGTCAACTAAAAAAGGCTCAATCGAAATTGAATTCTTTGATGATGAAGATTTGAAAAAGCTTATTAAAATTTTTGATAATGAATAATTCTCAGATATAAAGATAAGGGGTATATTTATGATAGATATTAAATTTTTAAGAGAAAATCCTGAAATTGTAAAAGAAAATATAAAGAAAAAATTTCAGGACAAAAAGCTTCCGCTTGTTGATGAGGTTATTGAGCTTGATAAAGAAAGCAGAGCTATTAAAGGTGAGGCAGATGCTTTAAGAGCTTCAAGAAATAAAAACAGTAAAATGATTGGCGCTCTTATGGCACAGGGCAAAAAAGAAGAAGCTGAAGAAATGAAAAAGAAAGTTTCTGATGATGCTCAGAAATTAGCAGAATTAGAAGCAAAAGAGGCAGAATACTCTAAAAAGGTTAATGATATTATGATGGTTATTCCTAATATCATTGATGATAGTGTGCCGATTGGTAAAGATGACAGCGAAAATGTTGAACTCGAAAAATTCGGCGAGCCGTTAGTACCTGAATTTGAAATTCCATATCACAGAGAAATTATGGAAAGCTTTGACGGTATTGATTTAGACAGCGCTGCCCGTGTTGCAGGTAACGGCTTCTATTACCTTTCAGGTGATATTGCAAGACTTCATTCAGCAGTGATTTCTTATGCAAGAGATTTTATGATTGACCGTGGCTTCACATATTACATTCCACCATTTATGATAAGAAGTGATGTTGTTACAGGTGTTATGAGCTTTGCTGAGATGGAAGCTATGATGTATAAAATCGAGGGTGAGGACCTTTATCTTATTGGTACAAGTGAACACTCTATGATTGGTAAATTCATTGACCAGATTGTGCCTGAAGAGAAGCTTCCTCAGACACTTACAAGCTATTCACCCTGCTTCAGAAAAGAAAAGGGTGCTCACGGCATTGAGGAACGCGGCGTTTACAGAATTCACCAATTTGAAAAGCAAGAAATGGTTGTTGTTTGTAAGCCTGAAGAAAGTCCGAAATGGTTTGAAAATCTCTGGAAAAATACAGTTGACCTTTTCCGTTCACTTGACATTCCTGTTAGAACTCTTGAATGCTGTTCGGGTGACCTTGCAGATTTAAAGGTTAAGTCAATTGATGTTGAGGCCTGGAGCCCTCGTCAGAAGAAATATTTTGAGGTTGGTTCCTGTTCAAATCTTTCAGATGCTCAGGCAAGACGCCTTAAAATCCGTGTAAATGGTAAAGATGGCAAATACTTCCCGCACACACTCAACAATACAGTTGTAGCACCACCAAGAATGTTAATTGCGTTCCTTGAAAATAATCTTAATGAGGACGGTACAGTTAATATTCCTGTAGCATTAAGACCATATATGGGCGGTAAAGAAAAGCTTATTCCTAACAATAAATAAAATTCAAGGATTTATATATGATAAAAAATGACAATTCTCTTAACAACGAAAGAGAAAACGAAAAAGATGTTATATTCGGCAGAAATTCAGTTGCCGAAGCAATAAAAAGTGGCAGGCCACTTGATAGTGTAATGGTTGCACGCGGTGAAAAAAGTGGCTCAATTCCAAAAATCGTAGCAGATGCTAAAAAAGCAGGAATTGTAATTAAAGAGGTTGATAGTAAAAAGCTTGACTTCATTTGCGGTCACAATAACCACCAGGGTATTGCCGCTATGGGTGCAGTTAAAGAGTATTCTTCAATTGAAGATATTTTTGCTACTGCAGAAGAAAGAAATGAAGCTCCGTTTATTATTATCTGCGACGAGATTGAAGACCCTCATAACTTAGGTGCAATTATCCGTACTGCTGAGGCGGCAGGCGCTCACGGTGTTATTATTCCTAAACGCAGAAGTGCGTCTTTAAGCTTTACTGTTGCTAAAACTTCTGCCGGTGCAGTCGAATTTATGCATGTTGCAAGGGTTACAAATATTCCGCAAACTATTGAAGAACTCAAAAAACGCGGTGTCTGGGTTTACTGTGCAGATATGGACGGTGAGCCGTTCTATAAAAGCAATTTAAAGGGTGCAATTGCACTTGTTATAGGCTCAGAGGGCAACGGTGTAGGCAGACTCGTTAAAGAAAAATGCGATGTTACTCTCTCTATGCCAATGAAAGGTAAAATAAATTCTCTCAACGCATCAGTTGCCGCTGGTATTTTAATGTATGAAGTATCTCGTCAGAGAGATTAAGCAGATTCTTAGAAAGGTGGGTGAACAGATTTGAACGACGATTTTTATGGTAACGGAAGTCCAAGAAAATGGACCTTTGAAGAAATTGATGAGCTTTTACAGGATAGTGGTATTACTTCTGAAAGCGATTTTGAGCCTGAAGTTTTAACACCTGTAATAAATAAGTCTGAGGCTGTTGACCCAAGACCGACTTATAACGAAGAAATTGACCATAAAATTAAAACTACCACAATTGAAAAATCAGGTGTCGATGGTGCTACAAGAGCTTTTACGGCACTTGAGAGCGATAAATATCGTGACCGTTTTCTTAATAAGCCAATGCACAATCTTGAGAAAACTGCAGAGCATAAATTTATTCCTGCAGGCGAGCAACCTTATGAACGGGGTGGATTTGTTAAAAAAGCAAGTAATTTTAAAAGCACAAGAGAGTTAGAGCCTGTTCCGATTTTAGTTTCTGAAGATTTACTTCGTGAGGAACAAAAAAGGGAAGAATCCACAAAAGAAATAAGAAACGATAAAACAATAGGGCTTCGTTCATTGGCGGTTACTGACGGTAGTGCTGATGAAACAGAGCTTGTTGAAGATGATGATATGCAGCTTTCTTTTGAGGGCTTTCACACTGATGACGATGTTCAGATTGTTGACGAGGAAGAGGTTGAAAGAGAGCTTATTAAAAGAAGACGCAAAAAGGCGGCAGAATTTGTAGTAAGTACAGAGCCTGAGGTCGAATTTGAAGAAGATGATAACGGCATTAAATTCGGCCTTGATGAATACAGAAATGTAAACGATAAATTCAAGGTTGAATTGAAGTTAAAAAAGCAGGAAAAGAGAGCGGCTGTAAATACAATAGTAAGCTTTACTTGTTTCATTTTGTTAGTTGTACTCTCTCTGGTTGCAAGTGCAGTTTATGCTCCGAATTCACTCGTTCATAAAAACGAGCTTCCTGTAATACTTCTGAATTTTATAATAACAATAGTCGCTTGTTCTGTATGCAAAGATATTTTTGTCGATGGACTTCAATCAATCAAGGGCTTTAAATTTAACAGAAATTGTGGTTGTGTGATTGCACTTATTGCAGTTCTGATTCAGAATATTTCGTTTTTCTTTGCTTCGCTTCCGTTTGAAAATAAGCTTTCACTTTATTCGGCGGTTGCAGTTTTACCACTTGCGTTTAACTGCCTTGCTTCTTTGCTTGAAGCAAGAAGATTAAGAAAAAATTTCGCAGTGGTAACAGAAAAAGACCTTTACTCAATTTCTCATATTGAAAGAAAGGAAACTGCTTTTGAAATCGGCAGGGGACTTTTACTTGATGAGCCTATTATTCTGGCTTCTCAGAAGACCAATTTCCCAGGCAGATTTTTAGAGCTTTCTAAAAAATATTATCCGTCAGACGAGCTTAATAAAAAAACAGTGCCGTTAACATTAGGTGCTGCATTAGTTGTTGGTATAATCACAACTATTATCTCAAAAAATGCATTTAACGGTTTAAGCTCATTCAGTGCCGTTTTAGCAATTTCTGCACCTTGCTTTATGTTCCTTTGCGATAATTTGGCAATAAATAAGCTTTCAACAAGGCTTCGCAAAAGAGGTAGCGTAATTACAGGCTGGGAAGCTAACAGAATGTGTTCTGTTGCAAACGGTATTACAATAGATTCCACCGATGTTTTTGACAAAGATGGTGGTAATGTTTTCGGTATTAAAACATTCCATTCTATGAAGGTGGATGATGCAATTCTTTACACCGCGGCTATGGTTGTAGCCTCAGGCGGTGCTTTGGGTAATTTATTCAAAAGAGTTGTAATGGACAGAGTCGAATTACTTCCACCTGTTGACACATTGGCTTATGAAGATAAATTAGGTCTTTCTGCCTGGATTCAGAACAGGCGTGTGCTTGTAGGAAGTTATGATTTGCTCAGAAATCATAATGTCGAGGTGCCTGACAGAGCATTTGTTGAGAAATATACACACGATGGCAGATATCCTTTGTTCCTTGCAATTGAGGGTAAATTGGGTGCTATGTTCATTGTGAGCTATGATGTAAACGAAGAAAATGCAAAATATCTTAAACGAATTGAAAAAGAAAGTATTTCACTTCTTTTAAGAAATGATGACGCAAATATAACTGATAATATGGTTGCTAAAAATCTTTCAATTCCTAACAGTGGAATAAAGGTTTTGAGTGCCGTTTCAGGTGATATTTTAAACAGTTATATTAAAGAATTGCGGACTGCAGGTGATTCTGTTTTAATGCACGACGGTAAAAGTGCGTCGTATCTTTATGCAGTTGCGGCGGCTCTTTCCTTAGGCAAAATAAAACGCGCATCATCAGTGCTTCAGATAGGTGCAATTGGTGTGGGCGTTGCGTTTGCGGCAACATTCTCGTTTGTTGCGGGGGGCACAGGGCTTTCTATTATACCGCTTATTATTACACAACTTGTTTTTTCGGTTATCGGAATTTTAAATACAAGGGCACAAATACGATAAAAATAACAAAAATCCGTTGTTTTACCAACGGATCAGTTAGCGGATGTTTCTCAAAAAGAGTTAAAGGTCGTCAGCATCCTGCTCAGGTACTTCATCATATTCCGGAATACCCGTGTAAGAGCCGTTCACATCACTTTTTATGTTTGTGAATTCAGGTTGATACGCTTTAATTACCTCTTCATCCTTAGAAAGATTATTCTTTTTGTTTTCGTCCATTTTTGTCACCACTTCTGTTTTGTTTTTTATGAGGTCGAAAAACTATCAATTAAGATATTTCTTTTTCACCTTGAAAATAGTTTTCCCAAAAATTTCACATAAATGCGAGGCGATTTTTATGAAATATAAAGATATAATTTCAAAGCTCACATTAGAAGAAAAAGCTGCTCTTTGCTCAGGTAAGGATTTTTGGCATCTTGTAGATGTAGAACGCTTGGGGCTTCCATCAATTATGGTTACTGATGGCCCTCACGGTTTGAGAAAACAAAATCAGGAAAAAACTGCAGCAGGTGATGTTTTAGGAAATAGTGCTCCTGCAACCTGTTTCCCGACTGCAAGTGCAACAGCAAGCTCGTGGGATACTGAATTGATTACAAAAATGGGTGTTGCTTTAGGTGAAGAGTGCTTAAAAGAAAATGTTTCTGTTCTTTTAGGTCCCGGTGTGAATATGAAGCGTTCACCACTTTGCGGTAGAAATTTTGAGTATTTTTCAGAAGACCCGTTTTTAGCAGGTAAAATGGCTGCTTCATTTATAAATGGTGTTCAGAGTAAGGGTGTTGGTACTTCTTTAAAGCATTTTGCGGCAAATAACCAGGAATGCAGAAGAATGACTATAAATACTGTTGCTGACGAAAGAGCACTTCGTGAGATTTATTTAACTGCATTTGAAATTGCAGTTAAGGAGTCACAGCCCTGGACAGTAATGAATGCTTATAATAAACTAAACGGTACATATTGTGCAGAAAACAAATGGCTTCTTACAGATGTTTTAAGAAACGAATGGGGCTTTAAAGGTCTTGTTGTTACTGACTGGGGTGCAGAAAACGAAATTGTTGATGGCATTAAAGCGGGTAAAAATCTCGAAATGCCAAGCTCCGGTGGATTAGGTCCGAAAAAGATTATTAAAGCTGTTGAATCCGGCGAATTAGATATTAACATACTCGATAAAAATGTGGATTCAATTTTAGAATTGATTTTAAAGGGTGCAGAAAATTTACACTCTGATTATAATTGTGATATGAAAGCACACCATTTACTTGCAAGAAAAATTGCAAGTGAATCTATGGTGCTCCTTAAAAATGAAGATAATATATTGCCTTTAGATAAATCTGAAAAAATTGCATTTATTGGCGAAATGGCAAAGTCACCAAGGTATCAGGGTGCAGGTAGCTCACTCATAAATCCTACTGAATTAGACTCTGCTTATAATGAATTTTTAAAGAATGGTTACAGAGTTGCATATTCCCGTGGTTATGATAAAACAACTGATATTCCTGATGAAAGACTTATAAATTCAGCAGTTGCGCTTTCTGAAAAAGCGGATGTTGTTGTGGTATTTGCGGGTCTTACTGAGGTTTATGAATCAGAGGGCTTTGACAGGAAGCATATCGATTTACCACCATCTCACAATGCCTTGATAAATGCAATACTAAAAAAGAACAAAAATGTTGTAGTTGTTCTTTCTGGTGGCTCGGCAGTTTCAATGCCGTGGCTTTATGATGTCAAAGCTGTTTTAAATGGTCTTTTACTGGGCCAGGCAGGTGGCGGTGCTACATTTGATGTGCTTACAGGTAAGGTTAATCCATCAGGTAAGCTTTCAGAAACTTATCCGCTTAATTTAGACGATACACCGTCACGCTACAACTTCCCCGGCACACTTCTTTCAGTTGAATACAGAGAAAGTATTTTTATAGGCTACAGGTATTACGATAAAAACGAAAAAGAGGTTCTCTTTCCGTTTGGTTACGGTCTTTCTTACACAAATTTCGAGTATTCTGATATTAAGCTAAGCAGTAAATCTATAAATGATACTGATATATTAAAGGTTTCATTTAAGGTTAAGAATACAGGTGCTGTTGATGGAGCAGAGGTTGCTCAGCTTTATGTAGCACCACCTGAAAGTAAAATTTTTAAAGCACCGAAAGAATTAAAAGGCTTTAAAAAAGTATTCTTAAAAGCCGGTGAAGAGAAAGAAATCGAAATAGAGCTTAATAAAAGAAGCTTTGCTTTCTATAATGTAAATATTCACGATTGGCATGTTGAAACCGGTGAATATAAAATTCTCGTTGGCGCTTCATCAAGAGAAATTCTTTTAACAGAATCGGTTATGGTGACTTCAACAATTGAAGCAGAGGTTCCTGATTATAGCTTGACTGCACCTGTTTATTATGATGGTGATGTGGCATTTGCTACCGACGATGAATTTACCGCTGTCTTAGGGCACGAAATTCCTGAAAGTGAAAGAGATATGTCACTGCCAATTGATAAAAACTGCACTCTTGAATATGCTGCGGGCACTTCTCGTGGTGAAAAAATAACAAAACTCATTACTGCGGTTGTTGAAAAAATCGGTGGTGGCGGTATAAACAGCGAAATGATGAAAAATACTGCATTCCAGATTCCACTCCGTTGCTTTGTTACAATGAGCTCAGGTGTATTCAATGACGAAATGTGTGACGCACTTTGCGATGTACTTAATGATAAACCACTTACACCAAGCGCTATGAAGCTTTTAAAGAATATTCCGTCTGCTTTAATGAAGTTACCGGATTTGTTTAAATCAATGTAAATTTTTAAAAGGAGTATATATTATGGAAAAAGTTCGTTTAGGTATTATCGGTGTTGGTAATATGGGTTCAAGCCATATCAGAAATTATCTTGGAGGTAAGCTTCCTGAATTTATTATTACAGCAGTTTGTGATATTAAAGAAGACAGACTCCAGTGGGCAAAGGAACAATTGCCTGATGTAAAAACATTTACTGATGCTTCAAGTCTTATGGATTCAGGCGAGGTAGATGCAATTTTAATTGCAACACCACACTATTTCCACCCACCAATGACTATTGAGGGTCTTAATAAAGGGCTTCATGTTATGAGTGAAAAGCCTGCAGGTGTTTACACAAAGCAGGTTCGTGAAATGAACGAGGTTGCTAAAAAGAGCGATAAGGTATTTGGTATTATGTTTAACCAGAGAACTAACTGCCTTTACAGAAAAGCTCACGAAATTGTACATAGCGGTAAATATGGTGAAATGAAGAGAGTTACCTGGATAATTACAGATTGGTACAGAACCCAAAGCTATTATAATTCAGGCGGATGGCGTGCAACCTGGTCCGGTGAAGGTGGCGGTGTGCTTTTAAATCAATGCCCTCATCAACTCGATTTATGGCAATGGATTTGCGGTATGCCTGAAAAAATTACTGCAGTTTGTCACGAGGGTAAATGGCATGATATCGAGGTAGAAGACGATGTTATGATTTATGCTCAATATAAAAATGGTGCTACAGGAACATTCATTACAACTACAGGTGATTACCCCGGTACTAACAGATTAGAAATAACACTTGACAAAGCGAAGATAATATGCGAGAATAAGACGTTGACAATAACTGAATTGTCTCAAAGTGTGTCAGAGAATATAAAAGGAAGTGGCGATGGTTTTGCTGATATTGAAAGCAAAACCTACGAAGCTGAATTAGATGGCAGAAATGAACAGCATGTTGAAGTTATGAACAAATTTGCCGGTGCAATTCTTCGTGGCGAAGAACTTACAGCATCAGGTGAAGAGGGTATTAACGGTCTTACAATTTCAAATGCGGCATTTCTTTCAAGCTGGCTTGGCAAAACAGTTGAGCTTCCAATTGATGAAGATTTGTATTATAATATGCTTCAGGAAAAAATTAATAACTCTACATACATAAAGACTGTTGAAGAAAAAGTAACAGAGGATATGAATTCTACATTTTGAACGGAGTATTATTGATGAAAGCAAAAAAAATTAAAGTACTAATTGCGACTGTTTTAGTAATTGTTTCTGCACTTTCCTTTAATTTAATTGCATTTGCAGAGCCGGATGATGATTCTGATTTTGTTATCACAGAGGTTCCTACCGAAAAAGAGGAAACAACTGTAAATGATACAACAGAGAAAGAAACAACTACTAAAAAACCAACAACAACCCGTAAGCCTACAACCACACGCAATGAAAGACCTGTGTGGAATGTAAATACTCAAACAGAAGAAAGTGAAACCGAAAATTCAGATGAATTTGATTTCAAAATTAAGCTTGAGTTAAATAATGGCGAAGAAGCAATCGAGGTTGGTGTTAATGAAGATGGCATTGTTGAAATACCGGAAGCACCAAAAAAAGATGGCTTTAAGTTTGATGGTTGGTATTCAGATGAAGAACTTACAGAAAAATGGGATTTTTTAACATCAAAAGCAGATGAGGACACTGTTCTCTATGCAAAATGGGATGCTCTTCCTGATGATTCATTATATTCAATAAGTGTCAGCACAAATTTAGGCGGTGTTATTACTGTAAGCCCGACTAAAGCAAAAGCAGGCGAAATTGTTACTATTACAGTTGAGCCTGACGAGGGCAAAAAGCTTGTTGAAAATTCACTCAGTGTAAACGGTAAGTTTATTGAAGAATATACCTTTGAAATGCCTGCTAACAATGTAATTGTTGAAGCTCAGTTCGAGGGTGTAGAAGATGATAAAATTGCTGCTGATACAAACGCTTTAAAAGATAATATCGGTAAAATTGTCACTATTGGTGCAATAGCTCTTGTGGTAATTATTGTTGTTATCTGGTTAATTGTAAACAGATACAGATTCTTACCTGAAGAGGAAGAGGATGAATTATTCTTTGTTGAGCCTATGACAAATCAACCTGCAATTCGTCATGATGACTTTGTAAGAAATAAGCTTAATCAAAAGAATGCACAAAACCAGGATGGCGAAATTGATATTATGAATGAAGCTGAAATCAGAAAAATAAATAAAACAGGTAATATCAACTTAGACCAATAATTTTAATGGCTACGACAAAAGTCGTAGCCATTTTTGCGTGTTAAATCAAACCTTCGTTTTTAATGATATTTTTTAATTCAAGGTTTTGTGGTAATGCTCCGTGCAAACCATCACAAAAGGTCACATATTTTGCTTTAGTAAGCTTTGAGAATGGAATTACATAGAAAATAGGTATGACAAACAGACAACTTAAATACCAGGGCATAAGTGATGATTTTATATACACACCGTCTTTTATAAATCCATCAGAGCTTTCGGTGCTTTTAATAATTGCGTCCTTTACAGATATTTTTAAATCTGTACATAAATAATATGGTGCAAAAGAATAGCGCATAGCAATGCAATTGTAGTAAAAATGCGATATAGATATTAAAAATACGGTGCCAAAAATGAGGGTTAAAAATATAACTGTATAAATTGTAGTTGTAAAATACAAGTAAATCGTAATAGCTAAACAGAATATTGGTGGTAAATAAAAAAATGTCCCCCAGAGTACCTTTAATATCAATATTCTGATGTATAAGCAAAGACTTCTGAAGCTTTGTGATGGTCTTAAAAATATAAATAAATATTTGAATTTTGCCGTGCTTCCCTTAGATTGCATAAAATATATGGCTTTTTCCCCGGTTTTTAAACCGCTTATAAAAAGAAATAATAAAAAGTAAGCTGTTACGGTAAACAGACTGTAAATAAAATAAACAAGTAAGCTGTTGTATTGTGAAACTAAAAATTGCAGCAGGTCACTGACTAAAATAAAATGCGTAATAAGAATTACACCTGCAACAGCAAGTACTTTTAAAACAAAACCTGAAAGAGTAACAAAGAATAATTTTAAAGTATTATCAAGAAGCAAAGCCTTTGCTTTTACTTTTATAAAACCACTCATATTTATACCACCAAAAAATAGGATTGCAATTATCTGCAATCCTATTTTTGACTATAATTTCGATTTTAAACGCTTAATAGTGGTTAAAATACTGTATGGAATGTTAAGGTCGGAATAACCCGACTTTAATTTTACCGTTGGTTTCATACTTCCGTGAAAGTCCGAGCCACCTGAATAGAAGAGCCCGTGCTTTTGGGCGAGTGCCCTGAATTCGCTTATATGCTCATTTGTATATTCTGTGTAATAAGCTTCAATTCCGTTAAGACCGTAGCCTTTAAGTTCTCCTAAAAGTCTGTCTAACTGTTCATTACTGAATTTCGTTTGATGTAAATGCGCCAGAAAAGCAAGTCCTCCGGCAGTTCTGATTGCAGTAATAGCATCTTCAGGAGTAATTTCCTTTTTCTCTACATAGCAAGGCTTGTTTAAGCCTATATATTCGTCAAACGCCTCTCTTATTGTTTTAACATAGCCTTTATTCATCATAACATGAGCTATGTGCGCTCTTCCTATAAAATCACTACCGGCAAGCTTTTCTACCTCTTCGCGAGTGATATTAAAGCCGTGCGCCTGAAGCTTTTCTATAATAGCAGTCATACGGCGTTCTCTTTGCTCCCGCGTTTTTTTGATTGTATTCAGAAGCACTTCATTTTCAGGGTCAATAAATAATCCTATAATGTGTATTTCTGTACCATCAGCAACAGAGAACTCAATGCCGGGAATGAATTCAATGTCCAGAGCTTTACTTGCTTCACTAGCTTCAGCAATTCCGTTTACTGAGTCGTGGTCAGTAAGGGCGATTGCCGAAAGGCCTACTTCAACAGCATGGTTTAAAAGCTCGGTAGGGGTAAAGGTACCATCTGAAAATGTGGAGTGAGTGTGAAAATCAACAGCTCTGTCGTCAAGAATAATATTTAATACTTCACTCAGGCTGTCTGCCGTAACAGCACCGCTATTTTCAGTGATTTCACGCCCCTGGTGACCGTATGTTACCAAAATACAGTCAACACCCAAGGCGTTGGCAGTTTCAAGGTCGTGTAATGTATCACCGATAAATACTGTATCTTTAGGGTCGATATTATCCGCCTTGAAGAAATTTAATGCTCTTTCCACCTTGCTTTCTGCTAAGGTGTTATCAGCACCGAATATCCCGTCAAAATATTCATTTACATTGTAGTCAGAAGTCAGCTTTCTCGCACTTTCTTCTTTAGTTGCAGTAATTATATATTGCTTTGCACCGTTATCTTTTAATGTTTTTAAGACCTCTATGGCATTTTTGGCTAACCCGGTTTCATCTAAACGGTTGTTATAGCTTTCGTGGAACGACTTAGATATCTTTGGGAAGTCTAACTCATTCTCCTCTAAAATGTGCCTATAAAAGCCTATTATAGGCGTTTCTACATATGTATAATACTGCTCTAGTGTAATGAGAGGCTTATTCATTTCGGTAAGCATATCATTAACACAATTAAGGGATGTTACGGCATCATCAATTAGAGTGCCGTTCCAATCCCACAAAATATTATGGTATCTCATAAGAACTCCTGATATTTTAATTTATATACTACTTTACCATTCTACCATAATGCGACGAAAATATCAAATGATAAAGGATATCAAAAGACCGGAAGCAATGCCTGAGATAAAAACAAGGAGCAATGAAAGAGCGTTTTTCAATTTGGTTTTACCCGCTCTCGCTCTTTGTTTTGGTGGCTGAAGAGCAAATTTGATTTCTGCCTGCGCTAATTCGCGTAATTTGCTTTCTGAATATCCTGAAAATTCAGGTTTTACAAAAAACAGTGCCTTTTCAAAATATCCATTATTAGTTTCTATAATTTCAAGCACTTGTTTATTTATTCCTTTTAACATAAAATTACCACCTTTTATAATTTCAGTTTTCTATGAATTTATAGTGTGAAGTTAAGGAAAAAATATTCATAAAACAGCATTTTAAAATAAATAAAAAAGTCGGTTTGATAATATGAAAAATATTAAAAATAATTATCTGAAATAAGAGAAAATGCTTCTTAATTTTTTCTGTTGTCAAAATGACATGCAAGAAATTTATACTTTCAGTATAATGAAAGTATTGAAAAAATAGCCCGAAAATGTTCATAACTCTGTTCACAGTGTTTATAACTAAGCTTGTAAATGGTGATTATTAAGGGTTTTCGACATTTTCTTCAGAGAAATTGACAATTTTCAGAAAAAATTCAAATATACAGTTTGTTATGCTTGTTTATTAGATTATACAAATTGGAAAAATAATTTTAATTAAAATTTTATTGAATATTGTTAAGTTTTACCAATACAAAAGTGTGCCAAAACTCATAGTGAATTACTGTTCAAAATGTAGAAAATTTATAATCTTTAGAAATTGGGTTGACAAATTTTTTGAGCGTTTTTTTGTATTTTTTTGAAGGGCGTTTTTTATTTTATAATTTACTTTAATTTTATGAAATTTGAAAATAGAAATATAAAAACAAAGCAGAAAAATAGAATTGAGTAAAAATTGGATTTGAAGAAAAAAGGAAAAGTGAAAAAAAGAACTGAAATTAAAAAATGAAAAATCAATTAAATTCAGTTACTGAAAATTAAAATGAAATTTAAATTTAAAATAAAAGAGTAGTCAGGAAATATTAAATTATTCCACTTGTATGCAAGTGCAAATAATGTTATAATTAAAATTGTCTTTTAAATAAAAAAGAGTTTTAATTTAGTTGCAAAAGTAGTGGTGGATGTTTTTTGGAAATAATTAAAGAAAATAAAAATATTATTTTAAAAAATCAGGAATGCTTTGATATAGCGCTTTCTCTCGATTGTGGTCAGGCGTTCAGATGGCGAAAAAACGAAGAAAATATCTGGTTCGGTGTTGCTAAAAATAAATATTTGAAATTAAAACAAATTGATAAAAATGAGATTATATTTTATGACACAACAGAAGAAGATTTCAATTTAATCTGGAAAGAATATTTTGATTTAGAAAGAGATTATAATTCTATTTTAAATAATTATAATGAAATAAATTTAATTACTGCTTGTAAAAAATATAACGGAATAAGAATTTTAAAACAGGACGAATGGGAAGCAATTTGTTCATTTATTATTTCACAAAATAATAATATTCCGCGAATAAAAGGGATTATTGAGAGATTATGTGAAAACTTTGGTGAAAAAATAGGTGACTCGTATTCTTTCCCGACGGCAGAGGTTATTGCAGAAAAAAGCCTTGACGATTTATCTGTTTTAAGAGCAGGCTTCAGAGCTAAATATATTTTAGATGCGGCTCAAAAGATTTCTTCTAAAGAAGTTGATATAGAAAAAATAAAAGCTATGAATTTTGAAGCTGCCAAAGCAGAGCTAATCAAAATCAAGGGCGTGGGCGAAAAGGTTGCACAATGCTCTCTTCTTTATGGCTTTGGCCGAATTGAAGCATTCCCCGTAGATGTCTGGGTGAAAAGGATTGTTTCAGAGCTTTACCCTGAGGGGCTACCTGAATGCATAAAGGGAAGCGAGGGCATAGCCCAGCAGTACTTGTTCCATTGGCGCAGAAATCTTGAAGAATGATTTGTAGCAAAAAGCATTAAACGCTTGTTCAAAAGTCACAAAAAGAAATATATTTGTGAAAAGTAAACAAAATCCATTGACAATTGCCTTTAAAAATGTTATTATTGCAGTAGAAATAAACACGCAAAGGGGATGTTTCTATGAATATTACTATTATCGGTCGTAAATGTAACCCAAGAGAAGATTTTCGCTCAAGAGTTGAAAAACGGCTCCAGAAAGTTGAAAAGCTTTTTGGTGAGGATGCGTTAGCAAAGGTTACAGCAACAGTTGAAAAGAATTATCAATCAGTTGAAGTAACTGTAAATAAGGGCGGAATGTTATTCCGTGCTGAAGAAAGAGCCGAAAATATTAATGATGCCCTTGATGAGTGTGTAGAGTCTCTCATTCGTCAAATCAGAAAGAATAAAACAAGAGTAGAAAAGAAGCTTCGCGCCACTGCTTTTGAAGATTTTATTGCTTCTGATATTGAAGAAGAAACTGAGTTCGATTTAATACGCGAAAAATCAGTTGCTTTAAAGCCACAGAGCGTTGAAGAAGCAATTTTACAAATGAATCTTTTAGGTCATAAGTTCTATATGTTCCTTAATGCAGATACTGATTTAATAAATGTTGTTTATGTCCGTAATGATTCAGGCTATGGTTTAATTGTTCCTGATTATGATGCTTGAACTTAATTTTGATCGATTTTTTCATTATTCCTTTCTTTGTGAGGTGGGGTGCTTCAGGGCACCCCATCTTGCATTTATTGACAAATAAATTCTAATGTGTTAGAATGAACTGATATGAAAGGGGTAAAAAGATGGAACCGTTATTTTGTATAGATGTTACAGAAAACAAAAATAATTTTGTTTCCAGCGGAGCCGAGTTCGTTGCACAGGAAACCGAAGAATATTTAATTGAAGATGCTCTCGATTCGGCGAATAATGTAGATAAAGCAGTTGAAAAGTCAAGAATGCCTTTGACGATAAGGATTTTACATATTATTTCTGCATTAGGTAGTCTTATTTTTTTAAGAGTATTTCTCAATGTTGCTTTTGATGGTCTTGAAGCAATCAAAAATGCCTTTAATAATGCACCTTATATATTTGTAATAGGTATTTGTTGTGCTGTTTTCTACTTAGTTATTTTCCTTTTATCACTAAAAAAGAAGAAAAAAGTGTTATCAAGCGAAGAGGTAAATAATGCTAACAATGATTACGAGAAAAGGTCAGAGGCTATATACAGTCGTTTGAATGTTCCGTCAGATGCCTTGAAAATGGATGTTATGCAGTTTACCTATAAAGTTAAAAAAGGTGAAATACAGTTTAAAGGTAATGGTATGAGCCCAACACCTATTTATATGCTTGAGTTTCGAGCCTTTGTAGAGGAAGAAAACCTTTTTTTAGCTTCACTTGAAGCTAAATGGTCTATTCCGTTAACTGAAATAGGTGAAATCGAAAAACAAGAAAAGCGTATAGGATTTAACGGCTGGAATAAAGAGGTTCCGTATGATAAGGGTGAATATAAGCAATATAAAATGGGTAGAGATAACTATGGCATAACTTATATGAAATCTTATTATATTGTTAAAATAAATAACAATTCAGAAGAGTTTGGTTTATATTTGCCTTGTTACGAAATTGAAAATTTCAAAAAACTTATAAACAGACAATAAAAAACAAACGACAGTTCGTATGAACTGTCGTTTACTTTTTTAGTAAAGCGGATATTTATCACAAATCTCAGTAACACTATTACGGATAAAATCAATATTATTTTCGTAATCTGTTGCCGCTAATTTAATGAATTCTGCGATTCTGAGCATTTCGTGTGCGCCGAAACCTCTTGTAGAGGTTGCCGCAGTACCAATCCTGACACCGCTTGTAACAAATGGCTTCTCAGGGTCATTTGGAATAGAGTTTTTATTTACTGTAATGTAAACATTATCAAGTCTGTGCTCTAGTTCCTTACCGGTGATACCGAGTGAGCGTAAATCAAGTAAAAGCAAGTGGTTGTCAGAGCCACCGGATACCATATCAATTCCTTGCGCACAAAGAGCGTTTTCAAGTGCTTTACAGTTTGAAATAACTCTTTTACCATATTCTTTGAATTCAGGCTTAAGTGCTTCACCAAAGCAAATAGCCTTTGCAGCGATTATGTGCATCAAAGGTCCGCCCTGAATACCGGGGAAGATAGCTTTGTTTACTTTAGTGGCAATTTCCTCATCATTTGTAAGAATAATACCACCACGAGGACCACGAAGAGTTTTGTGAGTTGTTGAGGTAACAACATCGGCATAAGGGAATGGCGACTGGTGCATACCACTTGCAACAAGACCTGCAATGTGAGCCATATCAACCATAAAGAGTGCGTTTACGCTTTCTGCAATTTCTTTGATTCTTTTAAAATCAATAGCTCTTGGGTAAGCAGAAGCGCCCGCAACAATAAGCTTTGGCTTGCATTCGTTTGCTTTTTTCTCAAGTGCATCATAGTCTAAAAATCCATTTTCATCAACACCATAGCTCTGAAAATCGAAGTATTTACCGCTTACATTAACAGGTGAGCCGTGTGTTAAGTGGCCACCATCAGCAAGGCTCATGCCTAAAACTGTGTCGCCCGGATTTAAAAGTGCGAAATAGACCGCAAAGTTAGCTTGAGAACCTGAATGTGGCTGAACATTTGCAAATTCACAATTAAAAAGCTTTTTCGCTCTTTCAATTGCAAGGCTTTCAGCAACATCAACACATTCACAACCGCCGTAATATCTTTTGCCCGGATAGCCCTCAGCGTATTTATTGGTGAGAATACTTCCTGAAGCTGCCATAACAGCAGGTGAAGTGTAGTTTTCACTTGCAATAAGCTCAATGTTTCTTGTCTGACGAGTCATTTCGCTTTCAAATGCAGAAAACAATTCGGCGTCAGCAGAGCTTAAAGCATCAAAATTTTTAGAGAGATAATCGTTCATTGTTTCTTTCTCCTATAAAATTAAATCTTATACATTTTACAACATTAGCATTTTTATTTCAATAGAAAAGAATTACTATTTAGTTATTTTGTGAAAGTTTTGAGGAATTAACAAAAAGCTGTAAATATATTAAGCGTTTTTTGGAAACTTTAATATTGTCTTATATTAAAATAATGATATAATTATTATAGGAAAATTCAGCACCATTATAATTGTATCTAAGGAGTATAGTTTATGACAGTCAGTGAATTAAAAACAAAAATAGTTGAAGAAGCTAAAAAACGAGATACAGTTATTCTTGCTCACACATATCAGAATCCGGATATTATTGATATTGCAGATGTAACAGGCGATAGTTTCTATTTAAGCCAGAAGGCTAAAGAGCTAAAAAGCAAACGCGTTATAATGTGCGGTGTCAGATTTATGGCAGAAAGCGTAAAAATTCTTTCACCTGAAACCGAGGTCATTTTGCCTGTACCAAGTGCCACTTGCCTTATGGCAGAGCAGATTTCACCTGAAAGAGTAAAAGAGTTTAAAAAAGAAAATCCCGATACTGCGGTTGTTGCTTATATAAACACAACTGCGGCGTTAAAGGCTGAGTGTGATGTGTGCGTTACAAGCTCATCGGCTATTAAAATTGTTGAAGCACTTCCTAATAAGGATATTCTTTTTATACCGGATAAAAACTTAGGCTCTTATGTTAAAAAGCAGCTTCCCCAAAAAAATATAATTCTTTGGGACGGCTACTGTCCTGTTCATAATAAGCTTACGAAAGAAGATATAATTGAATTAAAAAAAGAACATCCCGACGCTGTGTTTGCAGTGCATCCTGAATCACCGGAAGAGGTATTAGCCCACGCTGATATGATTGGTGCTACCTCAGAAATAATTAAATATGCAAAGGCACACAATGGCAAGGTGATTATAGGAACTGAAAAAGGCGTTGTTGATTACCTTTCAACTCACGAAGAAAATGGCGAAAGATTCATTCAGCTTTCAAAAGAAAAGCTCGTTTGTGAGGATATGAAAGTAACTACACTTGAGGATGTTTATAAAGCAGTAATCGGCGAGCAAGGCGAAAGCATTGAATTAGATGAGAATTTAAGAAAAAAAGCACTTAAAAGTATTGATAAAATGTTAGAATTAGGTTGAGGATTATGAAACTTTCTGAACTCAAAAATTCATACGATGTTATAATCGTAGGTAGTGGTATTGCAGGGCTTTATGCTGCACTTAACTTTCCGCCTACGGTTAATGTACTTATGCTTTCTAAAAAGGAAAGGCACATTTCCAACAGCTCCTTAGCGCAGGGTGGTATTGCCTGTGTTTTAGATTTAGAAAATGATAGCTACGATTTTCACTTTGAAGATACTTTAATTGCAGGTGGCAGAAAAAATGACCACGATGCAGTAAGAACGCTTGTTGAAGAGGGCCCCCAGGATGTTCTTCGTACCATAGAATATGGTGTAGAATATGACCGTGACGAAAACGGTGACCTTATAAAAACACTTGAAGGCGGACACTCCAAAAGAAGAATACTTCACCACAAAGATACTTCAGGCAAAGAGATGGTAGATAAGCTTGTTTTAGCAGTTCAAAAGTTACCTAATGTTACTTTGGCTGATAACACTATGGTAACCTCTATGACCAGAATTACAAATGGCTTTAAAGCAACGGTAATGTCAGGTAATGAATTTAAGCAGGTGTTCTCTTCATTTTGCCTTCTGGCGTCAGGCGGTATTGGCAGAGTTTATAAATATACAACCAACCCTTCTGTTGCAACAGGTGATGGAATAAGACTCGCTTATGAAATGGGAGCTTCAATTAAAAATCTGAGCTATGTTCAGTTCCACCCGACTGCTTTTAATGGTGCGAACAGAGAACAGTTTTTAATAAGTGAGGCAGTAAGAGGTGAGGGTGCTTACCTTTTAAACTGCAATAAAGAACGATTTATGGACAGATACGACAGCCGTCTTGAATTAGCGCCACGAGATGTTGTTTCCCGTTCAATTATTATGGAATCAAGGCGACTTGGCAGCAATAATTTTTATCTTGATATTCGTTATAAGGGCGAAGAATACTTGAAAAATCGTTTTCCTGGTATTTATGCCGGATGTTTGACACAAGGTGTTGATATAAGCAAGGATTTAATTCCCGTGTTCCCGTGCCACCATTACCTTATGGGTGGTATTGAAACTGACCTTAATGCAAAAACTACATTGCCAAGACTTTATGCGGCAGGTGAATGCGCTTGTACGGGGGTTCATGGTAAAAACAGACTTGCAAGTAATTCGCTTTTAGAGGCACTCGTTTTCGGCAGGCGCGCTGCAGAAGATATTGTAAGATGTATAAATGCGAACTTTTACCCCGTAAAAGAACAGCCGTCAGAAGTTATTGACTTTAATGGTGCACCACTTCCGAAAGGAACAAGAACCGAAATTCGTGAAATAATGCAAAAAGCGTATTTTGTTATTCCTGACGAGGGTGCTATTCACGAGGGTAAAAAGAGAATTGAAGCAATTCTTAACAGATTAAGAAATGGTAAATTTGCTATTACGGCAGACTATTGCGAGGCACTTTCACTTGCAACAGTAGCTTATATTATTTTAAGGGAGGCAGACAGATGATATTGCCACAGTTTTATGTAGATGATGTTATTAAAAGAGCAATAAGTGAGGATATAAATTATATTGATGTCGCAACTGATTATTTGCTCGATGAAAACGAAGTGAGCAAGGCAAAATTCATTGCAAAGGCAGACGGTGTGCTTTGTGGAATTGAAGTTGCAATGCGTGTTTTTCAGTTGTTAGATGAACAGTTTACTTATACTTTATATCAAAAAGACGGTAAAAATGTCAAAAAAGGTGACATAATTGCCGAAATTTCAGGCAGAACGATTTATCTTTTAAAAGGCGAAAGAACAGCACTTAATCTTCTTCAGCATATGAGCGGTATCGCTACACTCACTAATGAATGTGTTAAGCAAATTGATGGTACAGACGCTACTATTGCAGATACAAGAAAAACCTTACCCGGTATTCGTTCATTACAAAAATATGCAGTGACCTGTGGTGGCGGTAAAAACCATCGTTACAATTTATCTGACTGCGCAATGCTTAAAGATAATCATATTGATGCAAAGGGTGGAATTACACCTGCGGTTAAAGCTTTAAGAGAAAAAATAGGTCATACAGTTAAAATAGAGGTTGAAACAAGAACATTAGAAGAAGTTAAAGAGGCTCTTTCAGCCGGTGCGGATATTATTATGCTTGATAATATGGATAATGACACTATGGCAGAGGCTGTGAAAATAGTTAATAAAAAAGCCTTGCTTGAAGCGTCAGGCAACTTAACACCTGAAAGACTTCGCTCAGTAGCACTTTTAGGGGTTGATATTCTTTCAATCGGTGCTTTAACTCATTCTGTTTCTGCTTTCGATATTTCGATGAGAATGGCTTAAAATATAGGGTTTTAAGCTATATAAATTTTGAAAGGTCTGAAAAAATCGACCTTGACTAACTTTAAAAAATATAATAAAATAAGTCGTCGGTAAAATGGGCAGTCGCGGATATACTTTAGTATAGACGAGGAAAGTCCGGGCATCACACGGCAGAGTAACGGCTAACGGCCGCCGAGGGTAACCTTAGGGAAAGTGCAACAGAGATATACCGCC
>SVPR01000018.1 GCA_015065785.1 Oscillospiraceae bacterium | reverse complement strand
TGCTTTCAAATATCTCTGCCCGTGCTAAAGAAAACATTCTTTCTGACCTTGAATACCTCAGAAATGTTCGTATGCGTGATGTTGAAAAGGCTCAACAGAAAGTTGTTGATATTATTCGTACATTAGAGGAGTCCGGAGAAATCACAATTTCTCACGGTGGGGAGGATGCAATAATTGAGTGATATTTTCAGAACCTACAATTATGTTGCTGACTCAGATTCTGTTAAAATCCCCGATGTTGACTTCGAGTTACCCAGAGTGACTATTGAGGAACAGGAGGAGCTTCCACCGGAAGAGGCTTTTATGGAATTCACTCCAGAAAGCTTCGAGGTGATTGAAGAACCCGAAGAGCCTCAGGAAAAGCTCGTTTATCCTACACGCGAGGAATTAGCAGAATTTTACAGAGATGAACTCAATGCAATTGCTTTAGAGGTTGAAATCAAAGCTTATTCTGATGCTTTACAAAGCAAAAAAGCAGAGCTTCAACAAAGCATTGACAGTATTTCTCAAAAAATTAACGAGATGGAAGAGCTTCAAAAATCGTATTTAGATGATTACGAGAAGAAATTGAAGTTTTTTGCCATAGATATTGCAGAAAAATTAGTCTGCAGAAAAATCAGTGAGGACGATTTATATTTACAAGAGCTTGTTACAAAAACAGTAAGCGAATGTAAAGGTACAAATTGGCTCACATTAGAGGTTTCAGATGCTTTAGCCGGTCTTGTAGAGGCTGCAAAGGCTGAACTTTCAAAACCCGAATATCGTGGTGTTGCCGAAGTTAAGCCGATTGCCTGTGCAGATGACACTTGTGTTGTAAGCACTGAAACAGGCGCAGTTGTCGCTACTATATCTGTTCAGGCAGATAATCTTCGCCTTGCTTTCAGAGAGGCAGAGATGGAGGTCTAAGAGTGCTTAATTACGGTAATATTGATTTAAAAAAGTACGAGCGAGTATTACAGTTAACAGACACTCTCACAAGAGAGGGCAGAATTAACAAAATAATCGGTATGACCGTTGAAGCAACAGGATTAACTTGTAGTATCGGCGATATTTGCAAAATTTTTCTTCCGGGTGAAGATGGAGTAGTTTTATCTGAAGTAGTCGGAATTTCTGAAAGCACGGCGTTTTTAATGCCGTATCAGGAGGTTGACGGAATTGGTTACGGTTGCAAGGTAATAAATACGGGCAAAAAGCTTGCTGTTCTTGCAAGTGACCAGCTCATAGGCAGAGCAGTTGATGCTCTCGGTAAACCTATTGATAATAAGGAAGAGATTACTGAGGGAACATCCATTTCCATAGGCGGTGCTCCTGAAAACCCAATGGCACGACCACCAATTAACGAGGTAATCGAATTAGGTGTTAAGTGCATTGATGGTCTTCTTACAATCGGTAAGGGACAGCGTATGGGTATATTTGCAGGAAGTGGCGTCGGTAAGAGTACCCTTATGGGTATGATTGCCCGAAATGTTAAAGCTGATGTCAATGTTATTGCACTTGTTGGCGAGCGTGGCAGAGAGGTTGTTGAATTTATTGAGCGTGACTTAGGTCCTGAGGGTCAGAAGCGTTCAGTGTTAGTTGTTGCAACTTCTGACCAGCCTGCGCTTATGAGATACAAATGTGCACAGACTGCAACAGCTATTGCAGAATATTTCCAAAGACAAGGTAAAGATGTTCTTTTAATGATGGACTCTTTAACCCGTTTTGCAATGGCTCAGCGTGAAATCGGCTTGAGTACAGGTGAAGCACCGGTAGCAAGGGGATACACTCCTTCAATTTACTCAGCTTTACCAAAGCTACTCGAAAGGTCCGGTAACTTTAAAACCGGCTCTATTACAGGTATTTACACCGTTCTTTCAGAGGGTGATGATACAAACGAGCCAATCTCTGATACTGTAAGAAGTATCATTGACGGCCATATAGTTTTGTCAAGAAAAATAGCATCAAGAAACCATTACCCCGCTATTGATGTTCTAAGTAGTCTTAGCCGTCTTATGAATGGCATTGCTTCTCCTGAACAAAAAGACGCGGCAGGTAAATTAAGAAATATGATGTCCATTTACAAAGAAAATGAAGACCTTATTTCAATTGGTGCTTATAAGCAGGGCAATAACCCTGAGCTTGACAGAGCAATAAGTCATATGCCAAAAATCAACGAATTCTTGCAACAAAGGGTTGATGACCCTTGCGGATTCGAAGAAACACTTCGACTTCTTAAACTTGCTGTTAATTAGAATAGGTTTTATTCTAAATAGGTGTTTTAAATGAAATCGTTTCAATTTTCATTAGCAAAAATGCGTAGTTATAAGGAGCAGGTTCTCGAAAAGGAAAAAACAACTTTAAGACAGCTTCAGGCAGATAAAGCGAAGATAGAAACAGATATTGAAAATCTCCTTAATCATCGCAAAATGCGCGAAGAGGAATTTAAGGGTAGCAAAAACGGGTTAATGGCGAGCGAGCTTATGCTTTATAAGTTTCATTCGGAAAACACCCGGTTGCAGCTTAACAACCTCTATGAAGAGCTAAGGCGTGCAGAGGCAAGAATTGATGCACAGATTAAGGTTGTTGTAAGTGCCTCGCAAGAGGTTTCGGGACTTGATAAACTCCGTGATAAACAGTTAGAGGAATATAAGTATTTAGAGGCAAAGGAAATGCAGGAAGAAATTCTTGAAATGGTAGCACAAAAATCTACCGAAGAAGAATAGCCTGTCCCCCTCGAAAATACTATATTATATAAATGTTATTTAAGGAGGTGAAAAAGTGGAACAGGTGACTTTACAAGCAATTAAGCAAAAGCAGTTATCTCGCTCTAAGAGTAGCGGTATTACTGATGAGGCTTCTGAAGGCTCTGATGGTTTTATGCAGCTTATCGACAGTATGCTTGAAAACATCATTGACGGAAACTCATTAGGAATAACTGATATTCTTTCAGGTGGTAATTTGCAGAACGGTGAAGATGTTGCAGACAATGCTTCATTGTTGAGTATGCTTAGCGAGCTTTTACAGTCAAATCGTGGCAATCTTTCAAATGATATTTTATCGCTTTTCCAGAGCTTAAAGGAAAATGTAAGTATCGATAGCATTGAAATTCCAAATATAATTTCTAAGCTTCAGCAAAACAATTTCTTAGAGTCAATGGGAATGAGCGAGGACGCAGCAGACACACTCTATACCTTGGGTAACAATACCTACAATTATATTGATGCTCAGGTAGAAGCAATAAGGGATTACATAAATTCCAGACTTGAGTCGGGCGAAGCTAACAATATCACTTTAGCAGGTGCTACTAATCCAGCTGTAACAGCTACAATGCAAACAAGAACAACTTCAGAAGCTAACAGAGCTGAAAATGCTAAATTAAGCAACGGAGCAAACGAAATACCAATTACTTCAGTTTCTTATGAAAAATCTTCTGAAACGCAGTTAGTTCAACCAACAATAGGTGTTACTGTACCGAATATGGTTTCTCAAAGAATTGTTAAAGCTGATTTAAGTGCTTTAGAGCAATTAAATGGTGATGACAATAACAACGAAAACCAGGACTTCAGCGCTCAGTTAAGCGAAATTGCACTGGCGAATGCTAATTCAAATGCGGGTATGACCGAAATCGAATTACCTAAGGTTCAGAATCTTAGCAATTCTTTATTTAATGAGTTTAATGTTTCGGAACAAATCACTGATGGTGTAAAGGCAAATATAAACCTTGAAAAAAGTGAATTTACCGTTAAGTTAAACCCTGAAGAATTAGGTGAATTAACCTTAAAGCTTATTGAAGAAAATGGTAAAATGGTTTTGGATATTACTGCAGCAAGTGAGAAAACTGCGAGAATGTTAAACGGTGACATTGCAGCACTTCGTGAATCTGTCGGCTCAATGAATATTGAAGTCAGAGAGGTTACGGTTTCTGCGCCTGAGGAAATTCAGGAAAACAGTGCACAGTTTAATATGACAAGTCAGCAATTCTCTGAGCAACAACGAGCATTCCAAAATCAGCAACAGCAGGGTGAAAAACCTTATTACGCAGCACAGCACGGAGCTTATGCTACAGAAGAGGTTACTGCAGATTATGCAGGCAGAATTAAGTCGGCTGTTGACGGATTAGACACTTATGTATAATTTCTGAAAGGAGGAAATTAAATGGGCGATTATACAACAGACAGAGTTTTAGGTAGTGCCAAAACTTATAATGCAGTGTTTACTGATAAGAAAGATAACTCAACTCTTACTCAGGAAGATTTTTTAAAGCTTATGATTACAGAGCTTACTAATCAGGATATGAATAACACAGCAGATACAAGTCAGATGGTAAACCAGATGACCCAGTTCTCAAATATGCAGGCTATGCAAGAAATGCTTTCATATTCAAGAACAAGCTACGCAATGTCTTTAGTTGGTAAAACAGTAACAGCTTCCCGTTACACAGTAAGTGGTGAGCTTGATACAACAACAGGTAAAATCGACAAGGTTTCCTTAGTAGATAATGAATATGTATTCTATATCGGTAGTAAGAGATATACACTTTCACAAATTATGTCGGTTCAGGATTCAGATTCATCTGCTACAATTGACCCAACTAAATATGGTATTACATCTTCAGATGTTACCGAAAACTCAGTCAGACTTAATTGGGAAGCTCCAACAGAAGATGATATAGCAGCTGGAGGGCTTAATTATAGCGTTTATTACTCAAAAGATTCTGCATTTACTACAGTAGATGAAATTCTTAAAAACGGTACACTCGGCGGTTCTTCACTCAAGAGTGATTATCTCGAACAGGTTGTTACTAAATTAGAGTCTGCTACTGATTACTTCTTCAATGTAATTATTGAAGATTCAAAAGGTAATAAATATTGCTACGAACCAATTAAAGTTCAGACCAAAACAGCATAACAGAGTTAAAGAAAATTTAATAGAAAGGTGAGTATATCATGGAGGATATTCGTTTCAAACACTTTTCGCCTATCGTAACAGGTACTCCGGGTGCGGGTCAGGGATTGTATCCGCCTTCAACAAGCACACAAACAAGTGAGCCTTCAGTTTCTTTTGCTGATGTGTTAAAAAGCACAATCGAAAAGAACAGCGAAGTAAACTTTTCAAATCATGCTATTAAAAGAGCAGTTGACCATAATATGGATATAACGGACGACGAGCTTAATAGATTAAATGAAGGTGTGCGACTTGCGAGCGAGAAGAACCTTGACGACACTCTGATTCTTGTTGGTGAAAAAGCATTTGTGGTTAGTGTTAAAAATAACACAGTAATCACAACAGTAAACAACAATTCAATTCAAGGCAATGTATTTACAAATATTAACGGAGCTGTTATTGTGTAACTTATTAATAACTTAAGCCGGACCTTTGGAGGAGGCTTACGGTATCTTGACCGATTGATAGATACCACTTCGTTAGGTAATGAGAAATATGAGTAAAATAATAAATAATTCACATTACCCTTAAACACCAATAGGTTACTTATGCGCAGCTTCGCATAAGGAGAAATAAATATGAATAGAGCTTTGTTTTCAGGTGTGGCAGGTTTAAAAACCCACCAAACTAAAATGGATGTTATCGGTAATAACATCGCAAACGTTAACACATACGGTTATAAATCACAGCGCGCTGTGTTCAGCGACCTTTACTACCAGGCACTCAGAAGTGCTTCAGCAGGTACTGCAAGCCAGGGTGGTAAAAACCCATCAGCAGTTGGTTACGGTTCTCAACTTGCTGGTATTCAGACACAAATGTCACAATCAAGCATGCAGACAACAGGCTATGGTATGGATGTTGCTATTACAGGTGAAGGCTTCCTTCAGGTTATGGACCCTTCAGGTAACATCTTCTACACTAAAGCTGGTATGCTCGATTACGACGCAAACGGTTACTTAACTGATATCAATGGTAACTTTGTTCTTGGTACAACAGCTACAGGTACAGCAGATACACAAAAAATCTGCTTAAGCAACATTGGTACTGTTAACCCTAAGAAATCAACAGTTACTGAATCAATCAATGGTATTGATTATACTATTACTGCTTCTAACCCAAATAAATTTGGTAATATAGCAATTTCAATCTCTTCAAGTGAAGGTCTTCCGGATGGTCTTCCTGCAAAAGCTGTTATTTCTTCAACAGGTGCTATTTCAGTTGAACTTAATGCTTACCATAAGTTCAATTCAATGAACGAGCTTAACACTGCTATCAATGACGCTATTACAGAGGCTAACGGTGGTAACCAACACGCAGCAGGTAAATTCACTCTTACTGCAACAAGAAATATGTTCGGTACAGAGGCTACTGCTGGTACATTCAAGGGTGTTGCGGTTGCAAATAAATCAGAAATCACATTACCTGCAGATGCTTTCGAGGGCAAATTAACAGTTACAAAGTTTGACCCTGAAGAAACAACTCAGATTATTGCTGATGGCTCTCAGATTACATTTACAACTGCAGCGGTTGCTAATACAAATCCTGCAGAATATACAATCACCGCTTCTGTAAACGGTATTGATTATATTGGTAAAGTAACAGGTACTTCAATTTATCCTGTAACTTTAGAATCAGCAGGCGGCGGTTCTATTGAAATTAACACTAAATTAGGTCAGAAGTTCACACAGACTGATTTAGACAGAGCTGCTTTACAACCGGTAACAGGTACAGTTTCTGCTCCTGAGTTTTTCCTTGGTGGTGCTCAGATTTCAGGTGTTAGCGAAAAATTCCCAAGCTCAAGTGCTATGGATTTTGCTATTTCAAATCTTGATGCTACTACTCATACATTTGACCTTACAGTTACAATCGCAGGTATTACTTATACTTCAGAAAATCCTGCTGTACCTGGTCAGGAAATTACTCTTAAAACAGATAATGAAGCTGACGGTTCAATTACACTTTCTATTCCTGCTCTCACAACAATGGCTGAGAACTATGGTTTAGATATAAACAGTGCAGGCTTTAATGCAGCACTTAACGATTTACTTAATAACAGTATTGATTTACATTCTTATGCATCAGTTGCTTCAAAAGAAGCTGTAACAGAGCCACTTACAGGTGCTGAAATTGCTGGCACTGACTTCTCTGTTACAACAGGTCAGATGACAGGTGCTGTTGAAGATGGTTTCTTCGGTGGCGGTATGTTATTTATGCAGACAAGTACAGACTTCGTAGGTAAAGGTACAGTTACACCTGACAAGTTTACTGCTTCTTATGTTGAAGGCGTTGATGACGGTAACTCATACTGGACAGTTACTCTCGATATTGATGGTAAAGAATACACAACAACAATTTCAGAGGGTACAATCGCTTCTTCATTACTTCTCAAAGGTCCTGAGGGTGACTACATTCAGGTTACTAACCCAGGCTTTGAAGGTATGAATGATTACTTCAGAAGCCAACAAAACCCACCACGCGACCCTGCAACAGGCGATTCAGTTCAGGCTCTTAATGGTAATAATACTATTGAAATCACTCCATCAGTTGCTTCAAGAGAAATGGGTCTTTCATCTAAACCATTCACACTCGCTGGTGGTACAGATGGTGGCGTTGTTACTCTTGATGAAATCAACAGTATCGCAATTGCTTCTGATGGTACAATCACTGTTTCTCACGGTGAACTCGGTAATGTTGTAGCAGGTAGAATTTCACTTGCAAGCTTTGCAAACCCTGCAGGTCTTTTATTACAAGGTACAAACTACTTTGCAGCAACAGCTAACTCAGGTGAACCAAATCTTTGCGACCCAGGCTCAGATGGTACAGGTTCTCTCGTTACAAGTGCTCTTGAGATGTCTAATGTTGACCTTTCATCAGAATTCGCTGATATGATTACTACACAAAGAGGTTTCCAGGCAAACTCTCGTATAATCACAGTTTCTGACTCAATGTTAGAAGAGCTTATCAATCTTAAGAGATAATAAGGTGTTTAGTTAAGGCGTTTACCCAAAATTTGTTTTAACTACATACCATAAATCTTTTGAATATATACCATAAATCTTTAAAAAATACATTTTTGGTATGTTATTCAGAACGTATCGAGATGTATTTAAAAGTTGATTTTTCAACTTATATAAACCCATACCATAAATCTTAAAACCCAAATAATGCGGTGGCAATCTTTTAGGTTGCTAACGGGTTGCCACCGTTATTACTATAAAGCAATCAAAATTTTAAGTATGTGGGGAAAAGACTATGATTATTTTAACTAAATTAAACGATGTTAAATTTGCATTGAATCCGGATTTAATTGAAACAATTGAAGAAAACCCGGACACAACAATAAGATTAGTTACAAAGAATATTATTATTGTTAAAGAACCTATGCAGGAAGTAACTCAGAGAATTTACGAGTATCGTTCAATTGCAGGAAGTTCCGCAGCAAAAATAATTCCTAATATCGGCGATTTATAAAACTGATTTGAAAAATTAGGAAAATAAGTTTAAAGGGGCGTATCAGGCTTTATGAAACGTAAAATCGATATAATGTCAATAATCGGACTTATACTTGCTTTTGGCATGGTTGTGTTTGGTATTATCTGTAATAAAAATCCGGAAACGGAAAGCTATGAGTTTTCTTTTGAAACAATGAAACACTTTATTGACCCACCAAGTATTCTCATTGTTATCGGTGGTGTTTTTGCATGTTTAATGTTCAGCTTTCCGCTTGCACAATTCGCAAAAATACCAAAACATTTAGGTATTATCTTTTCTCCAAAAGTATATAACCCGGAAGTTTACATAGCAAAAATAGTTGAATGTGCAAAAAAGGCGAGAGCAAATGGTCTTTTGGCACTTGAAGAAGATACAAACGAAATGACCGATGCCTTTATGAAAAACAGTTTTCAGATGGTAGTTGACTCGGTTGACCAGGAAAAAGTTAAAGAACAAATGGATTGCTGGCTTGCTAACTTAGATGACCGTCACTCAGCTGACAGAGCATTCTATGATAAAGGTGCAGAGCTTGGTCCTGCGTTCGGTATGATTGGTACACTCATAGGTCTTATAAATATGCTTCAGAACTTGAGTGATATGGATTCATTAGGTCCTAACATGGCTGTTGCACTTGTTACAACATTCTATGGTTCGCTTTTAGCTAATGCATTTTTCGTACCTATTTCAAATAAATTAAGAGTTCGTCACGAAGAAGAATATCTTTGTATGACAATTATTGCAGAGGGCGTACAGGCTATTCAGGCCGGTGAAAACCCGAAATTAGTTCAGGAAAGACTTATACATATGTTACCGGAATATAAGCAAAAGAAATTTAATCCGGGCGACGGCAGTTCATCTGAAGAAGGTGGCAGCGGTAAAAAGGGTAAAAAATAATTAAAACCCAATTAACTATGTAAAGGTTGGTAAAAAATGGCAAGACAAAGAAAATCGTCCGGTGGTGGCGGTGGTGGTCAGGCGTGGCTTAATACCTATGCCGATATGGTTACCTTGCTTTTGACATTCTTCGTTTTGATGATCAGTATGTCACAAATCGATGAAGAAAAATTTAATGCATTTCTTGAGTCCTTCCAGAATATTGATAAGGAAGTAATTGAGGAGATTATAGCAAATCAGCAAGGTGGCGGTGAAGGTTCCGGTAATAACCAGAATTTAGACGAAGCCCCGATGGATACCTTGTTTGAAAAATTACAAGAGTATGTTGAACAGAGTCAGATGCAGGATTCTGTTACAATGGCAAAAATTGAAGATGTTATTTACATAAGATTTGATAGTGCAATATTCTTTAAGGCTAATGAATATACCTTGCGTGATGATGCTTATGAAGTATTGGATTTTATAGGTAGTGGCTTAAAAGAATATGAAAAAGAAATTAAAGTTATAAATATTTTAGGTCACACTGCAAATCCGGCTTATGAGCAGGACCCCGAAAGAACATGGCGTCTTTCAGGCGAAAGAGCTGCAGTTGTTGCAAACTATTTTGAATTGAATAAAAAAATTGATAATATGAAGCTTGTTACATTGGGTTATGGTGATAACTTCCCTGTAGCACCTAACGACACAGAAGATGGTATGAGAAAAAACCGCCGTGTTGAGCTTGTTATTATCGGTAAAGACAGTAATGTAGATACAAATATTTACGATGCCCTTGCAGAGCTTTATAATAATGATGAATATCCAAAGCAAGGCGATGTAAATGATGTTTTACTTCCACAGTTATCTAAATGATGAAAAGACTTTTTAAAAATATTTATTCCAAGAAAGGAGTTGAGTAGCTGAATGGCAGAAGCGTTATCCCAGAGCCAGATTGATGAACTTTTGCAGCGAATGAAAAGCGGTGCTCCGGTTGAAAGTGAACCGGAAGAGCGAATTAAAACATATAACTTTGCTTCGCCGAAAAAGTTTACTAAGGATCAGCTTAAATCGTTAAACAACTTTCTTGAAACATTTGCAAGAATTGTTTCTTCTTACTTCACTAATGCACTTCACAGTATTTGCGAAGTAAATGTCAGTCAGTTAGAAGAACAACGATATTTTGAGTTTAACAACGCTATTCCAGATAGTACTCTGGTAGGTATTATTGGTTTTGAGCCTGAAAATTCAAGTTTCGGTGAAACTACAATGCTTCTTGAATTTCCTACATCATTCGGTTATACATTAATTGACAGACTGATGGGTGGTAATGGCGAACCAACGGTACTTCAGAGAGATTTCACGGAAATTGAAACGGCGTTACTTGAACATGTAATGACCAAGGTTGCAAGGACTATGAAAGATGCCTGGCAGACCTATTTCCCACTTGAAACTTCTTTTAAAGGACTTCAGACAAACGGAAGACTTATTCAGGCGTTTTCACCGCAGGATATAGTTCTTATTGTTTCGTTTGATATAAAAGAAGAATTCTACGAAGGTACGGCAAACTTATGTATGCCTGCTGATAAATTTGAAGAAGTCATTAACAACTTGAGTCAGAAATATTCTCAGGGCGAAAGACAGCAGGATCAGGATAAGGAAAGACAAAAGAAAGATTTACTTATGGATTACCTTAAGAAATCTGACCTTAATATTGAAGCTTATCTTGACAGATGTACAATGTCTTTTGAAGAGGTTACCGACTTAAGAGTAAATGATGTTTTAATGTTAAATAAGCGTATTGATGACAACATTGAGGTTCACATTGAGGGTATGCCGTGGTACACAGCCCGAATGGGTGAATCCAATAATAAGAAAGCAATTAAGCTTGTTAAGTCATTAGGCGACCAACATGAAGAAAAACAAAGGGAGGATGCAACAGTTGAAGACTAATAGCGAAACTTTTTTAACACCAGATGATCTTGATGCCATTGGTGAAGTCTTAAACATTAGCATGGGTGCTGCGGCTACTGCGGTATCTTCAATGTTAGATAAGAAGGTATTAATAACAACTCCTAATGTTGAATTAAATACTTTTGACACTATCGATTATTCAAAACTTGAACCTGCAATTTTAGTTAAAATTAACTATGTTGAAGGTGTTGAAGGCTCTAATGTAATTATTCTCAGAAGAAACGATATGAGAATAATCTTAGACATTCTTATGGGCAACGATTATACTCAAGGCTCAGAAGAGGAATTTGAATTTGACGATATGAGCCTTAGTGCTGCGTGTGAGGTTATGAATCAGATGATGGGTTCATCAGCAACAGCACTTTCAGAAATCTTAGGTATGACAGTTAATATTTCAACACCTGAGTCAAAGTTAATTACATCCCGTACTGATGTTCTTGAATCCTTTGAAGCAGAAGGTCGTACCGAAGAAAATGTTGTAGCAGTTTCTTTTAATTTGAATATTGAAGATGATGTTCTTGGCAATACAATTGTTGACACAGTATTTACTTCATACTTGTCAATTGACTTGGCAAAGAAAATTATTTCAATAATTTCAGGCGACGCAGAAGCAGCAGAACCAGAGCCGGCACCTGCACCGGTAGCAGCACCAGCTCCAGCTCCTGCACCAGCTCCAACACCTGCACCGGCTCCGATTCCGGAACCGCAACAACCGCCTGTGCAGCAACCTCCTCAGGATACATACAACGCTCAACCAATGAATCAGGGTGGACAAAATATGTACGGTCAACCACCTATGTATGGTCAGGAGCAATATATGGCTCAGGGAATGTATCAGAATCAATACCCACAAGGTATGATGCCAAATATGCAAAATCCGTATTACGGAATGCCAATGGGTCAGCCTATGGGTTACCCGATGCCAATGCAACAACAGGACCCATCTGTAACAATTAAAACTGCAGATTTCCCTGATTTCGGTAAAAAGGTTGGTATGGCAGGAAATCCATATAGCGGTAATCTTAATTTACTTATGGGCGTTCAACTTGACATTTCAGTTGTAATTGGTCGCTCAAAGAAAAAAATTAAGGATATTATGGATTTCGGTCAGGGTACAGTTATTGAGCTTGATAAGCAAACAGGTGCACCTGCAGAAATTATAGTTAACGGTCAGTTACTCGCTTACGGTGATGTTATTGTTGTTGGCGATAATTTCGGTGTTCGTGTAACAGAAATTGTTGGTGCAAAAGAACTTTTAGATTCACTTGGTAATTCATTATAAATTTTATAATTAGAAAAGAGGACGAATTTATGTATAAAATTATGTTAGCTGATGACGCTGGTTTCATGAGAAAAATGATTCAAAACCACTTAAGTGGTGTAGGTTATACTGATTTTGTTGAGGCTGCTGATGGTGCTCAGGCTGTTGAGCTTTATCAGGAACACAAGCCTGACTTAGTTCTTCTTGATATTACAATGCCTAATATGAGCGGTATTGAAGCTCTTGCAGCTATTAAGCAGCTTGACCCTAACTCAAAGGTAGTTATGTGTTCTGCTATGGGTCAGGAATCAATGGTTATGGAAGCTATTAAATTAGGTGCTCTTGACTTCATTGTTAAACCTTTCAAGCAAGACAGAATCGTTCAGACTGTTACTAAGATTTTACCTTTATAATCATTATAATTTTGAATTTATAATAAGAGAGGGCTTTGTATGGGGCAGAGTATAGAAACAATTCTTGTAGGAATTGGTACAATTGTCCTTATGCTTGCCGTTTTTGTCGGAGCTTATTATTTCTCTAAATTTTTTGCAAAGCAATACCAACCTAAAACAGGTGGTAAAACAAGAAATATTGAAATAATAGAACGAATGGCAGTTGGTAAGGATCAGTCACTTGCTTTAGTCAAAGTTTCCGATAAAGTGTTTCTTTTAGCATTTACAGCGCAAAGCGTTACAAAGATTGAAGAAATGGATGCTTCACTTTTCCCTGAGAACACGGTAGTTCAGAACGCGGGCGAAAATAATTTTATGACTTTCTTCACAGACGCTTATAACAATTTGTTGAATAAAAAGAATGAGGAGAAGGGAGAGGGACACGATGAAAAATAATCCCAATACTCAAAAGAAAAATTCTCCTCACGCTAAGCAAATAAAACGGTTGTGGGGACGGCTAATAGTATTAACGGTTGCCATAACTGTTTTTGCTATTATTTTCGCAGTTACTGCAAATGCTGCATCAGTAAGTGTTGACATTAACAGTGACACACAAGAAGGTGCAATGAGCGAATTACAGCTTTTGTTCTTGTTTGTGTTACTTGCGTTAGCGCCATCATTACTGATGATGATGACGAGCTTTACGAGAATAGTAATAGTTCTGTCGTTACTGAGGAACGCAATCGGTTTACAACAAACTCCACCTAATCAGGTTATTATAGGACTTGCTTTGGCACTTTCACTCTTTATTATGTCACCGGTTATTTCAACAGTAAATACAGAGGCAATTGAGCCTTTGCAAAAGGGAAAGATTACTGAAGAGGTTGCTTTAGAAAGAATGCAGGACCCTATAAAAGAGTTTATGCTTAAACAGACTAAAGATAAAGACCTGGATATGTTTTTATCCTTGTCGGGTGATGAAGAGAAAATTGAAAGCGGTAATACAGAATCTTTAAAAGAATTAGGACTTTCTGTTATTATTCCTGCTTTTATAACAAGTGAATTAAAACGAGCATTTACAATGGGATTTTTGTTGTTCTTGCCGTTCTTAATAATTGATATGATTGTTTCAAGTACCCTTATGTCGATGGGTATGGTTATGCTTCCGCCATCGATGATTTCGCTACCGTTTAAGCTGATGCTTTTCGTTGTAGTTGATGGCTGGGGACTACTTATAGAAATGCTGATAACGAGCTTTAATTAGCTACGCTTTATAAACTTTTTTAGAATGTTAAATGAAAGGAGAGTTTGAAATGACACAGGAAGATGCTCTTGTTATATTCAGAGAGTCTATACTTTTAATTATAAAGCTTGTGTCACCAATGCTTATTATAAGCGTTGGAGTTGGTTTGGTAATTGCTATATTTCAGGCGGCTACACAAATTCATGAGCAAACCCTTTCATTTGCACCTAAGATTTTAATTATAGGCGTTATTCTTATTGTTGCAGGCTCGTGGATGATTTCTAACATTCAGGAATTTTTTCAGTATATAATGTCATATATGGCGGGGTTGTAGTAAATGTCAGGGCAATTGATAGTACAAGGTCTTGGCGCATACATTCTTGTTTTTTGCAGAATGGGAGCTATGCTCTTTTTCAATCCGCTACTTGCAAGAAAAAATATTTTATCATCAGTCAAAGTAGGCTTGGCATTAGGCTTAACACTAATTCTTACCCCTGCTCTTAATGCTAACGCAATTGAGTCATTTGATGGTTTAGTATTTCTTTTTGCAATGCTTAAAGAGTTTTTAGTTGGCTTTGTCGCAGGACTTGTTTTCCAATTTTTTTACTATATGCTTTTTGCAGCCGGTGATATAATTGATATGGGCTTTGGTCTTTCAATGGCAAAGGCGTTTGACCCGGGTACCAGCATTCAGGCATCTGTTTCAGGTAGATTATTCGAGCTTTTGTTTGTAATGTACTTTTTCGCAACAGACAGCCATTTGACTTTTATAAGAATAATGGCTTCGTCTTATGATATTGTATCAATGGGTGCAGTAGAAATAGGTCAGAATACGGCGCAGTTTGTTATGACGATGTTTGTTTCAGCGTTTTCGCTTATAATAAAGCTTGGTGCACCGTTTATTGTTGCGACCTTTGTTTTAGAAGTTGCTTTGGGTGTGTTAATGAAATTGTCACCTCAGATCAATATATTCTCAATACATTTTCCGATAAAAATTTTTCTCGGATTTTCACTTTTATTTGCATTCTCTATTCCGGTAGGAAATTTTATGGAAAACTATGTCGGAATATTAACAGATAACATATATAATCTATTTACTTCGATATAGCTTCAGTTTATTTATTTTATTCTTACTGTGAAAAGTGGTGGTTAAAAAATGGCGGGTGAGAAAACCGAAAAAGCGACGCCCAAAAAGCGAAAAGACGAACGAAAGAAAGGTAACGTCTTTCTGAGTAAGGATGCTGTCACGGCTGTGTCGCTTATCGCTTCATTTTACGCGTTAAAAGTATTCGCATCTACCATTTTTAGCGGTATTCAGGATTTAGTCAAAAGATATATTTCCTTAGCCGGTACAACTGAAGTTTTCTTATCTTCGGATATATCCACAACCTTTACTGATTTAGGGTTGGTATTTTTAAAGTGTGCAATGCCACTTGTGTTAGTTTCAGCTCTGGTTGCAGTGGTTGTTACTATGGCACAGACAAAAATGCTTTTTTCACCAAAGGCATTTGCACCTAAATTTAGCAGAATAAACCCGTTAAACGGTATTAAAAAAATGTTCTCTATGAGAGCGATTGTTGAACTGCTTAAATCACTTTTTAAAATTGTGGTTTTACTTTATGTGGTTTACACAGTGCTTATAGATGAAGTTGTTACTTTACCTACACTTATAAATATGACACCTGTTTCAGCCATAAATAAAACAGGCGAAATTATAATGGATGTTGTGTTAAAGTCAGGTATTGCTTTTGTATTCTTAGCAGCAGCCGACTACCTTTATCAATGGTGGGACTATGAAAAGAATATGAAGATGAGCAAGCAAGAAATTAAAGATGAATATAAACAAGTTGAAGGTAACCCGCAAATTAAGGGTAGGCAGAGGAATTTGCAACAGCAACGCTCTCGTCAGCGTATGATGCAGAATGTTCCCGAAGCAGATGTTGTTATTCGTAACCCTACTCACTTTGCTGTGGCACTTAAATTTGACAGAGATAAAGACAGAGCACCGAGAGTGGTTGCAAAGGGTATGGACCAGTTAGCCCTCAGAATTGTTAAGGTAGCAGAAGAAAATGATGTTTATGTTACTGAGGACAGACCACTTGCTCGTGCACTTTACGATGCTGTAGAGGTCGGAGATGAAATCCCCGAAGAATTCTACAAAGCAATTGCTAAAATCTTAGCATTTGTTTATAACTTGAAAAATAAAGATAAGAAAAAATAAAAAGAAAAGGAGGTTGAGTATAAATGAATATGAAATCAAGACTTAAAAACAGTACAGTTGCTATCTTGATGGTTGCGGTTGTTTCACTTTTAATTATTCCGCTTCCCACAGCACTTCTTGACTTCATGTTTATACTTAATCTCACAATTTCACTCGTTATTCTCTTTATAACGATGTATATTAAAGAAACCCTTGAATTCGCAATATTTCCGTCACTGTTGCTTGTTACAACAGTTTACCGTCTGAGCCTCAATATTTCTTCAACCCGTTCAATTCTTACAAATGCAGGGTACGCAGGTGAGGTTGTTAAAACATTCGGTGAATTTGTTATTCGTGGCGAGATTGTTGTAGGTCTTATTATATTCATAATCCTCGTTTTAGTTCAGTTCATTGTTATTACAAAGGGTGCTGAGCGTGTTGCTGAGGTTTCTGCAAGATTTACACTCGACGCTTTACCTGGTAAGCAAATGGCTATTGATGCCGATTTAAGCTCAGGTCTTATTACAGAAGAACAGGCAAGAGAGCGTCGTACTAAAATTCAGAGAGAAGCTGACTTTTTCGGTGCTATGGACGGTGCTACGAAGTTTGTTAAAGGTGACGCGATTATTTCTATCATTGTTACTTTAATTAACTTAATTGGCGGTGTTGTTGTCGGATTTATCAACGGTGAAGGCGACTTTATGACGATTATTCAGACCTACTCAATTTCAACAGTAGGCGATGGTCTTATGAGCCAGATACCGTCACTCTTAATTTCAATGGCAACAGGCTTGGTTGTTACCCGTTCATCATCTGAAGCAGACCTTAACTCAGATGTTATCAGACAATTTTCAAATCAGCCATTCGTTTTAATTATTGCAGGTGTGGTTTTACCATTCCTTACACTTATAGGCTTCCCTGCACCACAAACTATTATGATTTCCATTATGCTTCTTGTGTTGGGAATAATGCTTTTAAGAAAAGCAAAGCCGGCTGGTGCAGAGCAGGAAATCGGCGAATTGCCATCTGCACAGGAGATTACAAGCGAAGTAAGCTACTACAAGAATCTTGAGAATGTTTACAATCTCCTGAATGTTGATGCAATTTGTGTTGAGGTTGGTTACAGTCTTTTGCCGATTGTTGACGAAAGCAGTGGTGGTAACTTCCTTGACCGTGTGGTTATGTTGAGAAAGCATTTTGCAGATGAAATGGGTATGGTTATTCCTGCAATTCGTCTTAAAGACAGCTCACAGCTTAACCCTAACCAATATGAAATTAAGCTAAAGGGTGAATCAGTTGCAGTTGGTGAGGTTTTACTCGACCACTATTTAGGACTTGTTCCTGCAGAAGCCCCTGAAAACGATGTTGACGGTATTGAAACAGTTGAACCGGCTTTTGGTATGCCTGCTAAATGGATTAGTGATGATAAAAAGATTAAGGCGGAAATTGCGGGTTATACACTTATTGACCCGACCTCTGTTATGGTTACGCACTTGTCTGAGGTTATAAGAAGACATGCAAGTGAGCTTCTCAGCAGACAAGAGGTTAAGAGAATGATTGAAAATCTTAAGCAGAGCAACGAAAGTATTGTTGAAGATACAGTTCCTGCAATTGTTTCTCTTAACGAGCTCCAAAGAGTTTTAAGAAATCTTTTAAGAGAAAATATTCCGATTTTAGATATGGAAACGATTCTCGAAACTCTTGCGGACTATGCACCAAATGTTAAAGACCACGATATGCTTACAGAATATGTAAGACAGGCTTTAAGAAGAACAATTACACACAAATTCTCAATTGCAGGTCAGTTAAAGGTTGTAAGCCTTGATTCTGAAATTGAAGATTTGATTATTAAGAGTATTAAGAAGATAGAGGGCGGTGCTTACTTAGCACTTGAACCGGATATTATTCAAAAAATTGTTACAAGCACAACAGATCAGATAAATCAGATGAAAAAGCTCGTTCAGGAGCCAATCATCATTACTTCACCTGTTGTAAGAATTTACTTTAAAAAGTTACTTGACCAATTTTATCCTGATATTACAGTTTTATCATTTAATGATATTGATACATCAGTTCAGATTCAATCTCTTGGCACTATAACACTTATGTAAAAATGAAAAGGGGTGATAACAGTTATGAACGGCTTCAGTGGAATTAAAGAAGTGAAATTAGACAATCCCGAAAAAGTAATGAGCGAATTTAAAGCAACGGGTAGTGTGGATTTAAGAAATAAGCTTGTTATGCACTACCTGAACCTTGTAAATTTAGCAATTTACAGTATGCGTTCTGTATTGTTATCAAATGTACCTTTTGAAGATTTCTTTAATCAGGGTGTTATTGCTTTAATAGATTGCTTAGAGCGTTATGACCCTACAAGAGGAGCAAGCTTTGATACTTTCAGTTATCTTGCTATCCGTGGTTCAATTTTAAAATATATGAGAAAGCAAAACTGGCTTACCAACAGAGCGTGGGATGCCCAGAATAAAATTTCTCAGGGTAGAAAATATCTTGAACAAAAGCTTCTTCGTGAGCCGACTGATGCAGAATTAGCTGAATATTTAGGCATAACAGAGCAACAGTTAAGTCAGAGAATAGTAGAAATTGCTTCAGTAGATACAATCTCATTTGAAGAAATGATTGAGCAGGCTTGGGAAGGCGTTATTGAAAAATCAATGGACACCTCAAAATCACAGGTTGACAATGATTTATTAGCAAACGAGCTTCGCGGTGAGCTTGCAAAGGCAATTGATTGCTTGGACCCAAAAGAAAAACAAGTTATTTCACTTTATTATTACGAAAATCTTAATTTAAGAGAAATTGGTGAGGTTTTAGATATTTCTCAGCAAAGAGTCTCACAAATTCGTAAAAAAGCACTTGACAAACTATATGAAAAAATGAAAGAATATAGATGTGACTAAATAATAAGATAACAAATCTTATTTTTATAAATAACGGAGGAAAACTTATGTATTCAGGTTTTTACACTCTCGCTTCGGGAATTCTTACAAGACAAAATGAAATAGATGTTCTCGGTAATAACATTACAAATATTAAAACACCGGGTTACAAGGCAGACAGAGTCGAAACCTCTGCTTTTGAAATGGAATTAATGGTAAGAATGGAAAATGGTCAACCAGATGTTTTAGGTGATGGCGTTGGTCAGGTTTCTTCTATTATTCAGGATATTCACACAATTATGGACCCTGGTATTATAGAGCAAACTAACAGAGAACTTGATATTGCAATTAACGGCGACGGCTTCTTTAATATCCGTACACCTGACGGTCAGTTGGCAATTACTAAAAATGGTAATTTCGACCTTGACAATGAGGGCTATCTTACACTTAACGGTGTTGGCAGAGTGTTAGGTCAGAATGGTGAAATTTACATAGGTCAAAGTGGATTTACAGTTTCACCTAATGGTGCAGTTACCTCTGCAACTGGTAATTATATTGACACTCTTCTTATAAACAAGCCGGCAGAGGGTATTACCGTTACAAAGCTTGAAAATTCATCATTCTTAGTTCAGAATCAGGGTGATTTAATAGCAGCAGAAAGCTTCACAGTTATTCAGGGTGCTTTAGAATCATCAAATGTTGATATGAACACAGAACTCACAAAGCTTATCGATGCACAAAGGTCATTCCAGCTTTATTCATCTGCAATGCAAATTATTGACCAGATGGACCAGAATGCAGCATCAAAAATAGCATCAGTATAATAGAGTGAAAGGAAGGTAAAATTATGAGAACTGCTTTTTATGCTGGTGCAAGCGGACTTCTTGCTAACCAGAAGGCAATGGATAATTTAGCAAATAATGTTGCGAATGTAAGCACAACCGGTTACAAGCCACAAAATGTTTCATTCCAATCTCTCATATATGATGAAATGTATGTTAATACACCTACCGACCCTGAAAAAGGCAACGGTGTTAAGGTTGAAATTAACGATACAAATTTCACACAAAGCTCATTGATACCTACTAACTATGCATTGGACTTTGCTATTACAAGTAATGCTTTATTTGCAGTTGAGCAGGATGGCGTAGTAGCTTACACCAGAGCAGGTAACTTTAATATCGGTATGGATGGCGAAACAGGTTACTTAGTAACTCAAAGCGGTGGCTTTGTGCTTGATAATAACGGTCAGAGAATTGTACTCACCAAAAAAGATGGTACAAATAATTTTGACACAACAAATTTAATAAATACAATAGGTCTTTTCACATTTGCTAATGCAAACTACTTAACACCTGCACAGGATAATCTTTATGTAGTATCCGATAAGAGTGGAGCTGCAGTTGCAGTTGAAAGTAATGAGGGTCAGATTATTCAGGGTGCACTTGAACAATCAGGCACAGTTCTTTCAGAAGAAATGGTTGAAATGATTACACTTCAGAGAGCATACCAATTATCAGCAAGAGTTGTTTCAGTTGCTGAAGAAAATCAACAAACTATAAACGGACTTAGGAGATAATTATGGCATTTGAAAATTATGAATTGAACGAAATGCAGTTTGACGCTTTAAAAGAAATCGGTAACATCGGTTCAGGCCATGCGGCTTCTGCATTATCATCAATGCTTGACAGACCAATTGATATGAATGTTCCGCAAATTAACATTCTCGACTATAATGAGGTTGTTACTAATTTAGGCGGTCCTGAAAATGTACTTGCCGGTATTTTAATGTCACTAACAGGTGATGTTTCAGGAATGATTATGTTCCTTATTCATAAGCCTTTTGTTAAGATTCTTTTAAGCAATCTTTTAGGTATGGATATTGAAGATAACTTTGACCTTGATGAAATGAGTCAGTCTGCAATTAAAGAGGTTGGTAACATTATTGCGGCTTCTTATGTTAATGCTATTGCAGAGCTCACAGGTCTTGCTATTGAGATTTCACCACCTGAGCTTTCAGTTGATATGGTTGGCTCCATTTTAAGCCTCCCTGCAATTTATTACGCTAACATCAGTGATAAAATCATTTTTATTAAGGATGAGCTTGATAAAGAAGATGCGGCATCTTCACAAATCATTTTGATTCCGGATGTTGACTCTCTCAAGAAAATTATGGAAAGTTTGGGGTTAGGAGATATATGAGTCAGAATGTTGTAGTAGGCATATCTGACTTGAATATTGCTAAAAATGGCGATGTTCTTGTTACCTATGCGTTGGGGTCTTGCATAGGCATCTGCCTTTATGATGAAACCGTAAAGGTTGCCGGACTTTCTCATATTATGTTACCTACAAGTGAGGGCTTTAACCCACAGGGTAAAGAGATATGGAAGTTTGCGGATACTGCAATCCCGGATTTAATAAAAAAGATGGAACAAGCTGGTGCAAACAAATTCAGAATTAAGGCAAAAATTGCCGGTGGTGCTCAGATGTTCCCAGGCTTTAATAATACATCGCTTTCATCTATTGGTGAAAGAAATATTGTAGCCGTTAAAGAAACTTTAAAACAACTCCGTATTCCGATTTTAGCCGAAGATGTCGGTAAGGATTACGGTCGCACCCAATTTTTCGATTCTTCAAACGGAGAAATGAAGATTAAAGCTGCATTACGCGGTGAGTGGGTATATTAAATAAAAACAAAGCCATTGAAAGCAAAGACTTTCAATGGCTTTTCATTTTTATTCATTCTGCTTTTGCTTCGTAGCCTGCTGCCTTTACTGCTTCAATAAGTATATTTACATCAACTTCTTCTGAAATTGTAACAGTAGCAGTTTTGTTTTCAACATCTGCAATGGCATCAGTAACACCACTGACTCCCTTTAACGCCGCTTCAACATGTGCTTTACAGTGATTGCACATCATACCATCAACTAAAATTGTTTTTGTCATTTTTTCAGCCTCTTTCTTTTCTTTGCTTTCTGTGATTTCTTTTTCTTGTGAATTTTCATTTTCAGAAAAAGTGAATTTGGTTTTGAAAAATCTTAATCTTAAAGCATTTGTAACAACACATAATGAACTCATACTCATAGCGAGTGAGCCAAGCATTGGTGTAAGCTTAAACTGAAATAACGGATAGAAAACACCCGCCGCAACAGGAATTCCCAATGCGTTGTAGAAGAATGCCCAGAAAAGATTTATTTTAATGTTTTTAATTACCGCTTTGCTAAGCTCGAATGCAGTTACTGCATCTTGTAAAGAGTTCTTCATAAGAACTATGTCGGCAGAGTCAATTGCAATATCAGTACCGGCACCAATTGCAATGCCGACATCTGCGGTAATAAGGGCAGGCGAGTCGTTAATGCCGTCACCGACCATACAGACCCTTTTGCCTTGTTGCTTCAATTCTCTTATATATTGTTCTTTTTGTGTTGGTAACACTTCTGCTATTACATCATCTGCCCCGACTTCCCTTGCGACAAATTCTGCGGCAGAAGCATTATCACCCGTAAGAATTACAACTCTTTTATTAAGCTTTTTCAATGCTTCTATACTCTGTTTACTTTCAGGCTTTACTGTATCAGAAATGGCTATAATGCCAATAGCCTTTTTATTTTTCGCAAATACAAGACTTGTTTTGCCTTGACGGGCAAATTCTTCGCTTTTTTCTTTGAATTCACCCTCAGCAATTCCGTGCTCTAACATAAATTTGTAGTTGCCTGCAAACCAGAAATCGCCATCTATAGTAGCGCTGACGCCTTTGCCAATTTCGGCAGAGAATTCAGTTGATGGAATTAACTGAGCATTTTCTTTCTTTGCCTTTTCTCTTATGGCATTTGCAAGTGGATGTTCGCTTCCATTTTCAAGAGAATAGGCAAAGGATAAAAATTTATCTTCTGTAAAAGCTTTATCTAAAATATAAATATCAGAAACGGACATTTCACCGGTTGTTACGGTGCCTGTTTTATCAAGAACTACCGTGTCAACTGTTGATAATGCTTCAAGTGCTTCGGCGGATTTAATTAAAATGCCATTTTCAGCGGCTTTGCCTGTACCTGCCATAATGGCAACGGGTGTTGCAAGACCTAATGCACACGGGCACGAAATAACAAGAACAGTAATGCCCATTGAAAGTGAAAAATCAATTGTTGCACCGCTTATAAGCCATACTGTAAAGGTAACAAGAGAGATACCAATAACAACGGGCACAAACACACCGCTTACTTTGTCGGCAAGTCGTGCAATAGGCGCTTTTGTGTTACTTGCGTTGTCAACAAGCTTAATTATCTGCGAAAGGGTAGTGTCGTTACCGACTTTCGTAGCAATCATTTTAAATGTACCGTTTTTATTTATTGTAGCACAAATTACAGTGTCGTCTTTTTCTTTATCGACAGGCAAGCTCTCGCCGGTAACTGCTGACTGGTCAATGTAAGCCTCACCCTCAATAATTATTCCGTCAACAGGAATACTCTCGCCGGGGCGAATTATTAAGGTGTCGCCCGATTTTACTTCTTCGGCAGGGATAGTAACCTCAGCACCATTTCTTATTACATTAGCGGTTTTTGGAGCTAAATCAATTAACTTACCTAATGCGTCAGAGGTTTTAGCTTTAGAACGGGTTTCTAAATATTTGCCGATTGTAACAAGCGTTAAAATCATAGCGGCAGATTCAAAATAAAGCTCGTGTGAGTATTTATGAATTAAATTAAAATCATTATGACCTGCACCATAGCACATAAAATAGAACGAAATCAAACCATAAATAAATGCGGCAGAAGAGCCGATTGCTACTAACGAATCCATATTAGCGGCTCTGTGCCTCAATGCTTTAAAGCCTGAAGTAAAAAACTTTTTGTTTATTATCATAACTGGTACAGTTAAAATCAATTGTGTTAATGTATTAACTAATGCGTTTTCAGCGCCTGTTAAAAACTGTGGTAGCGGAAGTCCGAGCATACCGCCCATAGCGACATACATTAAAGGAAGCAAGAAACAAACAGAAGAAAAAAGCCTTATTTTCATAGACTTCTGTTTCGTTTGTTCATTGGATTGCTTTGCTTCCCAATCACTTCTGAAAGTGCTTTTTTCTTCGTTACTGTGTTTTACTGCTGCACCATAGCCGATAGAAATAACTGCATTTATTATTTTGTCATCTGTCATTTCTTTTTCGTTGTAAGAAACAGACATATTTTCATTTAAAAGATTAACAGATACGCTTTCTACACCAGGGAGTTTTTTTACCGTCTTTTCAACATTTGCCTGACACGCCGCGCAGGTCATACCTGTTACATTGAATTCTTTTTGTATCATTATAAGCTCTTTTCCATTTTTATATGCGGTACATTCGCTTCTATGAAAACATCGCTGACTTTTTTATAGCCACATTTTTCATAAAATTCGTGTACCGAGAATTTTGCTTCCAGAAAGAAGTAATTGAAGCCTTTATCTGAAAATTCTCTTTCAATAAATTCTATAAGTAGTTTGCCAAAACCTGATTTTCTGTATTCGGGTAAAAAGCAAAACCTTTGAATTTTTAATTCGGTTTCAGATATTAAATTGCACCTTGCAGTGCCAACAGGCTTGTTTTCAAGTAAAACAAGAATGTGCTTACACTGTGAATTGAGCTTGTCATAATCATCAATCTCGATGCTTTCGGGTACACTCATTTCATTTATAAAAACATCTCGTCTTATTTTTAAAGCACTTTTTAATTCTTCTTCTGTATTAACAATTTTAAATTCAAGCATAAACTTATCCTTGTGGTGTGATTTCATAAAATACTACTGCGTGCGGGTCGAGCGTTACATTAAGAGTAATTTTACCGTCAACAACGCGTGCATTTGTATCAGTAGGAATTAACTGCGAATACTTTGTGTATTTGTTGTAAAGCTCATTAAAATAAATATCTCGCTTTGCTTCATCAGTAAGGGTGGTTGGGCTATCAATTTCCGGGTCATCCGGTGACCAGGAGAAGCAATCATCTGTAATATTATATTTTTCTCTGTCCTCGCACCATTCATCAAAATAGTTGCAGTCGTCATTTATAATATAGGTTTTAACATCGCAGATTTTACCCTCGAACTGAGGTGCATCTATTGTGAATTTCATTTCAACCTGATTTTTATAATCAAGGTCATTTTTGAAGTTATAAGCCATTAAGTGAATTGTATTTGTTTTGGCATTGAATGCAGAAACTGCATCAACATCGCTACCTAAAATAATACCATTTTTTGTTTTTTCAGTTGTAAGAAGCTTTGCCTCCTTAAACTTTGCGGCATTTTGTGCCACATGGTAGCTTACGGTTGGGTTACCCTCTAAAAATCCGTTTGAAAGGTAGCCCCAGGCTGAAAAATAATCAATGTCATTGTTAAACATCTGTGTAATAAGCCTTGCGTCATAAGCCGCCTGGTAAGTGTAGCCAACTGTTCTTGAAAGAAGCTCATTGCCGACACTACCTGAAGAAATACCGGTGAGAATTCTGCCCTCGTCAATGCCGTATTTTAATTCAGTAAGACCTACGCTTTCAGCAGTCTCTCTTAAATGTGCAATTGTTTCGGGTAAATTAAAGCCTTTTGTGTAATTTTCAGGGTCGCTGTCATAAAATGATGCAGAAATGTAGCAGATTCTTGTGCCCTTTTCGCCTGTTTTATAATTAGTACCGGTTGCACAATGCTTAATAAATTCTGTTTCATCCCAAAGCCCTTCAGTAACAGCCATTGAGTGAGCACCAACATAAACTGCGTTGCCAATAACATCAATAAGAGCCTGTACTGTGTAATCATAAAGCTTGCAGTATTCAATGAGTGAGCTTTCGGCGGTTTCGTCATTTGCCATAAACCAGTCAGAATTTTCAAATTCGGTCATAACACCAAAACGCCAGGATAAAACCTCATATTTGCCGAATTCTTCAACTAAAGCAGAGGCTAAAGCGTGAATATAGTTGTAATAAACATCATAGTCATCCGGTGGGTAAGGGTTCATACCAAAGCCGTGCTCAGTTGAAGCATTTTTTGAATATTTAAGAGGAACACTGCCTAATTTAAGAAGTGGCTTTGCACCTAAATTCAAAACACCACGGCAGTTGTTTATAAGTAAAGTAAAGTCATAGTCGTCAAGCACTGTTTTGTCAAGTGGATTTTTAAATAAATCTCGTGTTTCGGTACCACCTGAGCACTGCATAAACTGAACATAGTCAACAAATTCAAAAATATTATTTTTGTCATTTACAGTAGCGTTAGTAAAGGGGTTACCCTCAATAGACCATATATTAACATTGCTTACTACATTCGGGAGCTTTCTGCCGTCAACGCCGGCATCTATTGAAAATTCATATTTATTGAATACTCCACTTGCAATTATTCCAAAAACCGAGCCGGAAATTATAGCAATCGGTATAAGGATACATAAAGCGATTTTTAGTTTTTTATTCATTGAAAAAACTCCTTTTAAAATTCTCTTTTAAATGCTTGCTTTTCAGTTTTTTGTGTCAGTGTTTTTTGTTGTTATATCATTTTCTGACAGGTTGAATTTTAATATAAAAATTATATCACATATACGAGAGATTTGCAATCAGATTTAATTGACTTGAAAGGTGTCAGATGATATAATTTTTATATTAAAATTTTATTGATGGAGTAAATTTATGGACTACAAAAACGCTTCACTTTCACCTGAAGAAAGAGCAAAAGCACTTCTTTCTTTAATGACATTAGAAGAAAAGGTTGCACAGATGGATATTATAAGGGGTGTTGAATTTTCAACTAAACCGCACAAATTGTATCACTGTGCTGTACATACAGATTCAGAAATACTTGAAGATAAATTAAAAGAAGCTTTAGGTAACAGGGGTATAGGCTTTATTCACGATTGCTACTCTCACCCTGTCCTTTTTAATAAATTACAGAAATTTGTTGTTGAAAATTCAAGGCTCGGTATTCCTTGTATGTTCACAGGCGAAGCATTACACGGAATTCTCTGGCCGGGTGCTACTGTTTTCCCTGTACCACTTGCATTGGCTTCAAGCTTTGACAGAAAAAATGTTAACACAATAGGCAGAGCAATTGCAAGAGAAACCCGTGCTTTAGGTATGCACGAAATTTTGGCACCTAATTTAGATGTTGCGAGAGAGCCTCGTTGGGGCAGAGTTGAAGAAACATTCGGCGAGGATACATATCTTTCTTCAGAGCTTGCTTACCAGATTGTTACAGGTGAGCAACAAGATGGCAATATTGAAAGACCTGACGCAGTCGTTTGTGAGCCAAAGCATTACTGTGTTCACGGTATTCCCGAAAATGGCATAAACTGCGCTCAGGCACGAGTTGGCAGACGCGAAATTGAGCAGAGCTATTTGCCTGTATTTGAAACTGCGATTAAAAAAGCAGGGGCTTACAATGTAATGGCTTGTTATAATGCAATTGATGGCGAGGTTGTTTTAAGCTCTGAATATTATTTAACTGACATTCTCCGCAAGAGGTGGGGAATGAAAGGCTATGTAAGAGCAGACTGGGGCTCAGTTGTAAGACTCGTAAACCGTCACTTCACTGCCGCAACTGATGAAGATGCAATATGCGACTGCGTTAATGCGGGTCTTGATATGCAGGGCTGTTGTGACTACGACACAAAAACCTGGGAAGAAACTATTGTTAAAAATGTTAAGTCAGGCAGAATTCCAATGGAAAGAATTGACGATGCAGTTTTAAGAGTTCTTACAATTAAATTTAAGTTAGGGCTTTTTGAAAATCCATATACTGATGAGAATTTACACGAAAGTGTTATAAGATGCGAAAAGCATTTAACAGCTTCTCACGAGGCGGCTAAAAAGTCAATGACTCTTATTAAAAATAACGGTATTTTACCATTAGAAAAGGGTAAATACAAAAAAATTGCTCTTTTAGGGCCATCTGCAAATCGTCAGAGATTAGGCGGTTATTCATCTGTGCCTGATGGTTACGAATTAAGGAGTGTACTTCAGGAATTAAGAGAATTACTCGGAGACGAAGTAGAAATTGAATATTGCAACGGTTGTGGTATTCCTAAAGATTTACACGTTGAAACTCAAGAAGGTCAGCCACATCTTGTTGAAGTTTATGACGAGGATGAAAAAGAGTGTATAGAAGATGCAGTTAAAATTGCTGAAAAATCTGACATTGTTATTATTGTCGGCGGTGATAACACATTCACAAGCAGTGAGGGTCACGACAGAGCTGACTTAAAATTAGCCGGTAAGCAACGCGAATTAGTAGAGGAGGTTGCTAAAACAGGTAAGCCTGTTGTTCTCGTTTTAGAAAACGGCAGAGCAGTAGATTTACAGGTTGAAAGTGGCATTTGTGATGCAATTTTACTTGCCTGGTTCGGTGGCGAAACAGGTGCAAAGGCAATTGCAGAAACACTTGTTGGCTTAAATAACCCTGCCGGTAGATTACCTGTATCATTCCCACAGGATTCTTATAGAATTCCTTGCTACTACACAGTTCTTCCTAATAATACAGAGGTTATGTTTGAGGGTAGCAGAAGACCTCGCTATGAATTCGGTTTTGGTCTTTCTTATACAGAATTTGAGTATTCAGATTTAAAGCTTGAAAAGCAAAGTGAGCTTGACTACAAGGTTTCGGTTAATGTTAAAAATACAGGCAAGGTCAAGGGCGACGAGGTTGTTCAGCTTTATGTGAATGATAAGGTTTCATCAATTATTACACCACTTAAAGAGCTTAAAGGCTTCGAGAGAATTACACTCGATGTAAATGAAACAAAAACAGTGGAATTTACACTCGGATTTGATTCATTCAAGCTTCTTAATAAGGATTTTGAATGGGTAGTAGAAAATGGTGAATTCCAGATTCTTGTTGGTGCTTCTTCAAATGATATAAGACTTTCTGAAACTATAAAAATAGAGAGATAATATGAACGAATTAAGCGGAATTTTTCTTAAAGTAAATGACAACGAAACAGTAGTTTTAGAAAAAGATAAAATTTATGATGTAAGGCAGGATGATTCTTTCCTGCTTCATAATTACTACTGTTCAAATACTGCTAAAAAACACGAAAATCCTGACGGGACACGCTACACCGCAGTTTATTTGAAGAATAAAAATAACATTACAATTGACGGAAACGGTGCAGTTATTTTAGTTCACGGCAAAATGACACCAATGCTTTTTGACCATTGTGAAAATATAACTGTTAAAAATCTTATAATAGATTACGCTTGCCCTACAATGTCAGAATTTAAAGTTCTTTCGAGCGAAAATGGGGTTTGTGATATTAAAATAAATGACGATTGCCTTTATATCATTCGTGGTAATGAGCTTATCTGGACAGGTGAAAACGATAAAAACGGGAAACCGTACTGGGAAGACAGTTACCACGGAAACAAGCGTCATATTAAGGTTTTTGACCCTGAAACTTACGAAACACGCGATTTCAGAAGAGCAGATTTGAATTTCACAAAAATTGAAGAGCTCGGAAATAATACTTTAAGAGTGCATTTCAAAAATCCTGAAATTTGTTTTAAAGCAGGCACAACAATTCAGACACGAAATATTATTCGTGACCAGGTTGGTAGCTTTTTTGAAAGATGTAAAAATCTTAAATTTGAAAATCTCAGAATGAAGTTTATGCACGGACTTGGTATGGTTTCGCAGTTTTGTGAGAATGTGTCATTTGTCGATTGTGATTTTACACCTGCAGAGCATAGAACAGTTGCAAGTACAGCCGATTTCTTTCAGTTTTCAGGTTGTCGCGGTCAGCTCGAAATTAAAAATTGCAAAGCTTATGGCGCACACGATGACTACATAAATGTTCACGGAACACATCTGAGAATTGTCAAAGCAAATAAAAGAGAAAAATCAATTGTTGTCCGCTTTATGCACGCTGAAAGCTGGGGCTTTCAGGCATTCGGGATTGGTGACGAATTAGAGTTTATTAAATGGGATACTTTAAAACCATATTATTGTGTAAAGGTTAAAGACTTTACTCGTCTTAACGATACTGATATCAAGCTCTTTCTTGACAGAGAATTGCCAAAGCTTAAACGAAACAAGGATGTAGTAGAAAATGCATCCTGGACACCGGATTTGTTAGTTCAGAATTGCTCTTTCTCACAGACTGCAGGCAGGGGAATTCTCGCAACAACGCGTGGTAAGGTTGTTATTGAAAATAATACATTTTTTAAGTTGTGGGGGCCCGCACTTCTTATTGAAGATGACTGCAACTTCTGGTTTGAATCGGGCTACACAAAAGAAATTATATTCAGAAACAATGTAATTGACGCTTGTGATTTCGGACCAACCTATGACGGTGCACCGACAATTCGCTACACCCCAAAGGTTATGGACGAAAGGTCAAAGGAATTCGTTCACGGAAAATTGATTTTAGAAAACAATACCTTTAAAAATTCTTATGGCGATACACATAAAATCCACCTTGAATATTTAGAAAATGCAGAAATTAAAAATAATGTGTTCGATAAAGGATTTCAGATTGAAACAATTTGTGTGGGTAATGTTGCAAAAGAAAATAATATTATAAAATAGCAAAAAACTACTCGTTCATCAGTGAACGAGTAGTTTTTATGCTTTCTCATTTTTTCTTAAAATCAAACTTCGGCATCATACCGATTTTATCTGGCGTATGTAAAGGTAATTGGTAAATATCGTGTCCGGGGAATTCGTTGCCCTCAACGAATAATGGGCCATCTGGTGTGAAAGCAACATCCCAACCGGCGTAACCCATTTCAGGAATTTCCTGACACGCTTTTTTGCAAAGCTCAAGTGCTTCTTCCCAGTAAGGAAATTTAAAACCTTTAATTGGTTCATTTGTAAGTGGGTGATTTGTAAAAGCATTCTTTTGCTTATCTATTGCAACCTGTGAAACAATGCCTGTTTCAACATCAATAGGTGCAGTCATACCACCGCTGTTGAAGTTATCAACAAATTTACCATTACCAATTCTGAAATATGCCGCAATAATGTGTGGGGTGAGCTTTAAATCTTTTCGCTTTTCAACAGGTGTTTCTAAAACTGAGTTGCCGTCTTCATCTGTAACAACAGTAACAACTCTTACCGTGTTAATTGAATGAGGGTGAACACGGCTCACATCCTCGTGCTGAATAATAAGCTCTTCTAATTCAAAGTTATCTGCTTCACTTGATAATTTTTCATATAACTCATCAAGTGAGCTGTATTCTTCAATGTTGATTTTTTCAATACCCTTACCGCAACCGCCATCAATAGGCTTCGCCATAAAAGTAGGGTGCTTTTTCATAAAGTCAATAACATCCTGCTTTTCTGAGCCAATTACTTTAATCCAATCCCTTTTAATATAATCATTAAAACGAGTGTTGAATTCATCTTTGTTCATAAAGTAGTGAAGCACGCTTTTGTCGCAATATTTTAAAACAAATGCATTGTTTCTGCCACGGGTTAAATATGTATCTCGTTGCTCTGCAGTTAAGTTATACATTTCAAATAAATCGTAATCCATATAACCTGCACCATAAAGCCTTGCACATTTTTGCATATCCATAAAAATTGCAATTCTTGACATTTTGGTCTTTTTGTGAACAGAATTGATTTTCTGGAGCATTGCCTTGTAGTCCATATGCAATAATCTTTTTAAAATGTAAATGATATTACTCATTTTTAAAGCCCCTTACAAAATAGTTTCTAAAACAGGAGTATTGTAGCATATATAAGAATATTTTTCAAGGTGAACATAACGAAGTCAGAAAATGATGACATAAAAAGACGCGGAATGCAGATAAAACTCACTCTTGGGTTGATTTTATTTTGTAACAATGGTAAAATCAGATTGGTTTAGTATGGAGGTACAACATTATGAAAGAACAGCTTATTAAAGAATTTAATAATTTAGGTATTTCAGATATGGAAGAGGTTACAGAACTTCACGAAGGTAAAGGCGATTTTGTTAATCTTGATTTTCCTTTGCCATGCGGTAAAACTGTAAAGCTTTGGGACAACGAAAAAACATATTACATAAATCAACTTGAAAAGAAGAATAGTGAAAGATGCTATGGTTTAACTGCTGATGAAAAACATCTCTTGGTTTGTGAGTATGGTGAGGGCGGTTCAGAACCTGAAATCGTTCTTTTTAAGCGTTGGAATTAAAATTAAAAGGTGAATAACTTGATTAGATTAGCTGAGGGAAAAGACTTTTTACAGTTAGCAGAAATGAAATGGGAACATTCCGCAGAAGATGATATTACCTATGGCGAAACAAATATTGTTGGTGTAGATAAACAGAATTTCATAAATGATTACATTACATTCCTGCAAAATGATACTACATACACCATTTTTGTTTTGGAACAAGACGGGGTTATAATTTCAGCAATGTATGTTGCAATTATTGACAAAGTACCGAAGCCTAAAGTAAGCAAATCATATATTGCATATCTCACCAATGTTCACACAATGCAAGAATACAGAAACAAGGGCTATGGCACAGAATTACTTTCATATATCAAAAACTATCTGAGAGGACAAGGATGCGAGCTGATATTTGTATGGCCAAGTGATAATTCTGTTAATTGGTATTCAAGAAACGATTTTAAATCTGAAAACGATATAATGGAATGTGAGTTGTAATTATGAATATAACATATAAATCAATAAAAGATTTACCAAACCAACAATTATATAAATTATTTGTTTCTGTTGGTTGGGCAGATGAATCCACAACAACACAATCTATGGTTGATAATTTCAATAAACCTTTTGTCAATTCAACAATAGTTTTTTCTGCATGGGATAATGATTCGTTAGTTGGTTGTATAAGAGTTTTGAGTGATAAGATGTTCAGGTCTGTTATTTATGATTTGGCGGTGTTACCTGAATATCAGGGCAATGGTATTGGTAAAGAACTTGTTAAAAGGTGCAGAGAACAATGTCCAAACTCCGAATGGATTGTAGGAACTACATCTAAAAGAGCAAGTTTTTATGAAAGTATCGGTTTTGAGAAAAACAATGATGTATTTTTGAGCATTCCTTGTAAGTGGTTTTAGGAGTAATAATATGAATATAACAATAAGAAAAGCAGAAATTGGTGATGAAAAAACACTTAGCTGTATTCAGACAGAATCGTGGGAAATGGCTTTTACTGATATAATTTCAGTAGATGATTTAATAAAATATACAGATATAAATAAGGTACAGGAAATGTATCTGAATGTTTTAAAATCAGATTATTCGGAAATATCAATTCTTGAAATTGATGGTAAAGCTCATTGTATTGCTGGTTGGAGTAAAGCAAGAAATCCAAAGTTTTCAGATAGTGCAGAACTTATTTGTATTCACAGTCTATACGACAATTGGGGTAAGGGTTATGGTTCAATGATGATGAATCATATACTTAAAGAAATTGAAATTTCAGGATATAACAGTGTATTACTATGGGTATTTGAAAAGAACACTCGTGCCCGTCGCTTTTACGAAAAACACGGATTTGAATTAACAGATAACAGACAGGTTTCTCATGGTGCTGTTGAGGTTATGTATCGCAAAGAATTAAATTGATAAAATAAATCTTTAAATTCACTTGACCTGTAACGAATAATTTGTTAAAATAAACATACAATATATTGCAACATATATGTTGTTTGGGCTGAACACTATGTTCCTGGTCCACCGAATGGCGGGGAATTTCCCCGCTTTTTCTTTTATTTTTGTGTTGAAAGAGGTGTTATTTTGTCTGAAAATATTTTAAGTGTTTTTATTGATGAATCAGGTGATTTTGGACCTTATGAACACCATGCTCCATATTACATAGTATCGATGGTTTTACATGAACAGTCAAAAGATATTGTCAATAATATCTCTGCTTTAGATACTCATATGAGAAATTTGAATTGTGAGCAACATATAATTCATGTTGGTCCGCTAATTCGCAGAGAGCAAATTTATAAGAATGATTTAATGGAAGACAGAAAAAAGTTATTCGGTGCATTATTTCATTTTACCAGAAAATTGCCAATTTCATACATTTGTGCAAAGGTTAAGAAAAACGAATGCGCTGATGTTGTTGAGTTAACCACAAAACTTTCAAAATCTATATCGCGAATTTTGAGAGAACAGGCGGAATATTTTGAAAGCTTTGATAAAATCATTGTTTACTACGATAACGGACAGGTAGAGCTTACTAAAATTCTTACTACATTGTTTAACGCTTTATTTAACAATGTAGAGTTTAGAAAGGTGAAACCAACCGATTATAAACTTTTCCAAGTTGCAGATTTAATTTGCACATTAGAGTTACTGTTTGAGAAAACAGAATCAGCTTCTTTTACACATTCGGAACTTGAATTTTTCCATTCATCAAGAGATTTTAAAAAGTCGTACTATAAATATATTGCACAAAAACATATTTAAAGTTTGAACTAAATAATGTGGGAAATTTATCGCTATAAACAAAGAACAGCAGGTGACTTGAATCATAGATTCGGGCCACCTGCTGAATTTTATTGCGTGGTTTTTATATAAACAAAGATAGTAATGAGAGAATCATTCTGTATACACTGTAACAGGACCATAAAGTCCGCCTGATACAAAGTCTTTTGCAAAATCCTTTTCACCATCAAAATATGGCGATAATTCTTCCGTTTTCCACTTGTCAAAGTAATCGGTGTGAATGTACCAGTTTGCTGAAGTATTAGTCACAACTATTTTCAGTTTATTGTTTTCAAGAAGAACACCCTCAGGTATTTTTAATCTGTATGGTGGCATCAAAGCCGTTCCTAAAGGTTGGTCGTTGAGAAAAACCTCAGCCGTGAAATGTACATCACCAAGGTCAATTTCTCCTGCTTTTCCGACTTTTTTAGTGGGGAGTGTAAATGTTGTTTCATAAACACCGCTACCAGAGTAAGCACTGCCAATTAAATATGCCCAATCACCAAGTGCAATTGGAGTTGCTTTGTCAGAATGTTTAATATTACTGAATCCGTTTTCATTACAGGTAAGCTCAAGCTCTTTGTGGAACAGGAACTTGTTTGAAATATCAAATTTTTCAAAGTACTCTTTTTTATTTTCGGCACTAAGAATTTCATCTGTCAGCAATATTACAGCCGTTTCACCTATAGCAAGCGAGAGCTTTAAAATGCTGTTTTCAGCATCAAACTTCTGTAATGCTCCGTTTACTAAATCAAGAAGATATCCACTTGACGATGGCAGGTGAATCTGATAATCTCCATTCTCACCTGATTCACGGAACAGACAGAATATATCAGCATTTTCAGTTTTTCTGTGCATTGCTCGTAAACCCGTACCCTCAATTTCAATAACAGGTGTGAGCTCTGCAAGACTGTGTGAAACTCTGCCACCACCTTTGGTGAAAAGCTCCAGCACTTTTTGAGTTTCAGGTGGAATGTATGCATTTTCAGGTATGATTATATTGCGATACACAGCACTGCCAATGCATATACAGCCGTCATCTCTGACTTCTGCAGCTTGTATAACATCATCGTCAACAATGTGGAAATCCACAATCATATCTTCAAGCGTTCTGCCAAGAGTATCGAATTCTTTTGCTATAATATCTGCTTTCAAGCCACCCTGAAAATCGCACGCCGGATAATAAAGTCCTGTTTTACAGACGCGTTCTCCGAGAGTGGATATATACGATAACCGTTCAATATAACGATTGAACTCATTGAGATTACGGCAATACATCTGACTTTCTGTGAAAATCGGCAGTTCCTGTGCAAGAAGTGCACCCTTGCGACCGAGTGGAAAATTAAACGGATTGAAGATGTTTATTCCGCGTACAGCCTGGTATCCTACGGTGTATCGCATTATATCGTAAGTCAGTCCGGGACCCGCTACACCGAAAATTTCACTCATTGCAAGCTTTGTGCCGTTCTGCGCGGCGGCAGAGGAAGCATATCTTGGGAAAAATCCGTTGTAGCTGTTCAAATCGTCCTTGGTTGTTGTTTTATTTTCGGGGTAGAGCTGTCGCCAGATGACATCAACTCCAGGGATATCAAAGCACCTGAGAGCACGCATTAAGTTGAAGTTTCCGCCACCATTAATGCAACCAAGAGGCTCATGATCCTTATCCATATGTCCGGTAAAAGCCAAGCCGTGCTCGTTTGCCCATTTTTTGCAGGTGAGAAGAAAATTATCGCAGAACATTCTACTGCATAAATCGTACCAACGGTACAATATGTGAATGTTTTCTTCTGTTGCAGCTACTCGTCGTGCAATCAGTGGCAAATACGGTAATATTGATTCGCCATATATAGCTTCGTATTTCTCAGCTAACTCTTTATTGAATGCTCTTAAAGAGGCCTTTGGCTCGTCTGTAAATACAGCCGTAACGGTTTTGCCAAGTGCATTTTTCATCGCACGGGCGTATTTTTCGTGAGTGATTTTAATAAAATATTCTGTCGCATCTTTATTCAGCAAATCAGGGTAATCAGAGTCTTCTTTTTCTACAATATACTCGGTTACAACAGAATCCGCAAAGAATTTGTATCCCTCTTCGATTATTTCTTTGTCCTGCAAAAAAGCTGTCAGAACATCGGGGGAAGATTTTTTATACACATCTCCGGCAGAAAAATTGCGTTCATAAATTTCCAATACTTGTCGGGCATATTCAGGGTGCTCTTTTACAACTTTTCCACACGCACTGCCTGAGGGCCATCCGCCTTCATCATAAATCCAGCATTGCATACCAAGAACTTTTGCTTTTTCTGTTGCATATTTACAAAGCTCAAAATACTCCTGTGAGAGATAGTCAGGAGTAAGGCTTGTAGGCATACTGTCAGGTCGGAATTCCTTTGGCTCAGGAAGAATATAAAATGCTCTTATGCCGAGAGCTTGCATCTCAGAAAGCTGTTCGTCTATAATATCTCTGGTGCAGATATCATTCCACACCCAGACATACACAGGAGCATAGGAAGCATCAGGAAAAATGAAATTATTTATATCAAATTTATTATTGCTTTTCATTATTCAACCGTCCTTGTTTATTCAGACATCTGCATTGTATCTATTCTGCTTTTTCAATCGATTTATAAAGAACCTCAGAGCAATAACCATTATCACATAGAGTACAGCAAGCAATACAGGATATACCCCTATACCAAACAGTCTGCTTATAAGACTGACCATAGGTGGTGCCAGCATAACACCAATGTAAGCAAAGGCTATTTGTGAGCCCATAATAGATTGTGAGGCTTCCTTGCCGAAGTTGTGAGGTGTCAGGTGTATCATATTCGGGTAAATAGAGCCATTACCTAAGCCTACAAGGAACAAACCAGCAACAGTAACTGCACCGGGCAGAGGAAGAAGCATAATTGCAATGGCAGGAGCAAGAATAAAGGCGCCTATACCAATGCGTTTCCATGTGCTGATTTTATCAGCAAGTAAACCGGAAACAAAACGCCCGATAGACATTCCGACATAATATATGGTCAGAGCGAGTGCGCCATATTTTGCCTCGAAGCCTTTTTCTGTTACAAGATATGTACTTCCCCAGACTCCGCAGGCATATTCAATTGCATTTGTTGCAAGCATAATAATCCAAACCCAGCGTACTTCTGACCTTTTTGCCATCTGCAAAAGAGTGAGACTAACACTCTTTTCCTCTTCTGTTTCTTCAGATGAGGAGGTCTTTTTCCACAGGGGAACTGACACAATCAGTAGCAGTGTAATAACTGCCTGCACATAAAAAGCATAACGATAACCGCCACGCCAGCCTACATTGCTTAACGCCTGTGACATAAGGTAAGGGCTGAGGCTTACTCCCACACCATAAAAGCAATGCAGAAAATTCATATGACTTGCTTTACAGTGAAGCGCTACATAATTATTAAGGCCGGAATCAATTGCACCGGCACCAAGTCCGAGAATAACCGCTAAAGGTATCATAAACCAAAAAGAGTCAGCTACAGAGAATCCGAGTAAAGCCGCCGCAGTTAAAGCTGTGCTGAATGCTGTAACCTTAGCAGTCCCTAATTTATTGAGAATTCTTGCACTGAACATACTTGATAACACAGTGCAACCGGAAATAATAAATGTGAGAATGCTCACGGCTTCAACAGGAATTTCCATTTCCGTATGAATAGCAGGCCAGGCAGAGCCAATAAGAGAATCAGGGACCCCCAGACCTATAAATGCAATATATATAACAATTAATAAAAAAACCATAAAACCTCCGGATAATTTGCGTTGTTGTGTTTTTAGTCATATAAATTGGGATTTGTCTATAAATTTATAATTTTTTAAGTAACGGAGTTCCTCTTACACAAACTCCAATCTCATATATCATTTCACTTCTGTATGGATTATAAAAATCTATCGTTAAAGCGTATTCAGGACCATCATTATCTAAAATAGTTTTTAAATATGAAATATTGTATTTTTTGTTCTTACATTTTACTATCATACCATCTTCTTCGAGTTGAATTACATAGGATAAACATTTTAAGAAATGTTCATGCTTTCTCGCAAAAAAATGGTTGCAATCAATAGTATTATATTCATTTACCATTAAATCTAATTTATCAAATTTCGAATTAACAATTGCTTTATATGAATCATTATATGACATGTGGATTACACCCCTGCAAATTCAAATTTATAGAACTAATTATATCATACAGTAAAGGGTTTGTAAATTAAGGGATGTTTATTATTAATCATAAAAATCAAATTTTAAGAAAAGTGAAAGCAAACCTCACTTGCCGTAAGGCAAACTTAGTTGAAAAAGGAAAAACGATTGCTCCAGCAATCGTTTTTCTTTTTTGGTGCACCTGACAGGACTTGAACCTGCACACCTTACGGCACAAGAACCTAAAGGTCACACGACCTCGATGATAAGCTCAAGAGTGAGTGTATTTGAACCAAATATGCCTTAAATGTCCGATTTCACGCACCCTTTGTGTTTTTTTGTCTTGATATACGCCAGTATAACTACGCCAAAGAAAACCCAAAATGCACGCAAACTCGAACATTTAAGGTTCTGCGAAGTTTAATACTTGGCAGTTTTTTCTGTAACAAGGCAAAACTCGTAGGAATACTGCCGTATTTCAAGAGTTTTAACGATGTTACAGGGAAAAGTGACTGTATTAAACCATATCTGGTTCGAACACACTCACTCTAATCCCAATAAAATCAAGGGGTTTCGTGTTTTGCCTTTTTCTATATCTGCATATATAGTATATAAAAACGGAATTGTCAAGAGGATATAGATACTTAACCGTATTTTTATTTTATCTGCGATTTGTATTGTTCGCTAAATCACCATAAAGCGGTGTTGCAAGACCAAATCCACCAGAAACGGTTAATATCTGACCTGTAGTGTAGAGTGAATCATCACTTGCAAAATAAACTACTGCAGAAGCAATTTCTTCAGGTTTACCCATTCTGTTAAATGGTATGTGGCGAAGAAACAACTCTCTGAATTCACCGGTAAGATTTTTCTCGACTGCATCAGTGGCAGTCATTCCGGGAAGAACTGCATTACAACGAATGTTGTTTCTCGCTTCGTGTACTGCAATAAGTTTCGTGAGGTAATTTATTGCCGCCTTGCTTGTGCCGTATGATACTTGCGAAATATCAGGCACAAGACCACCAACAGAAGAAATGTTAATAATACTTCCGCCACCTTGCTTTGCCATATATTTTACCGCTTCTTTACTTGCGGCAAAAACACTCCTGAGATTGATGTTAACAGTATCAAGAAAAACATTGACATCGGTATTTGAAAAATCAAGGTCCTGACCGGGTTTTGATGTTCCGAAATTATTTACGAGAACGTCAATACGACCTGAATCTTTTACAACATCTTCTATCATTGTAGTAAAAGATTCAGGCTTACTTGCATCGTTATAAACATATTTTACATTATAACCCTCAGCATTGAGCTTGTCGGCTTCTTCTTTTGCAAGGTCTAAATTCCTTGCCGCCATATAAACGACAGCACCTTCTTTAGCACACGCTTTAACACAAGCTAAGCCAATACCTCTTGTAGATGCGGTTATCAAAATAATTTTATCTTTTAATTTCATAAAGTTTCTCCTTTTTTATTGTGAATTTTGGGAAGAAAAAGCACTGTTATTATGCCTGTTACAATACACGCTATTTCAACTAAAGCAAGTGTTTTTACTGAGTCAATAGCGGCAGTAATTTCAGTTGCCCCTGAATTTATAAGGGTAGAGGCTCTGTTAGTAAACATCGGTACAAATACGGCAACGCCAAATGGAGCTGCTAAGTCACGAAAGAGTCCGTAAGTTCCAGTTCCTGCACCTGAGTTTTCAAGTGGTACACCAGACAGAACAACTTTCATAAAGATTGTGCCGTTTCCACCAAGACCGAATCCGAGCAACCCAAGTGAAGCTGCAAGCAAAAGAACTGAAGAATTTTCTGTGAACAGTAGCATAATTGCACTACCTATTCCTGTAAGAGTAAGAGAACCTGCAAGTACTTTTTTAGGTTCATATCGGTCTGCAAGTGGTCCTAAAATTACAGCTCCGAGAGACATTCCGATATACATAATAGAAATTGCGTAACCAGAAATAATAGAATTTTGTGGCTGAGTGTAGTTTACAAAAATAATAACATTAGTCATATTTGCTTGCATAAGTCCTTGCGTAAGAAAAAGTGCAAGAACAGAAAGTATAAATGCTTTCCTCTTTACAAATAGCCATTGTATAATTGGATTTGTCGCTCTTTTTTCTGCTATACATAATCCTATACCTGAAATTATCGAAGCAATGAGAACTATTAAAAATTGCTTTGATTGCCAACCGAAATTCTGACCAAAAGATGGTACACAAAGCAATAGACTAAAGAAGATTAATATAAAAACAGCACCTATACCATCAAAATTCTTTATATCATTTTTTACAGTCGGCTTTTTATTACCAATCATAAGGCATAGTAAAAATATAATCACCGAAATAACGACACACACCCAAATCATTGTGCGCCAGTTAAAATATTCGATAATCAAGCCACCGAGAGTTGGTCCAAAAATTACTGAAATACTGGAAACAAACATATAAAGTGCAAAGCCTTTTGCGATTTTGTCTCTTGGGAATTCTGTGACTATATACGACATTACGACAGGTGCAATAGCGGCAGTTCCCATACCAACAATAAAACGTGCTAAAAGCATAAATAATAGTGATGGTGCTATTGCGGTGAGAACATTACCGAGTGCAAAAACAACTATACCTATTAATAAGGTTACTCTTCGTCCTATTATATCGCCTAATTTACCTAATATGGGTGCAAATGCGGCGGTTGACATAGCCATAGCAAGTGCTGTCCAGGTTGTATTGTTGTATGGGAGATTTAATTCTTCAACAAAAGCAGGGCCGAGTAAAGAGGTGAAACCACCAACCAACCCTACAAGAAAAGCAGCAAGACCAAAAGGAATAAAACCTTTTATATGTGGCTTTTCTAAAATTGTTTTCATAAACGTCACTTCCAATCTGTTTTTATTATAACCAAGACAGAATGTATTTATTTAAGAAAAAATGACATACTAAATCCAGAAATTAAAAAAAGGATGGTTTTACTATGTCAATTATTAACAAAGAAGTTTCAAATTTTAAAGCCAATGCATTTCACGCTGGTGAATTTAAGACAGTCTCAAAAGATGATATTCTCGGCAAATGGAGTGTTTTCTTTTTCTATCCTGCAGATTTCACTTTTATTTGTCCTACTGAGCTTGAAGATTTAGCGAACAAGTATGAAGAATTCAGAAATGTCGGTTGTGAAATATATTCAGTTTCTACTGATACTCACTTCGTTCACAAAGCTTGGCACGATGCTTCTGAAAGAATCAAAAAAATCAATTTCCCAATGCTTGCAGACCCTACACACGAAATTTCAGAAGATTTTGAAGTTCTTATTGAATCTGACGGTTTAGCAGAGCGTGGTACGTTTATTATTAACCCTGAGGGAAAAATTGTAGGTTATGAAATTACTGCGGGTAATGTTGGTAGAAATGCAGAAGAACTTTTCCGTAAGGTTCAGGCTTGTCAGTTCGTTCACGCTCACGGCGATGAAGTTTGTCCTGCTAACTGGAAACCAGGTGCTGAAACACTTAAACCAAGTCTTGACCTTGTAGGTCAGTTATAATGGATTTACAAAAAATAAACAAGGATAATTTATATGATGTAATAATAGTTGGTGGCGGTCCCGCAGGACTTACCGCCGCTCTATATCTCGCCCGTGCTAAATACAGAGTATTATTACTCGAAAAAGAGCAGTTCGGTGGTCAGATTACTATTACAAACGAAGTTGTAAATTATCCTGGTATAGAGAAAACAAGTGGTAAAGCACTTACCGATACAATGCGTCGTCAGGCTGAAAGCTTTGGCGCAGAATGTTTAATCTGTGAAGCTAAGGGTTTTGAAGCTACTGGCGAAATCAAAACAGTTCACACCGACCAGGGGGATTTTTATTGTTTCGGTGTCTTGATTGCTACTGGTGCACACCCAAGAACAGTTGGTTTTAAGGGTGAAGAAGAGCACAAAGGTCGTGGTGTTGCTTATTGTGCTACTTGTGATGGCGAATTTTTCACCGACAAAGAAGTGTTTGTTATAGGTGGCGGTTTTGCTGCTGCTGAAGAAAGCGTTTTTTTAACTAAGTTTGCAAAACACATAACAATTTTTATAAGAAAAGATGATTTCAGTTGTGCCGCTTCTGTAGCAGACAAGGCAAAAAATCACGAGAAAATAACTGTTGTGCCAAATACTGTAGTTGAAGAAGTCTCAGGTGAAAGTGGGCTTAATTATATCCGTTATAAAAACACAAAAACAGGTGAAATTTCAGAATATCGTGCTGAAAACGGTGACTTTTTCGGTGTGTTCGTTTTTGCTGGATATTCTCCTGACACAGAACTTGTAAAAGATATAATTGAACTGAATGAGCACGGTTATATTATTACCGATTCTGAGCAAAAAACAAATGTTGACGGAATTTATGCTGCTGGAGATGTTTGCATAAAACCACTTCGTCAGATTGTAACTGCTACTGGTGATGGTGCTTTGGCTGCTACCGAGCTTGAAAAATATGTTGCAGAAATGCAACAAAAAACAGGGCTGTATCCAGAACAACCAAAAGCAAAAGTTGTTGAAAAACAAAATGTTAGAGAAGAAAATATTTCTCATAATTCAAACGAAGCTTTTTCAAGTGAAATAAAACAACAGTTATTAGATATTTTCAGTAAGTTTGAGCGTAATCTTGTGTTGAAGCTTTATTTAGATAATCGTCCTGTTTCAAATGAGTTAGAAAGTTTAATCGAAAACATCTCAACTCTTACAGATAAAATTACAGTAACAATTGCTGAAAAAAATACTACGTCAGATGTAGCTCCATGTGTACGCGTTTTTCTTGAAGATGGTAGTGATACAGGTATTGCGTTTCATGGTGTTCCGTCCGGTCACGAGTTCACAACATTTGTGATTAGTCTTTATAATGCATCAGGACCAGGTCAACAATCAGATGAACAAACTATTCAGGGAATTAAAGAAATAAAAAATACTGTAGATATGAAGATTCTTGTAACATTATCGTGTACTATGTGCCCTGATTTAGTTATTGCTTGTCAGCGTATAGCAACATTAAATCCAAATATCCGTGCCGAAGTTTACGACATTCAGCATTTTGATGAATTACGAAAAAAATACAATGTGATGAGTGTTCCGTGCCTTGTTATTAATGATGACAAAATATCTTTCGGTAAGAAAAATATAAATCAGGTTTTAGAATTGATTGGTAATTGAATATATAGAAAAACGCAACTGTTTAGTTGCGTTTTTTTATTAAATAAACTAGAATAAAATCAGAAAAAATTAAATTGAAATATCGAATTTAAGTGTAAAAACTCAAAATTACTTGAATTTTATATAAAAAAAGTTATAATGTAATTGTATTTGATATAAAATAAAAAAGAGGCTTCAAATATGAAAAT
>SVPR01000004.1 GCA_015065785.1 Oscillospiraceae bacterium | reverse complement strand
TGAAAGTTTTAAATATATAGTAATGGGCAATACTTTTTAATTTAGTGTGAAAGGAATTAATAAAAATGAAAGAAAAAATTATAAAACATATTAATGCTATACTTTGTGCTATATGCGTTATTGCATTAGCGTTACCATTCTCATCGGTAGATGTTTCAACCTCTGCTTTTGGTGTTTCTGCAGATTCATCAAGCAGTGTAAATGGTTTTACAATGATAACCGATGCAGGCTTATGGGGCTTTTTATTTATAATAGCAATTGTAGTAATTTTGGCAACAACATATATAGGTAAATTTGCTGGTTATAAAAAAATTGCCTGTCTTGCAGCTCCTGCGGTTATGCTCATAAGCATTTTTATAGCACCGGGTCAGCTCAGTGCAGATGGTGGTGGCGGAGAATATTCAGTTGATATAGATATTTCTTACGGACCTGGATTTTTTATAATTCTTGTTGCGACAGTTTTACTTCTTGGTATTGGTTTAATAAGATTTTTAGATTTAAAAGGAAACGCAATTTTTGATTTAATAAACTGTGCAGAGGAAGGCGAAGCGACTGAAACTCCGCAAATCACACCAAATATAGATTTAAGCGCTACTGCAGAAAAACTTGGCAGTGTTACAAAAAATATTACAGAAACAGTAACACAACAAGCGGGTAACATTGTTGAAAAAGCAAAAGAAGCGGCACAGGCAAAACCGGCTTCACCACCAAGGTACAACAGTGACCATGTTATGGAGCAAATAAACAAATTGTTTGAAATGAAAGAAAAAGGTGTTCTCACTGAAGAGGAATTCACTCAGAAAAAAGCAGAATTTTTAAATAAACTACAATGACCTTGAAAAGATAAAATAAATTATTTGTGCACAGAAAGTATTAAGAATATTTGAAAAAAGCAGATGGGAAAGTTTTTGTAATTTTAGTAGTGACAAATAGGGAGATTTTGTGTTAAAATAAGCATAAGACAAAAATTGTGGTGGGGGTGTAAAATATGAGTTTTTTTTCCGAACTAAAAAACAGCTTGAATTTATCTGAAGAAAATACTGTGAATAAGAAAATGGACGAAAACTCTATATATGATGTTGGAAATAATGAAGAAGAAAGGTTAGAGCCTTTTTCAAATATTTTTCGTACTTCTAAATTACAAGAGGCAAAAAACAAATTGAAAACAACAGCCCAGAGTGTTGTTAGTACAGTAGTAGAGTCTGAAAAAATACAGGCGGCTACAGAAAAAATAAAGGAAAGTGCAATTTCTGCGACAACAACGGCTCAAAACCTTGTTACTACAGTGGCAGAATCCGAGAAAACACAAGCAACAGTAGAAAAAGTAAAAAAAGGTGCGGTATCTACAGCCTCAGCAGTAAAAGAATACGCTAAAGATATGGGAGAGAAAGTGTCTGAGGGTATTTCAGAAAAAAAAGAACTATATCAAGAGAGTAAATTGCTTGAGGCGGATGAAATTTATTGGGGAAAAAGAGCAACAATAGGGCAGTATTTTTATGACATCCAAAATGGATTTATTGTTCCTGAAAAGGTATCAAAAGATGCGGAAGAAAGATATCAAATTGCATTAGAAGCTGTTGGGAATGTTACTTTTGATCAGTTATTTGGTGATGAAAAAGATTATTTTGCAGAATTAGATGATGTCGATCTTTTTGTGGGTGTCGCAATTGGTGTTTCTGCAGTGTTGGTGGCGATGTGTATTGATGAAAAAGGAAAAAATATAGAAAAGAAAATAGATGAAAAGACGATTAAGGATAATGGAATAAAAGATGGAGAAATTGAGGTAAAAATAAAAGATTATGACACAAATAATGCATTTGATTTAGTGTCAGGTAAAGGTCATAGAAAAAGCGGACACGGAATCACTAGTTTCATGGAGGAAATTCCCGCTGATATGAAAGTGGCAAATCAAGGAAATAGAACAATAGCGGAAATTACCGGATGTACAGGAGATACTGTTAAATTTTCAGAGTATTTTAAAGCGGTTTATTCTTATGATGATCTATCAAAGTATCAAGTGTTAATAGAAAGAATAAAACACGTTATGGTTCATTTTAGTAAAGATATATTTACTCCTGACGGTATTCCTCTTCCTTTTTCTGAAATGCTTACTAAGTATGTAAAAAATGACAGTAACAAGAGTGGTTACAGTGTTCAAAATAAGCTTTTAGAAAAATTGGGAACAGGCGCAAACAGTGTTAAAGCATCGGATTTAGCTACACCAGTATACATAAAAACACTTCTTTCAATTTATTATAAATTAAGAGGCGAAAAAGATTTATCGGAAAATGCAATAAAATTGAAAAAAGCGCAATTAGCAACACTTGCTTACGGTACATGTTTGATAGTCCAATCAATAATGTGGGTAATAGCTCATATGTTTGGTAAGCCGGGTACAAATTATTCTGGTGCACGAATTAATTACGCAATGGCGATGACACTTATTAAAAATATTGTTCAAATAGAGGTTATTATAAATAAAGAACAAAAAGCGACTCTGAAAAAATATGATGATTTAATAAAAAAATTAGAGGAAACAAAAGAAGATTTTGTCGAAGTAGATTTTGAGGAGGTAGAAGTAAGTGGCGGAGAATAATAGTTCCAGCGATGGTGCAATGTTGCTGGTTGGTGCAGTGGGAGTTGTTGCTGTAGCAGCTGCAAGTGCGGTAGGCGATAAAGTTGGTGAAATTGAATCGCGTATGGCAGAAGTGACACGAAGAAGAGCGGTAGAAGAATTTGAAGCACAAAAAGAATTACAACTTTTTAAAAAGTATTCAAGGAAAGAGGTATAAACTATGCACATAATTGTTATTATTGCTGTTGTAATTTTAGCTTTTTTAATTTTTAGAGCAATAAGAAAATCAAAAGATGAAACAGCTAGAATGAATAACCACAATAAATATATTGAAAAAATGAGTAAAGGTAGCGAAACAACAAAGTTAAAATAGTGTAAGTTTTATATAAACTCAATATCTGTCCATCTTGATTGTTATTATTAAATCAGATAATAACAAAGGAGTGGGCAGATTTTGGTATTAAAAGAAAATAAAACTGAAAAATTCTCATTGGTTTATAAAGAAATAGCCGAGCTTATCGGCGAAGAATATACAGTGATTTTATATAATCACTTTAAAGGTCAGCAAATTTCATTCCCGTTGCATTTATACTCAGGTGAATATATTAAAAAATGTATTTTTGAAGAATATGACGGCTCAAATGTAAGAGAATTAGCACTGAAATATGGTTTCACGGAAAGGTGGATTAGAAAAATATTATCAGGAAAAAATTGAGTTGATATATTTATTGCTATATGCTAAAATTGGTGTGGTGGTCTGTGTTTGTCCATCACATCTTTTGGAAATGGTGATAATATGAGTTTTGATTATAAAACCAATAAAGGCTTCAGGCTTTTAAATATTTACAAAAGACTCAATAAAGGTGAGTTAATTAAAAAAGAAGAATTGGCAAATGACTTTAATGTGTCATTAAAAACAATTCAGCGGGATATTGAAGAATTAAGAAATTTTATTCAGGAAAATGAATTTTCTGAAAGTGAAGATATCATTAAATATGATAAATCAAGAAATGGGTATTATCTGGTAGAGCTTCAACGAGAATGGCTCACTAACGAAGAAGCACTTGCTATGAGTAAAATTTTACTGGAAAGCAGAGCGTTCAATAAAAAAGAAATTTCTTCTCTTATAGAAAAGCTGATAGCACAAATTTCACCCGGAGACAGAGAAATTGCAAAAAATATTATAAATAATGAATACAGAAATTATGTACCATTAAAACATGAAAAAGATTTGTTTTCTATTATATGGACTCTTTCAGAGTGCATAACAAATCAGAATAAAATTACTTTTGATTATACAAGGCAGGATAAAAAGAAAAAAGAAAAAACGGTAAAACCCGTTGCAATAATGTTTTCTGAGTTTTACTTTTATTTAATCGCTTTTTCTGTAGAGCCCGAAACCAATGTGCCGGTTGTTTTCAGAATTGACAGAATAGAAAATCTTAAAGTCAGCAAGGAAAAATTCGTAGTGCCTTATAAAGATAAATTCAAAGACGGCGAATTCAGAAAAAGAATTCAGTTTATGTATATGGGCGAACTGAAAAAGGTAATTTTTGAATATTCTGGTATAGTAGAAGCAATATTAGATAAATTACCAACTGCAGAAATTATAGATGATTACAAAAACGGAACAGTATTAATTAAAGCCGAGTGTTACGGTGACGGAATAAATATGTGGCTGGGCGCACAAGGTGATAAGGTTAAGATAATAGAAGAGGTTAATTTATGAAAATAATTGCAAGTGATTACGATGGTACTTTAAACCACGGTGGAATTGATGACAAAAAAAGAAACGCCATAAAAGAATGGCGTGAAAAGGGTAACAAGTTCGGCATTGTCAGTGGCAGAGTGTCAGAAGATTTATTGATGATTTATAATAAAGATAAATTTGAAGCGGATTTTTTACTCGCCTGTAACGGTGCTGTAATTTTAACCACAGACGGAAAAATTCTTAAAGAAACCCGTTGCAATGGCGAAATTGCAAAGCCACTTTTGGATTTTATATTTAATCTGGGTGCTACCTGGGCGGTTATAGAAAGTGATAATAAATATGTAATCGACGAAGATGAAGCGGAAAGATTACCTGATGAATTCACTCGTGCCTCCTTGCCCGAAATTCCATATTTTAACCAGATAAGCACTATTTTAACTGATGATAAAGAAGCCGAAAGAATAGCAAATGCAATTAAAGAAAAATTTGGTGATAAATTAAATCCGTTACAAAATGGCAGATGTATTGATATTGTGTCTGCTACAATGAACAAAGCGCAGGGGCTTTACGATTATTTGGAACTTGTCGGCGGTAAATATGAAGATATGATAACCGTTGGCGACAACACAAACGACACTCATATGATTAAAGAGTTCCGTTCCTACGCAATGGCAAACGGAGTGCAGTCAATAAAAGATATTGCAGATTATGAAACAAAGGGTATAATTGAACTAATTGAAAAAGAAATATAGAAACAAACAGCAAGTGATTATCACTTGCTGTTTGTTTCTAATATAAATTTATCATTTTCACTTAAATCCAATAAATCAACAATATTAAGAAAATTTTGTTTTGCTGTTTTTAATGCTTCTGTTTTATGTGCATCACTACCAAAATAGAACTTACAACCACATTCTTTTGCAATAAAAAAAGGTCTTAAAAGGATTTCTTTTTCTTCCTCCGAACTAAAAATACTTTTCATATTAAGCTCTATTCCGAGTTTCTTTCTTGCACATTCAGAAAAAATATCATATAAATCATTGGTTTTTAAAAGCGAAACTGCTTTTGCGTGATCAGCTTTAAAAATGTGGGTTCCTGTTAAGTGAGAAACGCCCATTTTGTGCCAGGGCAAATCCTTTTTTAAAAGCTCTTCAAATCGTTTTAACCAAAGCTCGGCGGCTTCTTCGGGTATTTGTGGTCTTTTCTTTACTGTGTACCCCTCAAGGTGTAAATGGGTTGTAGAAACAGTAATAAAGTCAAAGAAATCAATGTGCTCATCGCTTACACCTAAAGTGAAATTATAATCCATTTCTGCTTCTGCACCAAAGAGAAACTTAACATTTCCATCTTGTGGCAGTGGCAGAACCTTTGTTATAAAACTGAATCGCTGTTCAGGATGCCATTCACCAACACTTTTAACACTTTCATCCCACAAATGATTTGTAAGACAAATTGATTTAAAATTATTATCTTTTGCATAATTCAGGATTGTTTCTGGTGTTTGATTTTCATCGTGACAGCAGGGTGAAATTGTCGAGTGAATGTGAAAATCGTGGTCAACTATAAATCTCATAATTTTTTCACCTATATTTAAGCTGCAATTTCAGATATTGGAAAATCTTCTTCGGTAAATCCTAAAACATAAGCAATTCTTATAGGGATTTCGTAGTTGTTTACTGTTTCATTATTTTTAATAAGCTTTTCTGAACCGTAAACTCTTAAAGGTACATCCAAAGCTGAATGGTCGTCAGATGTAAATTCATATTCACCCTTGTCGTTTAAAGTAATTGCACCTGTTTCGTGGTCGGCGGTAACAATAACGAGTGTGTTTCCATCTTCCTTTGCATAATCAAGCGCGATTTTAATTGCTCTGTCAAATTCCTCAGTTGCTTCTGTCATATTTTCAGATTCGTTATTGTGAGAATGTTTATCTATATGAGCGCCCTCTACCATAAGGAAAAATCCGTTTTCGCCGTCATCAAGCAGGTCAATCGCTTTTTCTGTCATTTGTGAAAGCGTAGGATTGTTTTCGTCAGATTGCTTTAAGGTCCAGAGGTCGTTTGTAAATTGTGCAAAGCTTTTTGAGCCCTCTTCCAAAGCCATCATTTCGTTATATGTAGTAACATATTCGTAACCATATTCATCTGCCATTTCTTTAGTGGCTACTCCGTTTTCTGTACCCCATATAAGATTGATGTCGGACCTGAACTGGTCATCTGTAATATCTTCTGACTTATATCTTTCTGTAGTATGAGCAGAAAATGAAGCTGGTGTAGCTCCTGAGGTTTCGTCAGTTGTAATTACACCTGTGAGCATTTTATTATCGCGACAAAGTTCAGTAATGTTAATAGGATGAATGAAAACATCAAGTGGGTCAAGAAGATAAACGCCTACGCCACTGTTATAAGTTCTTACACCACAAGAAAGTGCAGTACCACCAGCGGCACTGTCAGTTACATCATTTGTAAGTGAACGGGTTCTTGAAGAGCCTTGAATTGTGAAAGTATCCATAGTAAGCGTTACATTTCTTTCAAGCTTTGTTTTTTCTAAATGATTGTAGCCCATTCCGTCACCAATTAAAAAAATAACATTTTTAATGTTACTGTCATAATAATTTTCAGCATTTTCTGTTGTAGCAGGAATGTATGCACCTAAAGAAACACCAAATGAAATAAAGGCACTCATTAAAGAAGCTGTTACTTTACCCCAGAATGAAGCAAAAAATGCAAACATAATAACCACCCTTTAAATATTTTGTTATGTTTATATTATAGCAAAATAATGTATAAATCAAGTCAAAATTATATTGATATGTTTTGTTGATTGTTATATAATCAAAGCAATATTAAAAAAGGGGTACATAAAATGGCAGACAAGATTTTTGACTACATAATTCACGGCGGTGACTATAACCCTGACCAATGGTTAAAAACACCTGAAATTATAGATGAAGATATGCGTCTTATGAATTTAGCACATATAAACAGTGCAACAGTCAGCATCTTTTCCTGGGCAATGTTAGAGCCGGAGGAGGGCGTTTATAACTTCAAATGGCTTGACGATTTATTAGATAAATTACACGAAAACGGTAAAGCTGTCATTTTAGCAACGCCATCAGGTGCAAGACCAAGCTGGTTAGCACAAAAATACCCCGGAGTTTTAAGAGTTGAAGAAAGCGGAATCCGTAACGAATATGGCGTAAGACATAACCACTGCTTAACTTCGCCAATTTACAGAGAAAAGGTAAGAAATATAAATACACTTCTTGCAGAAAGATATAAAAATCACCCTGCAGTTAAAATGTGGCACATTTCAAACGAATATTGCGGTGAATGTCATTGCGATTTGTGTCAGGAAGCATTCAGAGAGTGGCTCAAAAAGGAATATGACAACGATTTGGAAAAGCTTAATTTCCAATGGTGGAATGGCTTCTGGAGTCACCAGATTACTGACTGGTCACAAATAAATTCACCTAAATTCAGAGGTGAAAATCATGTACCCGCTATGAAGCTTGCGTGGCGTCGCTTTGTTACAGACAGCACAATTTCATTCTTTGAAAACGAAATTGCACCTTTAAGAGAAATCACCCCGGATATTCCTGTGACAACTAACTTTATGAGATTATATGATGGCATAAATTACCAGAAATTTGCTAAAAATCTCGATATTTTGTCGTGGGATAACTATCCTGCGTGGGACAGAGGCTTTAATGAAAAAGAAGCGTGTAGCGTTGCATTCGTTCACGATGCATTCAGAACAATGGGTAAAGGCAAGCCGTTCTTTATGATGGAAAGCACACCATCACTTGTAAACTGGCACCCGGTAAACAAATTGCCAATGCCAAGAAGGCAGGAGCTTTCTTCAATTCAGGCGGTAGCACACGGTGCAGACAGCGTTCAATATTTCCAATGGCGTAAAAGCCGTGGCGGTCACGAAAAATATCACGGTGCAGTAGTTGACCATTGCGGTCACGAAAACACAAGAGTATTTAAAGAGGTAGCACATTTAGGCGAAGTTTTAGAAAAGCTTTCAGATGTTGTTGGTGGCAGAAGTGACAGTAAGGTTGCAGTTATTGCCGATTGGGAAGAGTCCTGGGCAACACAGTATTTTTGCGGTTTTAATAACGAACACAGAGAGTATTTCGAGGAATGTACCAAATGGTATAAGCCATTCTGGGAAAAGGGTATTTCCGTTGATGTTATTGCAATGGATGACGATTACTCAAAATATAATTTGGTAATTGCACCATTCCTTTATATGTTAAAGAATGGCACAATTGAAAGAATCGAAAATTATGTTAAAAATGGCGGTAGCTTTGTTACTACATACCTTTCTTGTATGGTAGATAGTGACGACTTGTGCTATTTAGGCGGGTTCCCTGCTGAAAACTTAAAGGATGTTTTCGGAATCTGGGCAGAAGAAACCGACTCTTTACCTGAGGGAATGAAAAATATTGCCAGCTATAATGGCAAAAATTATGATGTTGTTCATGTTTGCGATATTCTTCATTCAAAAGGTGCTACCGTTTTAGGCGAATATGAAACAGATTTTTATAAAGGCACTCCTGCCGTTACAGTGAATAATTATGAAAAGGGTAAAGCCTATTATGTAGCGTTCAGAAATGATGACGATTTTACCCGTGATTTCTGCGAAGAATTAATTAAAGAAATTTCACTTAAGAGTGATACAGAAATAAAAGCAGAAAATGGTGTAAGCATAAGAAAACGCGGTAATATTATTTTTGTAATGAATTTCGCCGATGACCCGAAAACTGTAATATTAGATAAAGAATATAAAAATGTAGTAACAGGCGAAAGCGTCAGCGGTGAAATTGCACTTGATGTTTGCGAGTACATCATTTTAAAATGAAGAATTAAGAATGAAGAATTAAGAATTTCGGGGCAAAGCCGATTATAAACAGTAAAAACAACTACAATCTATCATTTTTAGTTAGTTATGCAGTTCAAGCGAAAGAATGAGTTTTTGTTATTAAATTATAATGCTGACCGCAGGTCCCACAATTTTTAATTTTAAATTTTTAATTTTTAATTCCTGAAAGGAGATTTTATTATGAGAAAAAATTTCGGAAAAGATACTTCAGTTTACCCAATGCCCGTGTTTATAGTAGCTGCTTACGATAAAGACGGAAAACCTAATTGTATGAATGCCGCCTGGGGTGGAATTTATGACACAAATCAGATAATGGTCTGCATTTCAGAGGGGCATAAAACCACAAAAAATATTTTAGAAACACGAGCTTTCACAGTTAATGTTGCAGATGCTCGTCATGTGGTAGAAGCGGACTATGTAGGAATTGCTTCAGGCAACAAAGAACCTGACAAAATGAAAAAGGCAGGCTTTACTGTAACAAAATCCGAGTTTGTAAATGCACCAATTATAAATGAATTGCCAATGTCTGTTGAATGTAATTTATTAAAATTCAATGAAGACGGCATTTGCATTGGAGAAATTGTAAATGTTTCTGCCGATGAAAGCGTTTTGGGTGATGACGGAAAAATTGACCCTCAGAAAGTAGAAGCAATTACATTTGACCCGATTCATAATGCTTACATTAAATTAGGCGAAAAGGTTGGCAACGCTTTTTCAGACGGTAAAAAGGTTAAATGAAAAAGTTCGGTTTAACAAACAATCAATTAAAAATAATTGCAATGCTGGCAATGCTCCTTGACCACATTGGCAAAGAGCTTTTACCACAATACCCTGTTTTACAGATAATAGGCAGACTCGCTTTCCCGATTTTTGCATATATGATTGCAGAGGGTTGTTTTTACACAAAAAATAAAATGCGATATTTTCTGACTGTCGCTCTTTTAGGTGTAGGTTGTCAGGCGGTTTATTTAGTTGTTGAGCATTCGTTTTATCAGAATATTTTAATTACCTTTTCGCTTTCTATCATTCTGATTTTCAGTTTAGAAAATTTCAGAATAAAAAGAGAAAAAATATCTGCAATCATTCTTTTTTCAACTGTTTTTGTGGTTTTAGCAATATGCACAGTGATGCCGGTTGCTTTAAAAGAGCAAGGCTTTCAAATAGATTACGGCGTTTTTGGTGTGCTTTTACCTGTTGCCGTTTTTTACGCACCTGACAAAAGCAGAAAGCTTGTTTACACTACAGGAATTTTAATTCTTTTGTCAAACAGCTTTGGCGGAATTCAATGGTTTTCGCTTTTTGCAGTACCGCTTTTAGCGCTATACAATCAAAAACGCGGTAAATATAACATAAAACCGTTGTTTTATATTTTTTACCCCGCACATTTGGTTGTGATTTATTTAATTGCTTTATTTTTAAACAAATAAACTTTCGGTTTAGTAAATTCTACTGTCATTCGGTTTACATTCTTTTTTATTTATGTTACGCTGCCTTTATATCAAGAAAAGGAGTTTTAATATGGCAAACAAAACAACAGGAGAAATAATTTCTTCAAAAAGACACGAAAAAGGAATGACGCAAAAAGACCTTGCTGAACTTTTAAATATTACAGATAAGGCTGTTTCAAAGTGGGAAAGAGATGTTGCTCTTCCTGATATAAATACTATTCCTAAACTTGCTGAAATTCTTGATATTTCAATAGAGGAATTGATAAAAGCAAATCCGCAAAAGAATACTAAAAATAGAAAGACTGACTATCTGATTGATTTAATCTTAAAAGCGGTTCCTTTAGCATTGGGTGTCTGTGTAGTGGTAACATCTATTTTAGACGAACTTCCGGTTAATTCAGGTTTTATAATGTTAGGTTCAGGTATTTTTTGTATAGGTTTATATTTGCTGAGAAAATAAAAAACCGCTCAAGTAGCTTACACTGCTTGAGCGGAAATTTTATTTAGTCAACAAAAACTTTTCTATTTCTTTTAAAAAATATTCTGCATTTTCTATTTGTTCCAGAATTTCAGTTTTTGATATTATAAAGAAATCATCGTAATCACTTTCTGTACGAATATCAAAAAGAACAGATATTATTTGTGAAAGTTTTACATCGAAAATATTTGTTTTTACATATAATTTGCGAAATTCTGAAATTACTCCACTATGGTGTTTCATATCAATTCCATCAAAAGCAAGTACTGCTCTCATTGCATGGAATATTGCATAATAAGAACGGTTTGCGGCACTTTTGTAGTTTGAATAAGAAAGTAAGTTTTTTGCAGCGTCAAGACATTCTTTTGCGTGTTCAAATCTTGCATTGGCAAGTGCTTTCTTTTCGTCAGCCTGCATAACGAACACCTTCTTCTAAGACATTTTTGTAATAAGGTAAAACGTCTGAAAATTTTAAAAACTGTTCAAGGGGTTTTACTGTTACAGATACTGTTACATCGTGTTTTAAACTTAAGTCACTTGTTATTGTTGCGACAGAATTTCTATACTTTGAAATTTCTTCAGCAGGAATATCAACTGCAAGTAAAATATCGACATCTGATTCAGGGTGATAGTCGCCACGGGCATAAGAACCATATAAAAATGCCTGTTTTATCATATTATTGAAAATAGGATTGCATAAGTTGTAAACTTCACTTAAAATGCTAATCGCCTCATTTTTATTGCACATACTATCACTCCTTTCTTATATAGTTTTATTATATCCAATTTTTTAGTATAAGTCAATTATAATATATATTCACATTTTTAGAAGTTTGTGTTACAATAAAATATATTCATTTTTGGGAGCTGATTTTATGAAAAAAACATTTTCATTTTTATTAGTTATTATTATATCAGTCAGTGTTTTTGCATCTTGCTCAAATGGTGATAACAAAACAAACTCACCAACAGAAAACACTACCGAAGCAAATCAGAACACAGAAGCAGTAACAATTTTTTCACGAAATAATCAGGAACCACTTGAAATTATTTATGATAAACAAATTTTATCTACAGGTGACACATATTCAAGCGAAGTGCGCTTCTGGGTTTCAGATGCTATTTTAGAAAATCATCCGCAAAGTGAGCTGTGGGCAGAAAATGCAAGCAGAAATTTCTCGGTTACATTTATTTCAGATATTACCGCCACAGAAGATTTCAGTGCAACTTTAGGTGACGCAAGTGTAGTTACAAAATTCACAGAATTAGAAAAATGTGTTTTGGGTAACGGAAAAATGGTTTATTATTATGACGAGTCCTGGTATGACGAGTTCAGAACAAGATATTACCTTTACGAAAAAGACGACGATTTAATAAAATTTACATTTAAAGAACAAGTAAGCGATGAGCACATCAGTTTTATTTTAGGTCTTTTTGAATTTTAAAATTTGATTTCAAGAGGAAATAAGCTTTATGCCAGAAGTAAAAATTGATAATGAAATATATATTGCCGAAAATGGCGAAAATTTAAAAGATGTTCTCATAAAAGCAGGGAAAACAGTTCCACACATTTGCGGTGGTATGGGGACTTGTAAAAAATGTGTTGTTTATGTAAACGGAAAAAAAGAGCTTTCGTGCCAATATAAAGTAACAAGTAATATAAGCGTCGGAATTCCTGAAGATGAAAATATCACTTCTGAAACAGGAATTAAAGAAAAAGGGAATTTAACAGAAAATCTTTGCTTTTGCTTGGATATTGGCACCACAACTTTAGCACTGGCACTTGTGTCGCTTGACGAAAAGAAAATTATTGAAGTAAAAACTGCAACAAATCCACAAAGAAGCTTTGGTGCAGATGTAATGTCAAGAATTACTTATTGCCAGAAAAATGGCGTTACAGAGCTTCAGGAAGTGTTAATTAAAGAAATAAATAAAATGCTCGCTTCTTTTGAAATAAAAGAAACAGAAAAATTATTTGTTGCAGGCAACACAACAATGCTACACTTGTTTTTTGGTGTGGATTGTTCTTCTTTAGGTGTTGCGCCATACACACCTGTATTTTTAAATTCAAGAGTTGAAAATGCAGACGCTTTAAAAATAGAGGGTGTTAAAAAAGTAATAAGCCTACCATCAATTTCTGCCTTTGTCGGTGCAGATTTAGTAGCAGGGCTTAATTTTGTCGGTAAGCCAAAAAAAGAAAAATTCAATTTGCTTTTGGACCTCGGCACAAATGCTGAAATTGTGCTTTTTTCAGAAAATGCAGTTTACTGTACCTCTGCGGCGGCAGGGCCTTGCTTTGAGGGTGCAAATATTTCCGCGGGAATGAGTGCGGTAAACGGTGCAATTTATGCTTATTCAGATAACAGCATAAAAGTAATAGGCAACACTCTTCCAAAAGGCATTTGCGGAACAGGTCTTATTGATATTGTTGCGTGTCTTTTAGAAAATAAAAAAATAGACGAAACAGGCTTTATGAAAGCCGAAGAAATTGAAATTGCGAATGGTGTGTTCCTTGAACAAAATGATGTAAGACAATATCAGCTTGCGAAATCGGCAGTTTATTCCGGTATTGTAGCTTTATTAAAAGAGAAGACTGTAGAATTTGAAAATATTGAAAAGTTTTATATTTCAGGGGGCTTTTCTTCAAAAATAAACATTGAAAATGCAGTTAAAACAGGACTTTTTCCGGCAGAATTAAAAGAAAAATGTCTTGCAATAAATAACAGCTCTTTACTCGGTACAGTAAAATATGCCTGTGAAAGCAACAGCCTTTCTGGCTATATCGAAAATGCCGAATATATAGATTTATCACAAAGCGAAGCCTTTAGCAATGAATTTTTAAAAAATATGAATTTTTTATGGTGATAAAATGGGTGAAAAAATTAAAAAAGCAATAGGAATTGAGGGCACTTTTAAAGAAACCGTCTGGCCAATGATTCAATATTGCTTCGCAAACATTTTTATGGGTGGCGGTGGCTACATCATAAGTATGTATTTTACAATATTCTTAACAAATGTTGTTGGTATGAAGCTAAAATATGCTACTTTTATTATGATGATAGCAACTGTCTGGGATGGTATAAATGACCCTATTATGGGTTTAATTACTGACCGTACCCGTTCAAAATACGGAAGACACAGAAGATATTTACTTTTAAGTATTCCACCGCTTGTAGTGTCTTACATAATGCTCTGGAACTCGTTCGGTATTGACGGCAAAGAGCATCCGACAATTGCGGTTTGCTATTATGCGTTTGCTTATATTCTTTACAAAACTGCTTACACAATGGTTGATGTTCCACATACAGCAATGCTTCCGACATTGGCGCCGGAATATAATAAAAGAACCCAATATACATCTGTGAGTTACATTTTCAATTCCATAGGAATGGTGCCGTCATATATCATTCTTTTAATTTTCTTATCAATATTCGGTTCGTCAGGCGGTCTTTCTAAGGCATCAAAAATGCCGTTCTTATTAACAGGTATTGTACTTGCAATTGTCTATGCGTGTTCAATATTTGCTACATTTAAAACCTGTAAAGAGCCGAGCTCATTAAATGAAGAACTACCACCACTTGATATTAAATTTGCAATAAATGAATATATTCAGGTGTTCAGAAGCAAGTCATTCCGCGATTATTTTGCAATGTCTTTTTTCTGGCAGATGGCTCGTAGCTTTTTCACAACAACCAATGTTTATTACATAACCTATCTTGCAAATTTATATAAGTATTACCCACTTTTCAATACCTTTGCAGGTGTGTTTGAAGTGTTAGCTTTCCCACTTAACTATGCACTCACTATGAAAAAGGGCAAGAGCAAATGTGGTGCTGTTGTTACACCGTTTATGATTGCAGGTCTCCTGATTGCGCTTTTTGTAAAACCTGCAACACCAGGCGGTAGCGTTATGCTGACGCTCTTTCTTATGATTTTAGGTGGTGCAGTGCTTTACCCGTTTGGTATGAGTGGCTTGGGCTTTGTCGGCAACAATGTTTTGCCTGATTTAACGGATGTTGATGAGCTCATAACCGGCAGACGCCGTGAAGGAGTTATTGGTACATTCAACACTATGGTAAAACAAGTTACAGGCGGAATAATGACATTTTTAGTAGGTCTCCTTTTAAATGCATTCGGGCTTGTAACAGGTAACGAGGGCGTTTACATTGAGCAAACAGAAACTGCTTTGTGGGGTATAAGAATCTGTGTTTCAATTCTTCCTGCAATCAGTGCCGTAATTGCATATTTGTTATTAAAACGCTTTAAAATGACAAAAGATGACCACACAATGATGAGAGCGGCTATAGCAACAAAGCATAAATATGGTACAGTCACTCTCACTGAATATGAAAGAGAGCGTTGTGAGCTTCTTTCGGGTTATAAATTAGAAAATACCTGGCTTGGTGCTTATGAGAGCGACACAGAAATTCACACCTTAGAAAAAGACGAAAACGGAAATTATTTAATTCTTATGGAGCAAGAAAAGGAATTAAAGAAATTAATGGCGGAGGCAGAGTAATGGAAAAAATAGATATTACAGTAACCACACCTTCAAGAAAATACAGTAAATTTAAAAGTGTTTTATTTTATATTATTCAATGGACATGGGGGCTTCCTGTAAACATTGTCGGTGGTATTGCATATTTAATCTGCACTAAAATTTTAAAACGCCCGCACAGTAAATTCGGCTTTTCAAATATTGTGTATCTGCCTTGGAAATCAGGCGGTCTTTCAATGGGACTTTTTATATTTATGAAAGACAATCACGAGAAAAAAGAGTGGACTTATAACACACGAATTCACGAATATGGTCACACATGGCAATGTCTTCTTTTAGGTCCGCTTTATTATATTGTTGTTGCAATTCCGTCTGTAATTTGGTGTAATTTTTTTGAAAGCTACAGAAAAAAGAATAATGTTTCATACTATAAGCTTTATTGCGAAAGCTGGGCGAATTCTTTTGGGGAACGATTCACTGGATTAAAAAGAGTTAATGATAAGTAAGGTGAGTTTATGAAAACATTTAAAAGAATAATTATCTCGTTGTTATCATTATTTGCAGGTCTTTTTTTAGTGCTTCTTGGCATTTTTATTGCTGCAGTTGTTTCGAATATAAATGTAATTGATGAAAATATAAAATTCCAGGAAGAGCATTTAGAATATTTAGAAACAGCGTATTACAAAAATTACACCCCAAAAAATGAAGCGGATTTAGCAGATTTTGATTTGGAAAAAGCAATAGAAGATGGTGTAAAGCTTAATGAAATTGCAATTTTAGGTACACACAACAGTTATCAGAGACTGGCAACTGCAGAAACCCGTTTTGCAATGAATATAGTTGACACTATAACATTTAAAAAATTCGGTCTTAATACATTCGATTTCCAAATGGATACTTTAACTGGCCAGCTCGAAATGGGTATAAGGAATGTTGAAATTGACATTGAAACACTCGATAAAGACAATAAAATAGAATTTAAAGTTACACACAATACTATTGTTGATAACGCTTCAAGTGCTTATGATTTTACCAAAGCGTTAACAGAAATAAAAATGTGGTCAGACAATAACCCCGGGCACATTCCTGTAATTGTAATTGTTGAACCGAAAAGCTTTGTTATTGAAATAAACGGAATGAAAAAATTCTCGCTCGGCTATGCAAAAGAACTCGACAAAATTATAGAAAATACATTAGGCGACTCACTTTTAACACCGAAAGATGTGTTAAGAAATTACGCATCATTTAAAGAAATGCGCGAAAATGATGACTGGATTTCTTTAAAAGAAGCACAGGGCAAAATTTTGGTTTTACTTCACGATTGTGATGTTACCGAAAGCTACATAGCATTAGATGAAAGCATTAAAACACAGAAAATGTTCCCTATGTTAAGATACGACGACAGGAACGAAAGCTACACTTCATTTATTTTAGAAAATGACCCGTGGAATGCTGATAGTCGCAAAGCTGAAACAATAGACGAGTGCAACCTTATAGTAAGAACCCGTGCGGATAAATATCCGGATTTCAGCGATGAAAGATATGAGATTACAGAAAATTGTGGCTCTCAGATTATAACAACCGATTTCCCCGAAAAAGTGAATGGTAATGAAAGTCACAGTTATTCATTTGATGGGAAGAAGATTAAAAGAATTAAGAGTTGAGAATTAAGAATTAAAAATTTCGGAAGTCCTGCGGACTTGATTATAATAAATTATCAATAAAAGCAACAAGTTCTATCATTTTTAGTTTACGAAAAGCTTTAAATGATAGAACTTATCTTTTGTTATTAAATTATAATTGCCAACGCAGTTCCGAAATTCCGAATTATAATCGCCGACCGCAGGTCCCACAATTTTCAATTTTCCATTTTCAATTTTTAATTACTATACACTGCCTACTCATTTCTCTTGACTTTGCTCATCATTTATTGTAATCTTGAACTATAAAACAATAGCTTGGAGGGCGGTATTTATGAAAATTACATTTATGGGTGCAGGTAGTAGTGTATTTGCGCGTAATGTTTTAGGTGACTGTATGTGCTCTGAGGCACTTCGCGACAGTGTTTTTGCACTTTATGACATTGACGGTGAAAGACTTGAACAAAGCCGTACTATTTTAGAAGCAATCCGCAAAACAAAAGGCGGTTACGGTAAAATTGAATGCTATTTAGGTGTTGAAAACAGAAAGGACGCTTTAAGAGGTGCGAATTTCGTAATCAATGCAATTCAGGTAGGGCTTTATGACCCTTGCACAATTATAGATTTTGAGGTTCCTAAAAAATACGGGCTTCGTCAGACTATTGGTGATACTTTAGGCATCGGCGGAATTATGCGTGGACTCAGAACTATTCCTGTTATGGCAGATTTTGCGCGTGATATGGAAGAGGTTTGTCCGGACGCATGGTTCTTAAATTACACAAACCCAATGGCTATTCTTTCAGGCTATATGCAACGCTACACAGGTGTTAAAACTGTTGGTCTTTGCCACAGCGTTCAGACTTGCTCATTAGATTTATTTAATCAACTTGGTATGGAAGATAAATTAGAAGGCAGACGCGAGCTTATCGCGGGTATTAACCATATGGCTTGGCTTCTTGAAATCAAAGATAAAGACAATAACGACTTATATCCGGAAATCAAAAAGAGAATTGACGAAAAGCTTAATGACCCTACATTTGACAATAAGGTTCGTCTTGAATATATTAAAAATTTCGGTTATTACTGCACAGAATCAAGCGAGCATAATGCTGAATACAATATGTTCTACATAAAGAGCAAATATCCTGAGCTTATTGAGAAATATAACATTCCGCTTGATGAATACCCGAGAAGATGTGTAAATCAGATTGCAAACTGGAAAAAGGATTACCAGGAAATGCTTGAAAAAGGTGTAAGAGAACACAACCGTTCAAATGAATATGCTTCTCATATTATTGAATCAATCGTTACTAACACACCTTATGAAATCGGCGGTAATGTGCTTAATGAAGACAGACTCATTACAAATCTTCCTAAAGAGGCTTGTGTTGAGGTGCCTTGTCTTGTTAACGGAATGGGCGTAAGACCTTGTTATGTAGGTGCGTTACCTGTTCAGTGTGCCGCTATGAATATGACAAATATCAATGTTCAGCTTCTCACTATTGAAGCAGCAAGAACTCTTAAAAAAGAGCATATTTATCAGGCAGCAATGCTCGACCCACACACAGGCAGTGAGTTAGACATAGACACCATTAAAAAGATGGTTGACGATTTGATTGAAGCACACGGCGACTACCTCCCCAAATATAATTAAGAATTAAAAATGAAAAATTAAAAATTGTGGGACCTGCGGTCGGCGATTATAATAGTTATCCATAAAAACAAGAAATTCTATCATTTGAAGTTTGTGTAAACTAAAAATGATAGAATTCTTTATTTTTAAGTCTTAATATTTGTAATTGGTATATTGGTATAAATGAAAAGGTCAATTTACCATTATAACTAATTATTATAATTACGGCGTAGCCCCGAAATTTTCAATTTTCAACTTTCAATTTTCAATTATAATTGCCAACGCAGTTCCGAAATTTTTAATTTTTCATTTTTAACTTTTAATTAAAATCGCATCGCAGACCCATAATTCAGCACTCAGCACTCTGCATTCAGCATTTTCGCGAAGCGAACTCTGTTTCCTGCCTCATTGACACCCCATCAAATAAATGCTACTATTAATCATCAATAAATTTTCAAATTTTAAGGAGCTGAAAATTATGGTAGTAACAAATATTTATTCAAAGGATTTAGAAAGCTTTAAGAGCATTCATCCACGATTCAGCGAGGCTTTTGAGGTTATTAAAAAATTGGTGGAAGAGGATGCTGATGACGGCAATTATGAAATAGACGGTAAAAATGTTTATGCATTTATATCATCTTATGAAACAAAAATTGATTCAGAAGTGCAGTTTGAGGCACATAAAAAATATATTGATATTCAATGTGTTATCAGCGGTAAAGAGGTTATCGGTTTTGAAAGTGAGAAAGAGGTAACCCTCACACAAGACTATAAAGACGGGAATGACATTTGCTTTTATGGCTTAAATAAGGATTTCGACAAAATTGTTTTAGGCAGAGGCGAATTTGCAATTATTATGCCTGAGGAGTTACACGCACCTTGCCTTAGCGTAGATAATATTCCAACAAAAACACGAAAAATAGTTGTAAAAATATTAGCTTAATTCTTATTTTTTAGAAAAAATGTCTAATGTATACAAAAAATATCAGAATTAAGAAAAAATACCTATAAAACAGGGCAATTTATTTCTCTAAACTATTGCAAAAAAATCGACACTATGGTATTATTATTTAGAATGTAGGATTATGTGTAAACTTGTAGAATTTAAGGTTTTCACCCCTACATAATGTGGTTTTTATTCAGGGAGAGAGTACGGCTTGAGAGGGAATGACTCAGGCTTTTAGACAGTTTAAAAACATTTGATTGAGAGAAAAAAGATGTCGAAAAAAATCATTAAAAAAAATAAAGCTCTTACCCAGGCAGTTGAGAGCAAGGTTTTGAACGGCACATCTGAAAAAGCACACAGATTCAATGTAAGATGGTTACTTGTGTTTTATGACATCTGTATCTATGCAGTTGTAAGCTTCTTGCTTCTTATGGTTTATGAAGATGTTGTTGTTTCAACAATAGGCAATAGTGTGATGATTGCAATAATTGGTCTTGTTGCAATTTTCAGTATGCGCTTTGTGTTTGATATTTACAGGCAAATCTGGCGTTATGGCGGAATACAGTCATATATCAGGCTTTTAATATGTGACGCATGTGGTTTTGTGCTGTTCTTAGTATTAGAACTCATTTTCCCTGTTGAAAAAATATTGATTGTAAAAATTCTTGCCATTTCGTGTATAAATCTTCTTGGTGCACTGGCGCTCAGAATGATTTATCGTTACGCTTATAAATGCGGTACACAAAACAGCATTGTAGGCGTTGTGTTATTTAAGATTTTACGCTTTTTCGGTGGTAAATCTTTAGACATTCAGGCAAAAACCGATGTTCAGTTAATTAAAATTGCAATTGTTGGCGCCGGCAGAGTCGGTACAGGTCTTGCAGAAGAGCTTATAAATAACAAAAATGCATCTTATGTTCCGCGTTGCTTTATTGATATAAATGAAGACAAGGTCGGCAGAAAGATTCATGGTATTAACATTCTTTCGCAAGAACAGGCAACTTTTAAATTACTTCAGGATTACGAGGTTCAGGAGATTGTTTTCGCAGTCCCTCAGCTTGATGCCGAAAAACGCAAAGAGCTTTTTGATTATTACAGCCAGTCTGGTTGTAAAATCAAGGTTTATGACTATCCGCTTGTAGAAAATGAAACAAACAAGGGTAAAAGGCATATCCGTGAATTTGACATTGAAGAGCTTCTTTTCAGGAAGCAATTAGATGTTGTTGATGAAGCGGTAGTTGAGTACTACAAAAACAAGAGAATTCTCATAACAGGTGGCGGTGGGTCAATCGGCTCAGAGCTTTGCAGACAAATCGCCAAAATGGGTCCCGAAAAGCTTGTGATTTTAGATATATGCGAAAACGGGGCTTATGATGTTCAGCAAGAGTTAAAGATGGCTTACGGAGATAAGCTCGACATTCAGATTGAGATTGTTTCTGTTTGTAATAAAACGGGGCTTGAAAGAGTGTTCAAAGAACATGAGCCTCATATTGTGCTTAATGCAGCAGCTCACAAGCATGTTCCTTTAATGGAGCACAATTGTGTTGAAGCGGTTGAAAATAATGTGTTCGGCACACTTAACACCGTAGAAATGAGCGAAAAATACGGTGTAGAAAGACTGATTATGGTTAGTACAGATAAAGCTGTTAACCCGACTAATGTTATGGGCGCGACAAAACGCGTTTGTGAAATGATAGTTGGCGCTTACAGTCAGAAAGAATCCCGTACTACATACAGTGCAACAAGGTTTGGTAATGTTTTAGGCTCGGCGGGTTCGGTAATTCCGCTTTTCAAAAAGCAGATAGCCCGCGGTGGTCCTATAACAATTACAGATAAACGAATTGTCCGTTATTTTATGACAATTCCCGAAGCATCTCAGTTGGTTTTAAAATCGGGTGCTATGGCAGAAAACGGCGAGCTTTTTGTTCTTGATATGGGCAAGCCTATTAAAATAATCGAGCTTGCAGAGAATATGATTCGCCTTAGCGGTATGGAGCCTTATAATGATATTGAAATTATAGAAACAGGCTTAAGACCGGGCGAAAAGCTTTACGAAGAAACACTCGTTAATTCAGACCTTGAAAAGACTGCGAGCAGTTCAATATTCATAGAGCGTGAAAAGCCCGTTTCTATTAACGAAATGAATGCTAAGCTCAGCGTATTAAGAACTGCGGTTGAAACAGGTGACGATAATGCCGTAAAAGAGGCGTTGAAGGTGGTAGTTCCAACCTTTAAAACGCCTGAAGAGGTCAACAGAAACGCAAGCGAAGCTAAAGAGATGAAAAATGCAGTAACTGTGTAAATTTATTAGCTACTAATCTGGTGAAATTATGTATAAGAATTTTCTCAAAGGATTGCTGGATTTTATATTGTCGCTTGTCGGCGTTATAGCTCTGGCATTGCCAATGCTTGTTATAGCAATAATTATAAAAGTGCAGGATCCCGGCCCCGTGTTCTTTAAACAACAAAGGGTGGGTAAGGGCAAAAGGCTTTTCTGGCTCTACAAATTCCGTAGTATGAAACAGAGCACTCCGAAGGATGTGCCAACCCATTTACTCGAGAATCCTGAACAGTATATAACAGATATTGGTAAGTTTCTGAGAAAAACAAGTCTTGATGAATTACCGCAGATATTTAATATATTGTGCGGAAAAATGAGCGTAATCGGTCCGAGACCGGCTCTCTGGAATCAGGATGACTTAATAGCAGAGCGCGAACAATATGGTGCGAATGATGTAAGACCCGGACTTACAGGCTGGGCACAAATCAATGGACACGATGAGTTGGAAATTCCACTCAAAGCAAGGCTTGACGGCGAATATGTTGAGCGTCTCGGCAGTAGCTCATTAAGCGGAATTATGATGGATGTGAAATGCTTTTTCGGTACAATAAAATCTGTGTTAAAATCTGAAGGCGTAGTCGAGGGTGGCACAGGCGAAATTGAACGAAGAGCAGAGGAAAAAGAAACTGCCAATGTGCAGTAGTGTGGAAATTTTAAATTTTGGGTGAAAGTATGGATTTTAAACAGTTGAAAATGCGGCTCTTAAAATTGTTGCATTTTGGTATAACCGTGGCATTGTTTTATATTTGTTGGTCTTTGTTCTACAACAAAGGTGAAACAGATTTGCAATTGCGATTTGATTTATTAATAACATGTTGCTATGCTGTGTGTTTAATCTTTTTAGGAAGAGTTTATCAGATGTATGTAATAGGCTTCAACAGAGTTTCGGGTCTTATTTACGCACAGTCTTTAGCAAATGTAATATCTATTGGTATAGTTTATGTTTTACACTTCTTTGCATATTTAAAGCTCGCAAATTTGTTGCCACTTATGGGCTTGTTTGTTATTCAAGTGGGCATAAATGTAATTTGGAGTTTTGTTGCTAACAGATATTATTTTTCGATACACCAACCCAAAAAAGCAATTGTAGTTTATAGAAACGAAGAGGATTTGAACAGAATTTCAGAAGTTGAAAAATTTAATTTGAAATTCAAGGTTGAAAAATATATTAAATGTGATTCAGACAACTATGAAGAAATTGTTGAAGAAATAGATTCTTACGAAGCTGTATTTGTAGCTGGCGTTAATGCAACATTAAGAAATGCAATAGCAAAATATTGTGTTGATAATGGCGTTTTAGGCTATTTTGTTCCGCATGTTGGCGATATTATTATGATGGGTTCACGCCATGTCGTTCAGTTCAGTGTTCCTGTTATGAATGTAAGGAGAGCTACATTGGATCCGGAGTATGTTGTTGTGAAACGTTTGATTGATATAGTTGTATCATTATGTGGTATTATACTTCTTAGTCCTTTAATGGCTATTGTGGCAACAGCAATAAAAGCCTATGATAAAGGACCAGTTTTATACAAACAGACCAGACTCACAAAAGATGGTAAAGAGTTTAAAATCTGGAAATTCAGAAGTATGAAAGTTGATGCTGAAAAAGACGGTGTTGCAAGACTTGCTTCTGAAAATGATGATAGAATTACACCAATAGGAAAAATTGTAAGAGCATGTCGATTTGATGAATTACCGCAACTTTTCAATATCCTTTCTGGTGATATGACAATTGTTGGTCCACGCCCTGAAAGACCTGAAATTGCGGCACAGTATGAAGAGGTGCTACCATCATTCAGATTAAGATTACAAGTAAAGGCAGGTCTTACAGGAACTGCACAGATTTATGGTAAATATAACTCTACACCGTATGACAAATTGGAAATGGACCTTATTTATATAAACAATATGTCTTTGCTTGAAGATATTAAACTGATGTTTGCAACAATAAGAATATTGTTTATGAAAGACAGCACAAGTGGCGTTGAAGAAGGTCAGGTTACTGCGGTTAAAGATTTTGAAGATATAGAAGAAATTGAAGAAAATATACAAGCTTGATTGAGTGGTTTTTAAAATAAGGGGTGAGAATTGTGCGAGGGAATTTAATAGCAGTTGGAATTACAACTGCAACATACAATAGTGCGGATACAATTGCTCGCACAATTGAATCTGTTTTAAACCAGACATATTCAAATATATCTTATGTTATAATGGATGGTAATTCTGAAGACGATACTGTCGGAATTGCTCGTTCTTATGAAGAGAAATTTAAAGAAAAAAACATTCCGTTTACGGTGATTTCTGAAAAAGATAACGGAATGTATGACGCTATAAACAAGGCGACTGCTTTGCTTGATGTTGAGCTAGTTGGTAATGTTAATGGCGACGATTTTTACGAAGTTGATGCCGTTGAAAAAATGGTTAAGCTTTATGAAAAAGAAAAGTATGATGTTGCCTGGGCAGATTTAAGGTTAATTACACCTAAAGGCGAAGTAATAAAAAAAGCAAGATTAAATAAAAAAATCTGGACAACAACGGGTTGGTGTCACCCGACTATGTTTGCTACCAAAAAGTTGTTAACAGAATATCCGTATATCTGTAACGATATGTATGATGATTTTGATTTTGTTACAGCTGCTTTTAAATCAGGTAAGAAAATATGTGTTTTAAATGAAGTTGTTTCAAATTTTAATTTCGGTGGTCAGAGTACAAAGAAAAGCTTTAAAGAAGCTATGAACAGAGTTAATGTAACTTATGGTATATATAAAAGACATGGTATGTCAAAGTTGTATTATTTGCATCGTGTGATCTTTGAAATGATTAAGTTGGTTATGAGTTGAGATGAATAAAATGTACACAGAAAAAAACGATTATGAGAATCCGTTAATTACGGTAGTTACAGTTTGTTTTAATAGCGGAAAAACAATTGAAAAAACGTTGATTAGTGTTTTAAATCAAACATACTCTAATTATGAATATCTTGTTATAGATGGAGCTTCAACAGATAATACCCTTGAAGTACTAGAAAAATATCAAGAAAAATTTTGTGGTAAATTGAGAGTTATTTCTGAAAAAGATAAGGGAATATATGATGCCATGAATAAAGGTATAAAAAATAGTACTGGTAAAATAATCGGTATATTGAATAGTGATGATTATTATTCAGATAACACACTGGAACTTGTGGCTCAGAAATATGCAGAAACCCAGCATGAATATGTTGTAATAAACGGAGATATGGAAAGAGTTTCTGAAAAAGATGAGTTGATTTATCGTTATCATTTTACAGAAAATCAAATTAAGAACAAAGAATATTTTGGCCATCCGTCAATGTTCGCTGCAAAAGCAGTTTATGACAGAATAGGGTTATATAATCAAGAGTATAAATTGGCAGCAGATGGTGAATGGCAATATAGAGTCCATGAAGATGAAGATGTAAAATATGTTTTGTGTAGCGAAGTTTTTAGTCACATGCGTGAAGGGGGTGCTTCAGACAACCCCAAATATGCAAAACAATGGTTTAAAGAACGAGTAAAAATGAAGCTTGAATATAATAAAGGTGGTAAATTTAGTATTTATAAGCAAGAATGCTTTGCGGCAGTAAAAACTTGCATTAAAGCTGTTATGCCGAAAAAATTGCAATCATTGTTGTACGACTGTGTATACTCAAAAAAGAGCAAATAACAAAGAAAGAGAGAGAACAATGAAAGTCCTTCATTTGTGTTTAGCAGGACCATTTACGGATGGTTGGTCTTATCAGGAAAATGGATTAACGAAGCACCATAAAAAACAAGGGCATGATGTTGTAGTAGTGACATCACAAACTATTTGGGATGATTCAGGTAAATATGCAATAAAAACGGAAACAAACTATGTTAACCAGGATGGTGTAAAAGTATATAGATTGCCGTTATTAAAGGGAAAGCTATCCGAAAAGTTTAAAAAATATGGTGGGGTAATAAATTTGTTAGAGAAAGAACAACCAGAAATACTGTTTGTTCATGGTAGTCAGTGTGTTGAACTTCTTAATGTGGTAAAATATTTGAAAAATCGTAAAGTTACAGTATATGTTGATAACCATGCGGATTTTTCCAATAGTGCGACAAATTGGCTTTCCAAGAATTTGTTACATAAGATTTTGTGGAAGTATGTAGCAAAAAAAATAGAGCCATATACAACAAAATTTTATGGCGTTTTACCAGCAAGAGTAGATTTTTTAGTGGATGTTTATGGTTTACCAAAAGAAAAGTGCGAGCTTCTTGTTATGGGTGCAGATGATGACCAAATTTCAAGAATTGAAAATTCAAATGCCCGTGAAGTAAAACGCGCAGAATACAATGTTAAAGATGATGAAATTTTAGTTGTAACAGGCGGCAAAATTGACTTGTTCAAACAACAGACCTTGTTGCTTATGCAAGCTGTTAATGAAATGGAAAATGAAAAAGTCAAGCTTGGTGTTTTCGGTTCTGTTGTGCCTGAAATGAAAGAAAAATTTGACTCACTTTTAAGCGACAGAGTTAAATACTCAGGTTGGAAGAATACTACAGAATCTTACGATGAATTTGCTGCTGCAGATATAGTTGTTTTCCCAGGGAGACATTCTGTTTTCTGGGAGCAGGTTGCAGCAATAGGTATTCCTATGATTTGTAAAAAATGGGCAGGAACCACTCATGTTGATGTTGGTGGAAATGTTATATTCTTAGAAAATGATAGTGTAGAAAAAATCAAAAACGCAATTACAGAAATGATTGCAGATTATGATAAATATAAAAACGCAGCAAAAACTGGTAAAAAACACTTTTTATATAGTGATATAGCTAAAAGAAGCATTGCAGAGATAAAGGAGTAATTTTTGTGAACATAGCAGTAGCAGGAACAGGATATGTAGGATTGTCAATTGCGACATTATTAGCACAGAATCATGCTGTTAAAGCAGTTGATATAGTTCCTGAAAAGGTAGATATGATTAACAAAAAAGTATCACCTATTCAGGATGAATATATTGAAAAATATTTCAAAGAAAAAGAACTTAATCTTGTTGCAACATTAGATGCAGAGTCTGCATATAAAGATGCAGAATTTATTGTTATTGCTACACCTACAAACTATGATTCGCAAAAGAATTTTTTTGATACATCTGCAGTAGAAACAGTAATCGAAAAAGTAAAAGAAATAAATCCTGATGCAATAATAGTTATAAAATCAACCATTCCTGTTGGTTTTACAGAAATGGTGAGAGAAAAATATGATTGTAAAAATATTATATTCAGTCCTGAATTTTTAAGAGAATCAAAAGCCCTTTACGATAATCTTTACCCAAGCAGAATTATTGTTGGTACAGACTTGAATAATGAGAAGTTAACAAATGCTGCAAAGCGTTTTGCTGAGTTGTTGCAAGAAGGTGCAGTAAAAGAAGATATAGACACATTGTTTATGGGTTTTACAGAAGCAGAAGCAGTAAAACTTTTTGCAAATACTTATTTAGCATTAAGAGTTTCATATTTTAATGAACTTGACACTTATGCAGAGATGAAAGGTCTTTCTACACAAGATATTATTGCAGGTGTGTGTCTTGACCCAAGAATCGGCGACCATTACAACAATCCATCTTTCGGTTATGGTGGTTATTGTTTACCAAAGGATACAAAGCAGTTACTTGCTAACTACTCAGATGTTCCGCAAGATATGATGAGCGCAATAGTTGAGAGTAATAGAACCAGAAAAGATTTTATTGCCGACAGAGTTTTAAAAATGGCAGGCTATCACGGTTACGACGAGGATGCAGATTTCAGCAAAGCTAAAGATGTTCCACCGGTTATTGGTGTGTTCCGTTTAACAATGAAATCTAATTCAGATAATTTCCGTCAGAGCTCAATTCAGGGTGTAATGAAAAGAATTAAATCAAAGGGCGCAAAGGTAGTAATTTATGAGCCAACCCTCGAAAATGGCGAGTTGTTCTTTGGCAGTGAAGTCGTAAATGATTTAGAAAAATTTAAAAATGTTTGTGATGCAATTATTGCGAACAGATATGAATCAGTTCTTGACGATGTAAAACAAAAAGTTTATACACGAGATGTGTTTTTTAGAGATTGATTATAGAGAAATTACTTTCTTAAAAAAGTTAAAATACGTAAGGATTATTCGTTAAAAACAAAGAATTTTTGTTTGATAGGAAGAAAATTTATGCTCATAAAAAAAGATATCAATTCAATATTTCATTTTTTGATATGCTCGCTGTACATAGTATTGTTATTCTCAATGGACGTAGGAATACTTATATTTGGACTCAGAATCTACCAATGGGCAACACTTGCACTGTGTGCACTTTTAGTTCTTAAGAATATTTATATGAAAAAAACATTATATTTACCATTATCTATAATAATCCTTTTTATTTATATGGTTTTTATAACCGTTTTAGGAAAATGGGATTCAGATTCTATTTCTTCTTTCGCATTCTTTACAATTACAATGGTTTCAATTTTGTGGTTCATACAAGACGTTAATGATATAAACGTCTTGTATAAAATATTTTATAATGTAGCGGTTTTTGAGGGTGTTATAGGCATTATTCAGTTTGTTGCTTTTGTTTTAGGTTATGCTCATTTGGTAGATTTTTCTGCCCAAGGCTTCTATCAACAATTTACAATAAGACATGGTTTTATTACAGCGCTTGGATTATACACAGAGCCTGCGCACGCAGCACCGCTTATAATTTGGGCGGTATGGACATTTTTAATAAGTAAAGAGAAAAAATTTAAATTTGTAAAAAAATATAAAACTGCAATAATATTGATTTTTGCGGTGCTTACACAATCTACAGTTGTTTACGTATCTGTTTTTCTGATTTTTTGCCTGTATGTTTTCCTTTACCAAAGGGTATTTATGAAAAAGGTGCAATATTTAGTTTTAGGCGTATGTGGCATAGTGTTGTTAATGTTAATCGACAGTGACTTTGTTATGGGTGCATTGAACAGATTTAAAATGTTTGAAAATGTCAGCACAACTACTATGAACGACTTGTCCGCACTTGCAATTGTATCTAACTTAAGAATAGCAATAGAAAAACTAAAGGACGGATACATTTTTGGTACAGGCTTTGATTCTCATAGAATATATTATGACCAATATATAAGAGAAATTTATGGCACAATTATTATGGCTATAAACAAAAACGACTGTGCAACCTTATATACAAGAATTTTTTCTGAGTTCGGCATAGTTGGATTTGTTGCATTTGTAATTGCCTCTGCAAAAAGATTTTTTACTGCAATTAAGCGTAAAAACTTAGAAGCAATCATCCTATTATTCTTATTTATGGTTGTTATTATAAGAACGGGTAGCTACGTTAATATTATTTCTATAACAGCGTTTATGTATGCTTTTATTTTACCAATAAAAGAAAATACAGAAAAAGTTGCTTTAATAAGCGAAGAGAGTGAATAAATGTTTATTTTAGAGGTTTCTTACGGTTGTCCATGTGAAGCATACCCCAGGAATGGTATATTTCAATATGATCAAGCGAAATCATTGAAGGATGCAGGGCACAGGATAGTTTTTCTTGCAATGGATATGCGTTCAATAAGGCGTGTAAGGCGTTTTGGAAGAAACGAGTTTTTGAAAGACGATATTCCCGTGTTAGAGTACAACATTCCGTTTGGTCCAATTTTTTATAACGCAAAATCCAAAATGGAAAAGTTCTTATTTGAAAAGGGTTTAAAAAGAGTTATAAAAAAATATGGTAAGCCTGACTTAGTTCATGCACACTTTGCGGAAACAGCAAGATGCGTTGTAGGAGCCTGCAAAAAATACAATATTCCTTATGTAGTAACCGAGCATGGTTCACTAATACATAAGTTAGAAGAAAATTCAGATTTGTTTTTTCAAATTGAAAATGTTTATAAAAATGCAGAAAAAGTTATTGCAGTAAGCTCTGGCTTAGCAGACATAATTAAAAGTAAATTTGATGTTGATTCAATAGTGATTAGTAATATTGCTGATTTAAGTCGATTTCAATATATTCAAAGAACTATCGAAAAAGAAAAATTTAATTTATTGGCAAGCGGAAATTTAATTAAGGGCAAGGGCTTTGATGTTTTACTAAAAGCTTTCAAAAAAGTTTCTCAAAAAAACAAAGATTGCAAATTAACTATTATGGGCGGCGGACCTGAAGAAGCAAACCTGAAAAACTTAGCCCAGCAGTTAGGTATTCAAGAAAAAGTTTCTTTTTTTGGTGCTTACAATCGTGAACAGTTTGCAGAAGAATTAAACAAGGCGGCCCTTTTTGTTTTAGCAAGCCGTTACGAAACCTTTGGCATTGTCTATATTGAGGCAATGGCAACAGGGCTACCGGTTATTGCAACAAAATGTGGTGGCCCAGAAGATTTTGTTAATTCAACAAACGGAGTTTTAGTACCCGTAGATGATGTGGAAACTCTTGCAAAAGAAATCGAAAAAATGATGAATAGCGAAAATGTTTATGATTGTAAAGAAATTTCTGATAGTGTGCATCATAAGTTTTCACCAGAAGTAATAGCAAAGCAAATAACAAAAGTTTTTGAGGAAGTTGTAAATGGATAACATTTTAATTAGTATAATAACACCTTGTTTTAATAGCGAGAAAACAATAGAAAGAACGCTTGAAAGTGTGCTTAACCAAACGTACCAAAATTATGAATATATTATTGTAGATGGAAAATCTACAGATAATACGCTTAGCATAATAGAAAAGTACAAAGAAAAATTCGGCGACAAATTACAGGTTGTTTCTGAAAAAGACAGTGGCATTTACGACGCTATGAATAAAGGGATAAATTTAGCGACAGGCGAACTTATAGGGATTGTAAACAGTGATGATTTTTATGAGCTGGATGCTTTAGAAAATATTGTGAAAGAATATAACAATGAAAAATATGCTGTTTTTTATGGAATGATGAGAACAATTGAAAACAACAAAGAAAGTTCAATTGTTATTTATAACCATGAGTTTGTAAAAAAGAAAATGATTACACATCCTACCTGCTTTGTTACAAAAAAGCTTTATAGCGATTTAGGTGCATACAGTCTTGAATATAAAAGCTCTTCTGACTACGATTTTATGTTAAGAGTAAGTCAGAATAAAGAGGTTGTATTCAAGCCGATTTACAAAGTGGTTTCTAATTTTGAGTTAGGAGGAATTTCAAGTACCGTTGTAGGAGAAAAAGAATCTCTTGAAATTCTTAAAAAATACAACATTATTTCTACTAAAAAATATTACTTTAAAAAATTCTATTTGTCTTTGGCAAAAGCAACGACAAGACTGAGAAAATAAAATCGGTTTTAGTCTTGCTTTGTGAAAAGGGGAACAACTATGTTTGAAAATATGATTTCTTTGGGTTTTTACTGTGAAGTGGCAAAGGAATTAGAGCGATTAGGTTTAAGAAGTGCAAGCTACCCGTTTGATTGGCTTATTTCAAGTTGGTCCGGTGTAGAAAAAATGATAGATACGCAGTTTGATGGTTTTTTGAATTATGATGATTTGTACCAGTATGATAACAGCCCTTCAAAATACAGAAATATGAGTATAGAAATATCTTTTTTTCACGATTTTAACGGGCTTCAACCAGTAAAAGATCAAATAAACGAAGTAGAAAAGAAATATAAAAGAAGAATAGATCGTTTTTTTGAAGATATCAAAAAGCCGACTTTGTTTATAAGATATATTGAATCAGCAGAAGAAGTTGAGTTTTGGAAAAACAATTATTCTGACGTGCAACAAAAGGTTAGAAGGTATAATGCACAGAACGAGATATGGCTTGTAAATTGTTTGGATACAACTTTTGAAAATGAAAACGTTTTTTACGTAGAGCCTGATGAAAACGATTATCTTTGTAGGTATTGTTTTTTAGAAAAAATGCCTGAATTAAAAAGCAGGCTTATTTCGGATGAGTTTTTTTCGGCAGAAAAAAGAAAAGAAAATTTAAAAAGATATGAAGCAAAACAAAAAAAGAAAAATAGCTTTGCAAGCAAGGTTAAAAAAAAAGTCAAGGAAATAAAAGAGAAACACACACCACAAGAAAAATATTATAAACACAATAATATTTATCACAAATAAAGTGTGTAATCTCAAGAGAATTTAAAGGAGTTATTATGGTCGCGTTTTTTTGTGCAACACCCGTGCAAATATATCAAATTATAAATATAAGAACACAGTACTATAACGATAAAGAGACCATTCTTTATATTTTGGATTATTTTTTAGATGCAGAAAAATATGTTGAAAAATGCAAAGAAACCGGTCTTTTTAAAGATGTTGTGTTTGTAAAAATGTGGAAGTGTTGCCAAAGAACAAACGGGAAAAAATATAAAGACCTTAAAATATTAAAAGGCGTTCAAAAAAAGTTTTTTGATTTTATTACGAACAAAGTAGTGTTAAAGAAAATTTATATGCGTACATGGTGCATTTATTATTTCTTCTTAAAGAATGATATTTTAAAAAAATTACATGTAGAAAAAAGCGCGGATATAGAAGAGGTGCTTTTTAGTTATTACGACCCTATTTTGCCTATGCTTTATCTTAAGCTTAAAAATAAAAAAATGAAGTTTAATCGCTTTGAAGATGGTACATCTACATATTTTAATGGTGTGAATTTTGCGAAATGTAGGTTCGATGAAAAAATAGGTCTTTCAGACGATGTGTTTAAGCCTGCAAAAGTTTTTGCGCATTTCCCGGAAGCAATTAAAGATATTGAAAAAGCCAACGCTGAAATAATAAAAGTCGATTTTTCACAAAACAAAGTGGCAAAGGATTTGTTGTATAAAATTTTTGACATTGAAAATGTTCAGGAAATAAAAGAAAAAGTAATCTTTTTTGATACCTTAGCACCTAACCAAAATATGGAGGCGATGATGAAGCCGCTAAGTATTTTTACAAGTGAAGAAATTGTTTATAAAAAACATCCGAGAAGACCAGACAGATATTACGAAGAAAGGAATCTGAATGTATACAAAGGGGCTTCATTACCATTTGAAATGTACTGCGAATATTTTGATGTTTCAGATAAAATTTTAGTAAGTCATTGTTCAACAGCGTGTGTTTCTCCCGCGTTGTTTTTTAACCAAACCCCGACGGCGATAATTTGTTACGATTTTGCAACAACGAAAGGACTTGAAACGTATAGCGGTTTTGATGCGTTTTTAAATAGACTGTTGGAGAATGATGTTCCGTTAAAGCTTTCAAAGCCAAAGACAAAAGAGGAATACGAAAAATTAATTTTTAGTTTAAAAAGTTCACAATAATTTATAGGAAGTGAAATTCAATAAAAACATTACTACAAAAATACAAATCAATACCAGTAGCGGCAAAATGCTCTATCTGGTTTGCTATTGCAAGCATTTTTCAAAAAGGAATATCTTTAATAACTACACCACTGTTTACAAGAATTCTAACTACTGATCAGTACGGTGAATTCTCTGTGTTTCAGTCCTGGTATCAGATTATAAGCATTTTAGCTACGCTTAATTTGTCTTATGGTGTGTTTAACAATGGTATGACAAAATACCCGAATGACCGTAATAAATATACGGCTTCTATGCAGGGTCTTTCTACCGTTGTTACCTTGTTACTGTTTTGTGTGTATTTGCCGTTTAATGAATTTTTTAACGAGCTTACAGGTCTTTCTACACTTTTAATGGTAACCATTTTTGCCGAATGCTTAGCAGCACCGGCATTAGCATTTTGGTCTGCAAGACAGCGCTACGAGTTTAAATACATAGCACTTGTGGCGGTAACTGTTTTTAATGCAATTGCTTCCCCTGTACTCGGCTTAGTTGCTGTAAATTTAACAGAGGAAAAGGGTGTTGCAAGAATTCTTTCAGCGGCACTTATTAATATTTGCATAGGTCTTTTCTTCTATGTTTTAAACATTACAAGGGGCAAAAGCTTTTTCAATAAAGAATACTGGGGCTTTGCACTTAAGTTTAATATACCGCTTATTCCGCATTACCTTTCTCAAATTGTTCTTTCTCATTCAAATAGAATTATGATTGAGAGAATGTTTGGTGAAACAGAGGTTGCTATTTTTAGTGTTGCATACTCTTTTTCACTTATAATGAATATTGTTACGGGTAGTATTAACTCTTCGTTTGTTCCGTGGACATACCATAAATTAAAAGAGGAGAATGTAGATGCACTCAAAAAAACAACTACATTTTTAGTATTAGGCGTTGCGCTTATTTCTCTTATACCTGTGCTTGTTGCACCGGAGCTTATGTGGATTATTGCACCACCTGAATATGCAGAGGGTGTGTGGGTTGTGCCACCTGTTTCAGCAAGTGTTTACCTTATTTTTGTGTATAGCTTGTTTGCTAATGTAGAGTTTTATTATGAAAAAAACAAATTTATTATGGTCGGCTCTGTTCTTGCAGCCGCCTCAAATATTGGATTAAACCTTTTAATTATGCCAAAGCTTGGCTATTTGGCAGCGGGTTATGTAACACTGTTTTGTTACGTCTTGCTTGCAGTGGCACACTATATATTTATGACAAAAATATGCAAAGAAAAATTAAATATTAAAAGTGTTTATAACGATAAAATGTTTTTGCTTATAACCCTTGCATACTTAATTTGCACCGCACTTGCAATGTGTCTTTACAATTTTGTAATTTTAAGGTATGCTATATTAGTAATTGCATTTATTGTTTTAGTAATAAAGCGAAAATTTGTTAAAAATCTCATAAAGAATATTAAAGCAAAATAAAGGAGAAATAAAATGAAAATTATAGGCGTTATTCCGGCAAGATATCAATCAAGCAGATTTCCAGGCAAACCACTTGCAGATATTTGTGGCAAACCAATGATCTGGTGGGTTTACAATCAATGTAAAAAGGTTGAAGACTTTGATGAGGTTTATGTAGCAACAGACGATGATAAAATTTTCAATGCTTGTAAAGAACTTAACATTGAAGTAATTATGACATCTGATACACATAGAACAGGTACAGATAGAATAGGTGAGGTTGCAAGAAAAATCCCTGCTGATTTAATTGTAAATATTCAGGGCGATGAGCCTCTCCTTGAGCCTGCTACAATTAAGGCTGCAATAGAGCCGTTCTATTCAAATCCTGATTTAGAGATTTCGAATCTTATGACAAAAATTACTGACCCTGTAGAGGTTGTTAATTTTACCGTGCCAAAGGTTATTACCAATAAAGACGGTATAGGCATTTACTTAACAAGGTCAACAGCGCCATATCCAAAGGGAAGTATAGACTACGCTTACTATAAGCAGGTTTGTGTTTACGGCTTTAAGCCTGATGCTCTTCAATTCTACTGCGATTACGGTATGAAATACGGTAAGGCAAAGGTTGAAGCGGTAGAGGATATTGAAATTCTTCGTTTCATTGAAAACGGTTATAAGGTTCAATATATTGAAGTTGATTCAGAAACTGTTGCAGTTGATACACCAAACGATCTTGAAAAAGTTCGTGCCATTGTTGACGCGAAAATCAAAGCAGGAGAAATCCAGATATGAGAAACGATATTCAGAAATTCAAAGAAAAATTAAATAACAACGAATATGTTTACGGCCTTTTTTCAAAGACCTCTGACCCGATGTTTATTGAAATTATGGGCATTGCCGGTTTTGATTTTGTTATTCTTGATACAGAACACGGCCCGACTGATATTGAGCATCAACAAAACAACATAAGAGCGTGTGAATGTCGTGGGCTTTTACCTATTATAAGAGTGCCGTACATAGATGACAATACAATCGGCAAGGCATTTGACATTGGTGCTCAGGGTATTCAGGTGCCACAGGTAAGAACCGTTGAAGATGTTGAAAGAATTGTAAAATATGCTCGTTTCCATCCTTATGGTGAGCGTGGCGTTTGTCGTTTTGTAAGAGCTGCAGATTATTCTGCTCTTGATAGAAATTTGTATTTCGAAAAATCAAAGGATTTATTGGTAATCTTACAATTAGAAGGTCAGGAAGCAATAAAAAATCTTTCATCAATTTTAGAAATTGACGGTTACGATATAATTTTTATTGGGCCTTACGATTTGTCACAATCTTTAGGTGTAACAGGTCAGATTGACCACCCGAAAGTTATTGCGGCTATGGAAGAAATCGTGAAAAAGGCTCGTGAAAAGGGCGTAATTGTAGGTACATTTACTGATACTTATGAAATGGTTGAAAAGTGGAAATCCTCCGGTGTTCAATACATAAGTTATTCAACAGATTCAGGCGTTTTCTACGATGCTTTAAAGGATGTTCACAAAAAAATATCTGAATAAAATAAAGCGGTGCTGCATTTTTATGGTGTGGCACTCTTTTTTGTTGAATAATACTATAATTTATGTTACAATGAAAAAAATTCTTTTTGGAGTGGCTTATGGTTCTGTTTTTTTGTGCAACACCTGTTCAGATGTATCGGGCAATAAATTTAAAAGAACAATTTTACGAGGATAAAAAATGTAAAATGTACATTTTCGACTATTTTAATGGTGCAGAAGAGTATGTTGAAAAATGCAAAGCATCAAATTTTTTCGAAGATGTTGTTTTTGTCAAGTTCTTTAAAATTTCACAACGAACAAATGCATTAAAATATAAAAAATCAAAATTATTTGCTGGAATACAGGATTCGTTTTTTAAATTTTTACATTCGAACGACCAGCTTCGGAATTTATATGCAAGATTGTGGGCTGTGTACTACTATGTTTTTAAAAATGATGTTTTAAAATTAACGGGCATTAAAAAAGACGAGCAAATAGAAGAGATTTTTTTTAGTTATCCTGACCCGATTATGCAAATGCTCTACTTAAAACTTGATAATAAAAAAATAGAATATAATCGCTTTGAAGATGGTACAGGCACATATTTCAACGGGGCTATTTTCCCCGAACGCCGTTTTGATAAATGGCTTAAAATAGGCGAAAATATTTTTATTCCCAAAAAAGTTTTTGTAAGAATACCTGAAGCGCTTAAGGATTACGAAGCTGTTAAGGCAACTGGTGCAAAAATTTATAAAACTGATTTTTCAAATAATAAAAAGTCGAAAAAATTGCTGTACGACATTTTTGACATTGAAAATATTCCTGAAATAAAAGAAAAAATAATATTTTTTGATACACTTGTTGAAAATCAGGATATGGATGCTATGATAAATCCGCTTTCTTACTTTACAAAGGAAGATATTGTATATAAAAAACACCCACGCAGAAAAGATGATTATTATGAAAAGAAAGATGTGAATATTTATAGTGGTGCTTCATTACCATTTGAAATGTATTGCGAATATTTCGATGTTTCAGACAAAATTCTCATAAGCCATTGTTCAACTGCGTGCATAGCTCCAGCACTTTATTTTAACCAAAGCTCTGTTTCAATAATTTGTTACGATTTTGCAACAGCAAAAAAAGACGATTCATATAATTATTTTGACGATTTTCTTAATGTGTTACTTGATGGCGAAACACCATTAAAGCTTTACAAACCACAAACAAAAAAAGAATATGAAAAATTGATTTCTTCAATGAAATAACTGAAAAGCAGTGCTTAAAGACACTGCTTTTGGCTTTTATATCCGTTTTTTGTTGAATATTATTGTAAACTGTGTTAAAATGAATGCGTATATGTATTTTTGTAGGAGGTGCTTTATGAAAATTGTTTATATTGATACAAATACATTAGGGCACCACGTTTCATATATCAGTGCATTAGCAAACACACCAGGCAATGAGGTTGTTGCTATATTGCCTGAAAAGGTTGATGCTTTGAGCTGTAAGCAGTATAAATATGAAACCCCTGACCGAAAAAATAACAAGCGTTCTTTTTCGCAATTCAGAAAATGGATTAATGAAATTTATGCTTTTGTTGAAAAAGAAAATCCCGACATTGTGCATATATTAAACGGAGATTTCTTCTACAGGTATTTTGGTTACGGTATAAAAAAATTCAAAAAATACAAAACTGTTGTAACTATGCACTGCCTCAGAGATGGTTTTTTAAATATTCTTTCGGCAAAAGCAATTGCCTCTTCTGCCCATGCTGTTGTGTTACATTCAGAGTATCTTAAAAATCGTCTTTCGGAATACGGCAGAAGCAATGGGGTTCATATAGAATATCCTAATTTCAGAGAAAATAATTGCGATAAAGACAAAGCTAAAGAATATTTTAATTTAAAACCGGATATTCCGGTTCTCGGTTGTATTGGCGAAACAAGACACGACAAGGGCTTGGATATTCTTTTAGATGCTTTGAATGATGTAACTGAGCCGTTTCAGCTTCTTGTGGCAGGCAGACCTGTTCATTTTGATGAAGCTTATATAACAGAAAGCACTAAAAAATACGCCGGCAATGTTCACCTCTTGCTTAAGTTTTTAAGCGAGGACGAGCTCGTTTTTGCTATGAATGCATCGGATATTATAGTTTTACCATACAGGTCGGTATTTAATGCGGCCAGTGGACCATTGGGCGAGGGTGTAGCGTTAGAAAAATGTATTGTCGGTCCAAGTCACGGCAATTTGGGTGATACAGTTAAGAAAAATCATTTGGGTTATACCTTTAACAGTGAAGATAAAGCTTCACTTGCTGCTACCTTGAATGAGGTTCTGAAGAATAATTTTGAAATTGACGAAAAATACAATAATTATAAAAATTCATTGAATGTTGAAAGCTTTTTAAAAAGTTACAATGATTTATATAACAATTTATAAATGTAATGACAGGGTGTTTCGCCTTGTGAATAGGAGAGAACAGATATGCCAAAAAATCAGGCACTTTTTCTTGCACAATCTTATATGGATACATGGGATGACTACGAGCGTTCATTGAATCGCGAGGGTTTTCCTTTGTGGGATTACATAGTGTTAACCGCCTCAAATGAAAATCAGGCAGAGGGCTTTCGTGCGCAGATAAACGAGCGTTTAAAAAAGGGTCTTCTTCCACAAAAAACTCATTTTGCAGTGATTCCTGACCGTGACGGTAAACGCGTCGGCAGTGGCGGAGCAACATTGGGTGTAATTAAATATATTGCAGAGCATACCGGTAGCAATGATTTTTCAGGGCTCAGAATTCTCGTAATTCATTCCGGCGGTGATTCAAAACGAGTTCCGCAATATTCTGCACTCGGCAAGCTTTTTTCACCTGTACCTCATAAATTACCTAACGGAAGAAGCGCAACTCTTTTCGATGAATTTATGATGGCAATGTCAAGCGTGCCTGCCCGTATTCGTGAGGGTATGGTGCTCCTTTCAGGTGATGTGCTTCTTCTTTTTAACCCACTTCAGATAGATTACAGCGGTAATGGTGCTGCGGCAATTTCATTTAAAGAAGCCGTTGAAGTAGGTAAAAATCACGGAGTATTTTTAAGAGGTGATGACGGTTGCGTTCAGAAATTCCTTCATAAGCAATCTGTTGAGTCACTCACAAAGCTCGGTGCAGTTAATGAAAGCGGAAAGGTAGATATTGACACAGGAGCAATTATTTTTTCTGCTGAAATGTTGAAGTCGCTTAATTCATTGATTGCTACTAAAGATGGCTACGATAAATATGTGAACGATAAAGTTCGTCTTTCTCTTTATGGCGATTTCTTATATCCGTTGGCAACTGACTCTACACTCGAAAAATTCTATGACGAAAAGCCGGAGGGTTCATTCTGCGACGAGCTCAAAAATGCTCGTGCTGCAATCTGGGAGGTTTTAAGACCATACAGAATGAAGCTTTTAAGACTTTCACCGGCTAAATTTATTCATTTTGGTACCACTACCGAAATTTTAGAGCTTATGTCAGGCGGGATTGACAGCTATAAAGAGCTTGGCTGGAATAATCATATAAACAGTAGTATCACTAAATCTACTGCGGGATATAACAGTATTTTATCTGATAAAGCAAAAATCGGTAAAAACTGCTACCTTGAGGTTTCTTATGTTCATAGTAAGGCGAAAATTGGCGACAATGTTCTTCTTTCTTATGTAGATATTCACGATGAGGTTATTCCATCAGATGTTGTAATTCACGGGCTTAAACAAAAGGACGGAAAATTTGTTGCGAGAATTTACGGTGTAAAGGATAACCCGAAAGAAACAAAGCTTTTCGGTAAAGAGCTTTCGGAAATTTTCCCTGCAAGTATTTTCACAGGTGATGATAAAACTCTTTGGAATGCTGAAATTTATCCTGCGTGTGAAAGTATTGACGAAGCAGTTAAAGAGGCTCTTAATATCTATGAAATCGTTAATGGTAACGGCGATTCAGATCATTTGATGTTACTTAACAGAAAATCTCTTCAATCAGGATTTAACTCTGCCGACCCTGAAGCAATTATTGCGTGGGATAATCGTATGCAGGAATTGGTGCGTATGGACGGCGTTGCAAAGCTTATTCGCACAGGTAAGCCTGCAACAGAGGCAAAGGATATTTTAAAAGCAGATTGTCTTACACCAATTCAGGAGCAATGGCTCGAAAAAAGACTCTTAAGAGCTGACTTCAGTGAAAGAATAAGGCTTTTCTATTATCTTGGTGTTGCCCTCGGCGGTCAGAAAGGTGCTGAGCTTATCGGTAAAAGCTTTGTTATGATTTCTGACGGAATTTTAAAAGAAACTGTCGATAATTTAAAATATAATGAGAACTGTAAAATATCAAAGGACAAGCTGACAGTAAAATTACCACTTCGTGTTAACTGGGGTGGTGGCTGGAGTGATACTCCGCCATATTGTAATGAACACGGTGGTGCAGTTCTTAATGCTGCAATTCTTTTAAACGGTGAAAAGCCTGTTGAAGTTACACTTGAAAAAATATCTGAGCTGAAAATTGTATTTGATAGTCGTGATATGGATGTTCACGGAGAATTCGCCGAGATAGCACCGCTTCAGAAAACAGGCGACCCTTACGATGTTTTTGCACTCCAGAAGGCAGCACTTTTAGCTTGTGGAGTTATTCCAAGCGAGGGCGGAAATCTTAAAGACATTCTCACTCGTCTTGGCGGTGGATTTGTAATGCACTCTGAGGTAACTAACGTTCCAAAGGGTAGCGGACTTGGCACAAGCTCTATTCTTTCAGCGGCTTGTGTTAAAGCAGTTTTTGAATTTATGGGAATTCCTCATACAGAAGATGATCTTTATAGCTTTGTACTTGCTATGGAGCAGATTATGTCAACAGGTGGTGGTTGGCAAGACCAGGTTGGCGGCGTAATAAATGGTGTTAAGTTTATAACTGCTATGCCCGGAATAATGCAGGATGTTAAGGTCAGCAAATTAGATATTCCGGAAAATGCACTTAAAGAGTTAAACGACCGATTTGTTCTTATTTATACAGGTCAGAGAAGACTCGCGAGAAATCTTCTTCGTGATGTAGTCGGCAGATATATAGGTAATGAGCCGGAGTCGATTTATGCTCTTAATGAAATTCAGCGAGTTGCTGCTCTTATGAGGTTTGAGCTTGAGCGTGGAAATATTGATGAGTTTGCTAAGCTTTTAGATGAACACTGGAAGCTTTCTAAAATGGTTGATAGTGGCTCAACCAACACACTTATTGACCAGATATTTGCAAGTGTAGATGAATACACAGCAGGTAGGCTTGTTTGCGGTGCAGGTGGCGGTGGCTTCTTGCAAATCGTTTTAAAACGAGGAGTTAACGTAGAAACTGTCCGCAAGACTTTGAGGTCTGTTTTCCAGGATTCAGATGTTGACATCTGGGATTGCGAAATAGTATAAAATTAAAAGAGTTTTAGTCAAAAAAGATGGCTGAAACTCTTTTTTAAAAGACGAAATTTGATTTTTTGATATTTTACATAGCTTTTACTGTTGACGATTGCGATTTTATGTACTACAATGTAGTGCGTGAAAATAAGGTAATGTCCCGATTTGATGATAGTTTAATATTGGATTTGTGGAGGATTTTCAATGGGTGTTTTAAAGAGAATTATTTCTGTGTGCTTAACCTTAGCTTTAGTGGTTTCTTTTGTGGGTGTTTCTGCTGTCACTGCGTCTGCATTGTCAGAGAACGCTCGTTATTATGAGTCTATTCCTGAAACTGCTTATGCAACAGTAGGTGAAGTATTTAAAATTTATTATAATAATGTTTTATCTTTACCGGGCTTAAAGGTTGTATTCAATATACCTCAGGATTTAAAAAAGAGTTATTTTGATGACAGAATTGAGATAACCGCAGAGTTTCCGGGAGATTTTTCAATTCCTTGGCGTGTGTATGACAGTGAGTATGTCTTAGTGGATTCAGGTGAGATGCTTTTTGTAGCCAGAGAAATAAATCTTAAAAATGCCACAGGACTTCTTTTGGGTGATAGCACTGTAAACGCGGGAACAGTAACACAAACAATGCTTGATATATATGAACAAAACGGAAAAACCCTCACACTTTTGGGCACAAGAGGTACTGCTCCTAATCTTCACGAGGGAAGAGGCGGTTGGACTGCATCTATGTATTGCAATATTGAGGAACAGGGTCTTTATCAAAATCCGTTTTATAATGATGGCTTTGATTTTTCATATTACATGAATTCACAGGGTTATAGCAAATTGGATTTTGTTATTATCCAATTAGGAATAAACGACATTAAGAAAATGACATTGGAAAACTATTCCTCAAGGGGAGTGCTTTCAAATTTTGAGAAAATCATTTCAAGCATAAGAGAATACAATAGCAAAGTTCCGATTATAATAGGGGTGACAATTCCGCCCAGCGAAAAGGTTTCAGATTTTAATGAAAACTATGTTTTTTCTTCAGAATTTGAATATAGAAATAATATCATTCATTTCGCGAGCGATTTGATTAAATATTTCGACGGGTTCAGCAACCTGTATTTCAGTGCAATAAATTGTGTTATAGATACAGGCAATGAGCTTAGCGACCTGGTTCATCCTACAAGTGTCGGTTATAGAAATATAGCAAAGCAATATATTTCAACGCTGAATTGTCTTTTTAACCCTAAAATTGAAGTCAAGGCGCCAGCAATTTCATCAGTGAGCAATTCAAACGGTTCAATAGTGCTGAAGTGGACTGCAACATACGGTGCGAAAGGGTACTATATATTAAGAGATAATAAGGTTTTAGGAGTAGTTGACGCTTTATCTTACCGGGATGTAAGCATTGAATCGGGAGGAAAATACACGTACAAAATAAAAGCAGTTTGTGAAGATGGTAATGCCTATATATCGAAGGCGAAAACAGCATATTATTTAGGAACACCTGTTTTGAAGAGCGCAACAAATGTACAAGCGGGTGTTTCGGTTAAATGGGGTGCTGTAGCAACGGCAAAAGAATACAATGTTTATAGAAAAACAGCCAATGGTAGTTGGTCAAAACTCGGAAAAACCACTGGTACTAGTTATACCGATAAAACTGCAAAGAGCGGAACAAAATATTTTTATACAGTTATAGCAACTTCAAGCGTAGCAAAGAGTAGTTATGATAATTATGGCGTTTCATCATATTTTATTGCAACACCTAAGCTTTCTTCAGTAACCAATAAAAATAATTCTACAGTTGTTAAATGGACCGCAGTAAAGGGTGCTAAAGGATATAATGTTTATAGAAAGACTTCAAAAAATGGTAGTTGGACAAAGGTTGCAAAAACTACCGGTACGTCTTATACTGATAAAAGTGTTAAATCCGGAAGCAACTATTTTTACACGGTGAAAGCATATAACGGAAGCACTTTCAGCAGTTATAATACCAGCGGTATTGCAACAAAGTATTTAAGTGTGCCAAAAATCACTAAGGTTACAAGCAAGACGACGGGAGTTTCAGTAAGCTATAACAGTGTTTCAGGTGCTAAGGGATATAATATCTACAGAAAAACCGGTAAAGGCTCTTGGGTGAAAATCGCAACAGTAAACGGTAATAGTAAAACAACCTATTTAGATAAAACCGCAAAGAAAAACACAACCTACACTTACACAGTAAGAGCTGTTAACGGAAAATATATAAGCTATTACAATACAAAGGGCGTATCTGTAAAGGATAAATATTGAGGTGCAAAATGGAGCAATCAAAAATTGACAGAATAAATTTTCTTGCAAGAAAATCCCGTGAAAGCGGTCTTTCTGAAGAAGAGAAAAAAGAGCAACAAAAATTAAGAGCTGAATATGTTGCGGCATTCAGAAAAAATCTTGTAAATACTTTAGAGTCAACAATTGTTGAAAGACCTGACGGTACACGCTTACCGCTTGTTGAGAATAATAAACTCAATAAAAAATTAAAGTGATTTATGATAAAGATAAGAGAAGCAAGAAAAGAAGACTTGGAAAGAGTTGAATATATCTGCAAAATGACTGCTGATGAAAAATCTAAAAATGAGGAATTGGCAGGAAAGGTTACAGCAAAGCTATATTCAACCTATTATATTAAAGAAGAAGCTGAAAATTGCTTTGTTTTAGAAGATGACTCTCTTGTTGTCGGTTATATTGTTTGTGCGGAAAATTATAAATGCTTTAAAAAGCTTTTCAAGACGAAATATGCACAAGAAATAAAAGCACTCGATAAGGGCGCAGGTGCTTTTGCAGGTTTGTTGCCAATTCCTTATATGTTTTTTGGCAGAAAATATCCTGCACATCTTCACATAAATTTATTACCCGAATATCAAAGCAAGGGCTATGGTGCAAAAATGATTGAAGCGCTTGTAGAAATGCTTAAAAATAAGGGTATAAAGGGCGTAATGCTTATGGCAAGTAAAGAAAATACGGGTGCTGTAAGATTTTATAAACGAAATGGATTTAATGTAATAATCTCTGCTTTTGGCGGAGTTGTTATGGGTAAAAAATTATAAGAAGGTTATAATTATGAAAAAGCCAATTACTGCAATAGTTTTAGGTGCCGGACATCGTGCTATGGTTTATGCGGATTATTCATTAAGTCATCCCGATGAATTAAAAATCGTGGGGGTTGCAGATCCCGACGAATACCGCAGAAATATGGTAAGGGAAAAATTCGGCTTCCCCGAAGAAAATTGCTTTAAGGATGCAGATGAGCTTGCAAAGGTGCCAAAGTTTGCTGATGCCGTAATAAATGGCACAATGGATGAGGTGCATGTGAAAACTGCAGTCCCACTATTAAAAGTGGGGTACGATATGCTCTTGGAGAAGCCTTTTTGTGTAAATAAGGAAGAAATGAAAGAGCTTTTAGATGTAGTTGATGAGTATAAAAATAAGGTTATGATATGCCATGTGCTTCGATATACCCCGTTTTATCTGAGATTTAAGGAGAAAATTCAAAGTGGGGAGTTAGGCGAGATAATTAACATACAAACCATTGAAAATGTCAGCTATCACCACATAACAACCTCGTTTGTCAGGGGTAAGTGGGGTAACAGTGACAAATGTCACACCTCAATGCTCTTAGCAAAATGCTGTCACGATATGGATATTATGATGTGGATGATGTCACCTGAGAGACCTGTTTCAGTTTCTTCGGTTGGCTCTCTTGGTCAGTTCAAAAAAGAAAATGCACCGGAAAATTCAGGTACATATTGTCTTAAAGATTGTCCGTTGGTTGAAACCTGTCAGTACAGTGCGAAAAAGATTTATCTTGACCATTTAGGCTCCTGGGAATTTTATGTATGGCAAGAGCTTGAAAGTGTAGAAAATCCGACAATGGAGCAACGAATAGAGCTTTTAAAAAGAAGTAATTACGGCAGATGTGTTTATAAATGCGACAACAATGTCGTTGACCGTCAGAGTGTGCTTATCAACTTCAGCAATGGTGCAACAGGCACCCACAATATGATTGGCGGTGCGGCTTCTCCGTTAAGAGTAATAAAGGTTACCGGAACCAAGGGTGAACTTTATGGTGAATTTGAAAACAATGTTATTAAATTTACTAAAATTGACCCTGACAGCGAAAATTTCTGCACAGAAGAAAGATTAGATATTGAAAACTTTGATTTAGATGGTCACGGTGGCGGTGACGATAATTTAACAGACGATTTCATAAAATATGTTGCAGGCGAAGAGGTTTCTGTTTCCTGCACATCAATTTATGATTCTGTTGACGGACACAATATTATCTTCCTGGCAGATGAGTCAAGAGTTGAAAATGGTGCAGTGAAATTTATTGACAAATGATAGAAAATGGTGTAAAATGATTTTACTTATAGCGAAGTTTTATTGAAACTTCATAAAATGGAGGTATATAGAATGGGTTCTTTAGCAGGTGGTATTGAAATAATCAGTGCTATTATTTATAAGATTAACAGTCTTATTTTAGCATTGGCAATGTTAACAGGTGGAGTTGGTTCACCGTCAAAGGAAAACAGAATTTACTATAAGGAAGCAGATGCAGAGCTTATGGCTGTTGTCTGGGGCGACACTCAGCTTTGTAACTACAATCCTGAAAGAGAAATCAGCTTTGTTGCAGCAGTTGATGATTTACAGAATGCTGTTTGTCAGATTGATGCTCTTTTAGTTGCGGGCGATATTGTTGAAAACGGCTTCCAATCAGAATATGACAGTCTTACAGACGATTTAGTTGAGTTAACAAGAGTTGACCACTTTGTAATGGCTTCAGGTAACCACGACATAAGACTTCGTGATTACGCACAAGCAACACAGCGTTATTTTGATTTCACAAACAATCTTAATGACAAAGAAAATGCAATTGATAATATTTGGTTTGAATATGAAGTGAATGGCTACTCATTCCTTGTTATTGGTTCAGATGAAATGCGTTTTGAGGATGCGTACCTCAGCAATGCACAGCTTCAATGGCTCGAAGAAAGAATTGCGGCAATTTCAGCAACAGGCAAGCCTGTATTCGTTATGGGTCACTATCCTCTTAAAGATACACACGGTCTTCCTAACACATGGGGTACTTCACTCTGGGAGTCAGGTACAATCGGTGACCAATCAGATGTAGTTTACGAAATTCTTAATAAATATCCGAATGTGTTCTATCTTACAGGACACCTTCACACAGGTATCGGTCAATATACTTATGAAGAAATCGGCAATATCCACGGTATTAATGTTCCTTCAATCGGTATCACAAATAAAGACGGCGAGTACAACAATGCCGGTACAGGCGTAATTCTTGAGGTTTACGAAGATAAGGTTATCTCAAGAGCAAGAGATTTCGGAACAGGTGAATATATCCCTGAATACGAAGTAACTTACGAGCTCGTATAAAATACTAAAACCGTAGTGAGCACTCACTACGGTTTTTATTTTTTGTTTTCAGCAATTATCGCTTGTTTTTCGTTGACATTGTTTTATTAAAATAGTATTATTATACTGTATAAGTATTTTTAGTGAAAACAGTGTTTTAAGCTAAGGAGTGATAATATGCATCTTATTCCTACACCAAGAAAGCTTGAATTAAAATCAGGCTTTTACAATTTTGAAGGCGAGCCAAAAATCACAAAAGAAATTAAGCGCTCATTTTTAACAGATGAGGGCTATCGTCTTACTATTGACGAAAACGGTGTGCTCATTGAGGGTGGTAGTGAAAAAGGTGTTTATTATGGCGAGGTTACTTTAAAGCAGTTAATGTTTAACTACCGCGGACTTCTTCCATATATTTATATTTCAGATGAGCCTGAGTTTTCTTACCGTGGCTTTATGATAGATTCTTCAAGACACTTTTTTACTGTAGAAGAAATCAAAAAAATTATAGATGCGTGTGCCCTTTTCAAATTCAATAAATTCCATTTTCATTTAACAGATGACCAGGGCTTCCGTTTTCAGATGAAGGACTATCCGCTGCTTACTGAAATCGGCTCAAAAAGAAGCGCATCTGAATTCAGCAGAGATGAAAATATTCAAGAGGAATATGCTCATTTTTATACGAAAGACGAATTAAAAGAAATTGTAAAATATTGCCACGAAAGATATATTGAGGTTATTCCTGAATTTGATATTCCGGGGCACACAACTACTTTAATTGCGGCATATCCTGAGCTTTCTTGCAGAGGCGAAAAAATTGAGCCTAAAACAAAGGGCGGAATTTTTGAGGATATTTTATGCGTTGGTAACCCTGAAACAGAAAAGGTTATACACGCAGTAATTGATGAAATGTGTGAAATATTTGACAGTAAATATTTCCATATAGGTGGTGACGAAGCACCAAAGACCCGTTGGGTTGAATGCCCGAAATGCCGTGCTAAAAAAGATGAATTAGGTCTTAAAAATTTCCAGGAGCTTCAGGGCTGGTTAATGAATGAGGTTTCTGAGTATTTAAAAACAAAGGGCAAGACTGCAATTTGCTGGAACGATGCCTTAAAGGGCGGAAATTTAGACTCTAAAAACACAGCAGTTGCTTTGTGGCTTGAAAAAAATAATAATAGCATAGAATGGGCAAACGCAGGCAACAAGTTAATTGTCGAGTGCAATTTGCCGTTATACATAGACTATCCTTATGTAGTCAATTCTTTAGAGAAAATTTATAAATTCAGCCCTAAAAAATTAAAGGGCTTGACAGAGGTTGGTGCAAATTCAATTTTAGGAATTGAGTCACCTGCCTGGACAGAGCATATTAAAAGCTTCAACGAGCTTTCATCTATGTGCTTCCCACGATGGTTTGCAGTGGCAGAGGTTGCCTGGACCGGTGGTGAAAATAAAGCTTATAAGCAATTTTTAAGTACAACACAATTTTTCTGTGATATTTTAAGAGAAATGAAAGTTCCAAGTGGTGCAAAAGAAGAATGGCTTGGCACACCGCAAAAGAAAATATCACAACTATTAAATTATGGCAGAAGAACAATTACACCGGAGAGTGTAGCAGGCTTTTTAAGAATTCAAAAAAACGAACTGTTAGGAGGCGATGAATAATGCAAGAAATCAAATATTCTGTAATAGGAACCTCGTGGATAACCAACTCTTTTATTGAGGGTGCAAAAACAGTAGAGGGGCTAGTTTTAGATGGCGTTTATTCTCGCTCTGAAGAAAAGGGTAAGGCTTTCTGCGAAAAGGTCGGCGCACAAAGAGTGTTTAAATCAATTGAAGAGGTTGCGGATTCAGATACAGATTTTGTATATGTTGCAAGTCCTAATGTGTGTCATTATGAGCAATGCAAATTCCTTTTAGAAAACAAGAAAAGCGTTATTTGCGAAAAGCCGATTACAACAACAAGTGAAGAATTTTCAAAGCTGTTCTTTTTAGCTGAAGAAAATAATGTAAGATATTTTGAAGCTATTATGTATATGCACACTGATACCCGCAATGCTTTGAAGCAGGCAGTCCGTGGTATTGGTAACATCTCTTCGGCTTATTTTGATTATTCGCAATTATCTTCAAAATATGAAGCACTTTTAGCAGGCGAATTACCTAATATATTTAACCCGAAAATGAAAACAGGTGCACTTAACGATTTAGGTATTTATTGTGTTTACCCTGCTATTGACATATTTGGAGAGCCACAGGAGGTAACTGCACTTCAGAATTTTATTTTCACAGGTGCAGACGGTGCAGGCTCAGCAATATTAAAATATAAAGATAAAATAGTAACAATTACATATTCCAAAACTGCTGAAAGCAGAAGTGCATCTCAGATTTTAGGGGATAACGGCACAATAACCATTGATTCCGTTTCTCAATTAAGAGGTATTACCTGTTATGATAAATCAGGCAATAAAATTGATGTTCTGGGCAGTGAGGAAAAAACGGCACTTATGGCGAATGAAGCAAGAAGTATGTATAATTTCCTTACAGATTTTGAAAACAACAAGGGACTTTACTATGAATGTGCCGCAATGAGCCAGAAGGTGCTGAGTTGTATGGAAAAAATGAGGACTAAGAATGGCGAAGAATGATGTTTCAGTCTTACAAAACGAACTTAAAGAGCTTCTTTTAAGTAAAGGTGTAAGTGATGTAGGTTTTTCTTTTTTAGGTAATGCAGATTCGGGCGAACTGCAAAACGCAATAAGCATAGTAGTAAAGCTTTCAGATGCAATTATCAATGAAATAGATGCTGAGCCTACACCGACATATTTTAACCATTACAGAACAGTAAATGCGTTTATTGACCGTTGCCTTTTAGAAGCAGGGTTGTTTTTAGAAAGCAAGGGCTATAAATATATAACAGTTGCCGCATCTCAGAGTATGCCCGGTACACCGTTTGACGGCAGATATTCACATAAAGAAGCGGCACGAAAAGCAGGACTTGGTACAATCGGCAAAAATTCGCTCTTTCTTCATAAAAAATATGGTGCAAGAGTAAGGCTCGGAACAATTCTTACAGATTGCCCTGTTGAAAGAGATTGCGAAATGCCACAAAATATTTGTAACGGCTGTAATTTATGTGTGAAAGCGTGTCCATCGGGAGCAATTCTGGGTAACGATTGGCACGAGGGTATTAAAAGAGAAGAAATATTCAGTCCTGCAGTGTGCAGTGATTATATGAAGAAGAAATTTCATCATATTGGTCGTGGCGTAGTTTGCGGAATTTGTATGAGGGTTTGCCCTGCAAATCAGTGAAGTAGCGTATTATATGTTATAAGGCGGTGAAATTATGGCAAAAATTCTTGTCGCAGATGATGAGCAATTAATAAGAAAGCTTATAAATGATTGTTTGTCTAAAGAGGGGCACGAAATTTTAGAGGCAGAAAACGGCTTGGATGCGTTAAATATTTTTAAAAGGAATCCTGATATAAATATGGCACTTCTTGATATTATGATGCCCGAAATTGATGGCTGGGAGGTTTGCCGTAAAATCAGAGAAACCAGCGGTATTCCGATTATTCTCGTTTCTGCAAGAAGTCAGGACTTTGATCAGATTATGGGCTTTGAATCAGGTGCCGATGACTATGTAACAAAGCCATTTTCACTTACGATTCTCTCAAAAAGAGTAGATGCTCTTTTAAAAAGAGGTACTTCTCCTGTTGAAAAAAAGGCAGAAAATGAAAATATTTCACTCGGTGAATTGATTATAAATCCATTAGCTCACGAGGTATATTTAGATGGTGTTGTAGTTGAGCTTACCTTAAAGGAATATAAAATTCTTTTAAAGCTTTCTTCACACCCCGGCAGAGTTTACACCAGAGAACAGCTTTTAGACGAGGTCTGGGGCTACGAGTATGAGGGCGACACACGAACAGTTGATTCTCATGTGGCAAGACTCAGAACAAAGCTCGGCGAATGGGGCGTAAATCACATTAAAACAATTTATGGAACAGGCTACAAAATTCAGGAATAGCTTTTAAAACAACAGTCAGGGGGCAAAGGCGATGAAAAAGAAAAAACTCGGCATCAGAATTCGTGTTTTTCTTGAAGTCGGTGCAATTTTTGCAGTGTGTCTTATTGCCCTTATAGTTGTTAACTCGCGAATGCTCGAAAATGTTTATTTGTGGAATGAAGAAAATTCATTGAAGCAAATGGCGGTTGATGCTGAAAATTACGAGGGCGATTATTACCCGCTTCTTTCTCAATATGAAATTGCAAACAATGTTAGTATTGACCTTTATGACGATAAGGATAATTATATTTACGAGGGTAGCGGTAGCTTTGTTTCGGGTCAGAAATTAAACATTGTCAGCCGTACTGAAAATGAAGACGGAAGCTATTTTAACATTTTGCAGGAAGAGGACAGTACAACTCAATACATTCTTTATGGTAAGGATTTTTCTAACGGCTACCATATTGAAATTATGACACAAAAGGATGTTATTCAGGAAAATGCTTCGATTGCGACGAATGTTACGACGATTATTGCAATAGTTGCTCTGGTGCTTTCGCTTTTATATATTTCAGGCTACGCAAAGCGTTTTACAAAGCCTATTATTAAAATTACCGATGCCGCAAATAAAATGAGTAACTTAGATTTCTCAGAAAAATGTGACATTGACAGAAACGATGAAATCGGCGTATTGGCAGAGAGCATAAATAAGCTTTCATCTTCACTGGATACTGCTCTGACAGAATTGCAAACAACAAACAAGCAATTAGTAAGCGATATTGAAAAAGAGCGAAAATTAGAAAAAATGCGTCAGGATTTCGTTTCATCTGCATCTCACGAATTAAAAACGCCTATTGCTATAATCCGTGGCTACGCAGAGGGGTTAAAAATGAATGTCAGCGAAGAAGACAGCGCTATGCAGGAGTATTGCGATATAATTATGAATGAAGCTGACAAAATGAATTCGCTCGTTTTAAGTCTTTTAGAAGCATCACTTTATTCTTCAGGTATGAAAACTCTTAATAAAGAAGAATTTTCGTTAAGTGAGCTGATAATTGAATATATGAAAGCGGCAAGACCAATTTTTGAAGAAAAAGGAATTACTGCAAAATTTGAGGCTGAAGAAAATTCTTTTAATGTTTTTGCAGACAGAGCACAAATTGAAAGAGTGCTTTCCAATTATATTTCAAATGCTTGCAGTCATGCAAAAAACGAAAAAGAAATTATAGCTTCAGTTATTGATACAGGCGAAAAATATAAAGTATCTGTTTATAATTCAGGTAGCTTTATTGATGATAAAGATAAAGATAATATTTTCAATTCGTTTTACAGAGCAGATAAGGCTCATTCAAGAAAAGAGGGGCGTTTCGGTTTAGGACTTTCCATTGTTAAATCCATAATGGATATGCACAATTGTTCCTGTGGCTTCAATAATCTTGAAAATGGCGTAGAATTCTGGTTTGAAATTGAAAAAATGAAAGGTTAAATTATGAAAATAAATTTTGTTATACCTTGTCTTTTAGGTGTCGAGGGTATTATTGCTGACGAATTACGAACACTTGAGGCAGAGGATGTAAAAGCAGAAAACGGCAGAGTGCTTTTTTCGGGTGATGAGAATTTATTGGCAAGAGTTAATATTTGCTCACACTTTGCAGAAAGAGTTCAGATTTTTGTCGGCTCATTCAAAGCAACTACATTTGAGGAGCTTTTTCAGGGTACAAAAAATTTACCCTGGGAGCAATGGATTTTAAAAGACGATGCTTTCCCTGTAAAAGGATATTCCTTAAAATCCACACTCTTCAGCGTCAGCGATTGTCAGGCGATTATCAAAAAGGCAGTTGTTGAAAGATTAAAGTCAAAATATGGTATTTCGTGGTTCGACGAAACAGGCCCTACGCATCAGATTCAGTTTTCAATTATGAATGATGAAGCAACTCTTTTAATAGATACTTCAGGTGCAGGACTTCATAAAAGGGGTTACAGACTTCAGAGTAACTTTGCACCAATGAAAGAAACCTTGGCGGCGGCAATTTGCTCACTTGCTAAATTAAAGCATTACCACACACTTTATGACCCGATGTGCGGTAGCGGTACTTTAATGATAGAGGGTGCTTTGTATGCACATAATATTGCGCCAGGCTTAAACAGACACTTTTCTGCTGAACGCTTTGAGGTTTTACCTAAAAACATCTGGGCAGAAGAAAGAGAAAGAGCAAAAAGTCTTGAAAAAATCGACACAGATTTTCAGGGCTTCGGTTCAGATATTGACGGTGAAACAGTAAAGCTTGCTATGGCGAATGCCGCAAGACTTCCAATAGGTAAAAAGCTTCATTTTGAAAAACGCGATATCCGTGATTTTAAGCGACATACTGAAAGAGGAACAGTTCTTGTAAACCCACCTTATGGTGAAAGACTTTTAGATTTGCAAGAGGCAGAGGGGCTTTACAGAGAGATGGGCAGAGTGTTCCCGCAAAGTCACGGCTGGAGCTACTATATAATTACGCCTGACGAAGAATTTGAAACCTGCTTTGGCAGAAAGGCAGACAAACGCAGAAAATTATATAACGGTATGATTAAATGCCAGTTATATATGTATTTTAAATAGGGGAAAACCCGAAACTTTTTGTGATGAGAGAAGATGGTTTTATGAAACACATTTTTATTATTAACCCTAAAGCAGGCAGTGGTATTTCTTGCGATGCTTACATTGAAAAAATTAAAAACGCTTTTTTGGAGCTTAATATTCGGGATGAATATGAAATTCATATCACTACATCAGAAACCGATGCTTATGATTACACAAAGGCACAGGTTGAAACAGGTGAGTATATAAGATTTTATGCCTGCGGTGGAGATGGTACTCTTTCAGAGGTTGTAAACGCTTGTGCCGAAAATAAAAATGTTGAGGTTGCGGCAATTCCATTAGGCAGCGGTAATGACTTTATAAGAATTTTTGGTAAAAAAGAAGATTTATTAGATGTAAAAGCACATATTTCAGGCACACCAATGGAATTTGACCTTATAAAATATGAGGACCAATATGCAATAAACCAATGCTCAATGGGACTTGATGCTGAGGTTTGTGCAAAACAAGCGCATTTTAAAAAGCTGCCATTTTTAGCACCTGAAGCAGCATATACTGCGGCACTTCTTTATTGCTTTATTGGTAAAATGAAAAATACATTCACAATTCAGTTTGACGATGATGAACCTTTTACAAAGGATGTTCTTTTCTGCGTGGTTGCCAATTCCCGTTGGTATGGTGGCGGATATATGGCAGCGCCAAAGGCTCTTACTTACGATGGTCTTTTAGATTTTGTTGTAGTCGAAAAGGATTGCACAAGACTTACTCTTTTAGGACTTATAAATAAATACAAACGCGGAGAGCATTTAGACTGGAAAAGAACTCACTTTAAGAGAGGTAAAAAGATTACAATTAAAAGCACAAAGCCGTCTGCAGTTAATTTTGACGGTGAGGTTAAAATTGTGACCGAAGCAACATTTAATATCGTTGAAAATGCTATTAAATATGTTGTTCCGTCAAATTCTGATTTTTTAAAAAAGGTTGAAGAAGGTACTTTATAATGACAAACTATGCAAAAAGCAACACAGGCTTTAAAATTTTATCAGCAATCTTAAAACCGGTTTTTAAATTCTGGTACGCACCAAAGCTTATAGGCAAAGAAAATATTCCAAAAAGCGGTGCTATTGTAGTAGCTTGTAACCACAAGCACTTAATGGATCAATGTATGGTAATAATTTCTACAAAAAGACCAATTCACTATATGGCAAAAAGCGAATATTTTGAAAATAAAAAGGTTGCCTGGTTCTTTAAAGCAGCCGGTTGTATTCCTGTAAACAGAAATGGTCACGACTCAGAGGCTAAAGACGCCGCAACTGAAGTTTTAAAGTCACAAGGTGCTTTAGGTATTTTCCCTGAGGGCACAAGAAATAAAACAGAAGATTTACTTATGCCGTTTAAATTCGGTGCAGTGTCACTCGCTAAAAAGAATAACGCTTTAGTTGTTCCTGTTGGCGTTTCGGGTGACTATAAATTCAGACCAAAAAATCTTGTAGCACGCATTGGTGAGCCAATAGATGTAAGCGAAATGGATTTAGAAGAAGCAAATGAAAAGCTCCACAAAGCAGTCGAAGCTCTTATTTTAGAAAACCTCAAAGAAGGCAATGGAAGTGCACAGGACTTTGAGAGAGCGAAACACTCAGGGCTTATCTGAATGCAGAATGCAGAGTGCAGAATGCAGAATTTCGGAACGCTTCGCGTTGATTATAATTGAAAAAAGAACTATGATGATTCCTTTTGTGGTTTTTGTGCTTGCAGTAATAGTGTTTGTAGTGAAATTTGAAATTTTTAGCAATACTTATATTCCTGAATATCAGGAAGAAATTAATCTGATAGGCAAAAATGAGTGTATTGTTTATTATACGAATGATGGTTTTCAGGATTATACCGATTATGCAATTTATACATTTAATTCTCCCAATATAGAAAATAATCAGAATTTCAAAATGCTTGGTGAGCAGCAGGGTGAACTGGAAGAGTATCTCGATAATTTTGAAAACTGGGTAAAAATAAGTAGTGAAGAAAGCGAAATATATAAGAATTATGATTTTGACAAGACAATAATCGATGAAAATGATTATATTTATATAAGTGATAAAAGCGAAAAAGAAAGTATGTATTCAAAATTCGATTCGTATAATGTATATATTTTTGACAGTCAGACAAAAACACTTTACTATTTTCACAACAACATATAATTCACAAATTACAATAAATTGCTGAACAAATCCTATCATTCAAAGTTGATGTTAAAACCAACTTTAAATGATAGGATAAACTATTTTTTATTAATTAATAATTATAATCAAGTCCGCAGGACTTCCGAAATTCAGCATTCAGCACTCATCACTCATCACTTTAAGAGGCGTAGCCCCACAATTTTCAATTTTCAACTTTCAATTTTCAATTATAATATGGAAATCTCCGAAAAACTATGCTATACTAAAGTGTAATACTAAAATGGGTTGGTGTTTTTTGTGAAAATCAGGGAGTTATATAACGAAAACAGAACGGTTTTATCTTTTGAGGTTTTTCCGCCGAAAAAGACAAGCGGTGTTGAAACTGTTTACAAAGCAGTTGAAGAGTTAAAGGATTTAAAGCCCGATTACATAAGCGTTACTTATGGTGCGGGCGGTAGTGCGGTTAATAACTTCACCTGCGAAATTGCTTCACTCATAAAAAACAAATATGGAATTGAAAGTATGGCACACCTTACCTGTGTTAACAGTGAAAAAAGTGATGTTGACAGAGTTTTAAAGGAATTAAAGGAAAATAACATTGAAAATATTTTAGCTTTAAGAGGTGACAGAGTGCCTGATATAGAGCCGAAAACCGACTTTAAATATGCAAGTGATTTAGTTACATATATAAAAGAAAATGGCGATTTTGGTGTTTCAGGTGCTTGTTACCCTGAAACTCATTCGGAAGCAAAATCACAGAAAGAAGATATTTTAAATTTAAAGCACAAGGTAGAATGCGGTGCAGAAACTTTAGTTTCACAGTTATTCTTTGATAATAACTATTTTTATGATTTTAAAGAAAAATGCGAAATTGCAGGAATTTCTGTTCCGATGTGTGCAGGAATTATGCCTGTTACAAATAAAAATCAGATTGAACGAATGGTTACAATGTGCGGTGCGAGTCTTCCGCAAAAATTCGTTAAAATGATTCAGAAATATGAAGCTCGTCCCGAAGCGTTAATTGATGCAGGTATTGCCTACGCAATTGACCAGATTGTAGATTTAATTTCAAACGGCGTTGACGGTGTTCATATTTACACAATGAATAACCCATATATCGCAAGAAAAATTACTGAAAGCATTAAAGGACTTTTATAATTATGATTACTTTTTCAGAACTCATAAAAAAGGATTTTGTTCTTTTAGATGGTGGCTTTGGTACAGAGCTTATAAAAAAAGGTAAAACTGCCGATGAAGATTCTGCTCTTTCGGTGTTTTTACGCCCCGAAGATGTAAAAGCAATTCATCGCTCTTATGTTGAAGCAGGGTCAGATATAATAATGACAGATACCTTTTCTGCTAATCGCTATAAATTAGCGGGCAAGGGTCACACAGTAGAAGAAGCAATTAAAGCAGCCGTAACTCTTGCTAAAGAGGCGGTAGAGAATACTGACACTTTAGTAGGGCTTGATGTAAGCACTTTAGGTAAAATTTTAGAGCCTGTTGGTGACTTGAGCTATGAAGAGGCTTACGATGCGTTCAAAGAAATTGTCACTTTCGGTGAAAAATATGGTGCAGATGTAATCTGCCTTGAAACCTTTACCGATTTAAGAGAAGCAAGACTTGCTCTTTTAGTGGCTAAAGAAAATACATCACTTCCTGTTACTGCATCCTTAAGCTTTGACGAAAACGGCACTACTATGAATGGTAACACACCGGGTGCGGTAGCTTTGGCGCTTTGTGCTTCAGGTGTAGATGCAGTTGGCGTAAACTGTGCTTTAGGGCCTGATAAATTAGAAAAAATAGTAGAAGAATTATTAGAATACTCTACTGCTCCTGTAATTGTAAAACCCAATGCAGGGCTTCCTGACCCTGAAACAAATGAATATTCCGAAACAAGTGAAAACTTTTCACTTATTATGAAAGAGTATTATAAAAAAGGTGTTCATCTTTTAGGTGGTTGCTGTGGCACAACACCTGAATTTATTAAAGCTTTAAAAGCTACCTTAGAAAATACAGTAAGAGAAAATAAAAAAGTACCACAAAATGCAGTTTCTGGTACAGGTAAGGCGGTTACTCTTACAGAGCCGAGAATTATCGGTGAAAGAATTAACCCGACAGGTAAAAAGAAATTTAAAGAAGCACTTGAGAATAATGATATTGATTATATTGTAAATCAAGGTCTTGAGCAGGTAGCTGCCGGTGCAGATATTCTTGATGTTAATGTCGGTCACACCGGTATAAATGAAAAAGAAATGATGGTAAAGGTCATTAAAGCACTTCAGGGTGTTATTTCAGTGCCGTTACAGATTGACAGCACTAACCCCGAAGTAATTGAAGCGGCTTTAAGAGCTTACACCGGTAAGGCAATTGTCAATTCTGTAAATGCAGAAGAAAAAAGCCTTAAAGAGATTTTACCAATAGTTAAAAAATACGGTGCTTCTGTTGTTGGTCTTACGCTCGATGAAAACGGAATTCCCGAAAAGGCAGAGGACAGAGTTAAATTAGCAGAAAAAATTATTTTAAGAGCAGAAAACGAGGGCATTAAAAGAGAAGATGTTTTCATTGACTGCCTTACACTTACAGTTTCTGCTGACACTACATCTGCAAAATGCACTTTAGATGCCTTGAAATCAGTTAAAGAAAAATATAATGTTAAAACTGTTTTAGGAGTTTCAAATATTTCTTTCGGACTTCCTAAACGCGAAATTGTAAACACTGCATTTTTAACCTTAGCTTTAGAAAATGGTCTCGATTTACCAATTATTAACCCTAATATAGAAGCAATGACCGGTGCTTTCAGAGCATTTAAGGTTTTAAGGGAATTTGACTCTAATTGCAAAGAATATATTGAAAAAATCTCAAACACCGCAAGCGAAGCAGCTACTACACAAAAAGAACTCACTTTAAGTGAGGCGGTAGAAAAAGGTCTTTCTAAAGAGGTAATAAAAATTACTGAAAAGCTTCTTACGGAAAAAACTGCTGACGAAATTATAAATAATATTTTAATTCCGGCACTCGATAAAATCGGTGTGGAATTTGAAAAAGGTAAATTATTTTTACCACAGCTTATTCTTTCAGCAGAGGCAGCAGGAAAAAGCTTTGATGTTATTAAAAGCAAAATGAAAGAAAGTGGCTCTAAGAGCGAAAGCAAGGGCGTAATTGTAATTGCAACTGTAAAAGGCGATGTTCACGATATTGGTAAAAACATTGTAAAAACAGTCCTTGAAAATTACGGCTACACAGTAATTGATTTAGGTAAAGATGTTGAGCCACAAAAAGTTTTGGAAGCACAAAAGGAGCATAATGCAAAGTTAGTTGGTCTTTCAGCACTTATGACTACTACTCTCGGTGCAATGGAAGAAACAATTGCTCTTTTAAAGCAAAATAATGCAGATTGCAAAATTATGGTTGGCGGTGCAGTTTTAACCCCTGAATATTCAGAAAAAATTGGAGCTGACTTTTATGCAAAAGATGCAAAAGCATCGGCAGATATTGCAAAAGAAATTTTTAAATAAAAATAACAGGTGATTTAAAATGTCATTAAATATTACAAATCCTTATACAAGTGGAACATTTAATAGTAAGCTTTTCAGAATTCCTGCTTTACTTACATTAAAAAACGGCAGAATTTTAGCGTGTGCCGATGTAAGATATGGCAACGGAACAGATGACCCTGCCAATGTTGATGTAGGTATTCGCTATTCTGATGATAATGGTGCTACCTGGTCAGCGCCTGAATTTGTCAATGCGTTTGACGATATGGAGTTCTTGGACCATAACAAAGCAATTCCGACTTCTGCATCATTTGTTGATTCTGCAATAGCACAGGGTGAAGATGGCACAGTTTATCATATGTGTGACGCGTGTCCAGCATATATGGGACTCTGGAGTGCGGGCACTTACGGCAAAGAAAATGGTTTTATTGATGGCAAATTAGCAGTTTGCGACAAAACAAGCGCCGAAAAGGCAGAAAGCACAAAGTTAAGCAAGGAAAAATATCCATATTTCGTTGATGACTTTTCAGATGACGGTTTTGCACCTGTAAGAAAATTTTCAGATAATGAAATTTATGATAATTACTATGTAAACAGAGCTTACGAGATTTTCAAAAAATCGGGCGAAGAATATACACCGGTTTTAATAAAGCAAATGAAAAAAGACGGGGCTTTAAGTGATAAAGATATTACAGCTAACCTTTTTTATGCTTACTCACCAATAAAGGTTTACCCGACATATTATTTATGGGTTAAGAAAAGCACTGACAATGGTGAAACCTGGGGTGACGGAAGGATATTGAATTTAGAAATCAATTCAAAAGGCTTTACAGGCTTTGCACCGGGCAGAGGTATTTCTATTGATTATAAAGGCAAAAACAGAATTATTTTTGCAGTTTATGATAACAATGACGGCAGAGAATATACAAGTGTAATTTACACTGATGATGGCGAAACCTGGCACCGTTCAAAAAAGGCAAATGAGGTTGGTTTAGCAGGTAAAAGCTCTGAAACACAATTTGTACTTTTAAATAATGGTGTTTTAAGGATGTATTCAAGAAATATTGCAGGGTATATTAGCTACTGCGACAGTACAGACGGTGGCGAAACCTGGAGTGCGTATAAATCAGATAAAGGTCTTGCTTACTGTAGCAACTGTCAGTTCTCAGTTATAAATTACAGCAAAGAGATAGACGGCAAAAAGGTTATTGTTATTTCTTATCCGTCAACAAAAATCAGAAAATTAGGTGTTATAAGAGTTGGTATTGTAAATAATGATAATACAGTAGAATGGCGTTACAGAAAAAATGTAACCGACTCTTTAAATCCATTCAGCTTTGTGTATTCTTGTATCACCGAGCTTCCTGACGGCTCAATTGCAGATTTATATGAAAGTGATAAAGCAGAGCTTTCCTGCGTAAGATATACATTAGACGACTTGAAAGTAAATGACAAAGGAATAAGCGGTATTGCAAAAATCAAGTCATTAATATTTAATAAAACCAGAAAATAAAGAAGTGATTTATTTTGAAAATATATCAAAAAATTGATGAATTAGTAGGTCGCACGCCACTTTTAAGGCTTAACAATATTGAAAAAGAGTTTGAGTTAAATGCAACTCTTTTAGCAAAATTAGAAAGCTTTAACCCGACAGGCAGTGCAAAAGACAGACCTGCAAGGGCAATAATTGAAAAAGCTGAAAAAGACGGAATTTTAAAACCCGATTCAGTTATAATTGAGCCAACAAGCGGTAACACGGGAATCGGTCTTGCGGCAATTGGTGCTTCTAAGGGCTACAAGGTTATAATTGTTATGCCTGAAACTATGAGCATTGAGCGACAGAAGCTTATGACCTGCTTCGGTGCGGAATTAGTCTTAACTGAGGGTAGCAAGGGTATGAATGGTGCAATAGAAAAAGCAGAGGAATTAAAAAAGGAAATTCCGGATGCAATTATTGCAGGTCAATTTGTAAACGAAGCAAACCCACTTTCTCACTATGAAACAACAGGACCTGAAATATGGGAAGATACTGACGGGAATGTAGATATTTTTATTGCAGGTATTGGCACAGGCGGAACAATTTCAGGTACAGGCAAGTTTTTAAAAGAAAAGAATTCAGATATAAAAATAATTGGTGTTGAACCGGAAAAATCCCCGCTTTTAACAAAAGGCGAGAGTGGTAGCCACGGAATTCAGGGCATTGGCGCAAACTTTATTCCCGACACATTAGACAGAAATATTTATGATGAAATAATAGCTGTAAGAGATGAAGATGCTTTAGAGTACGGCAGACTTATTGCTAAAAAAGAGGGTGTTTTAGTCGGAATTTCATCAGGTGCAACACTTTCTGCGGCAATAGAGGTTGCAAAACGACCTGAAAACAAGGGCAAAACAATAGCCTGTCTTTTAACTGATACGGGCGAAAGGTATCTTTCAACAGCGATGTTTTCTTGAAAGGAGAATTTTTATGGATAAATTTCTCGACAATATGGAGCTTATAACAAGCACCATAAAAGAGTTGGAAATAGTAAATAAAAAATCAAAAATAAAGACAACAGATGGCGAAGCAATGATTTTAAACAGAAAAGAGGTTGTCAAGGTAATTAAGGATTTACAGTCATTTTTATTCCCTGATTACTACACTCACAGTGAGGGCAGTGAAAATGTGCTTTCACAGACAGAGCTTCTTTTAAATATTTATAATCGTCTTGCAAAGGTAATTACGGGTGCGTGTGAATTCAATGGTACCAATTTAGTATGCTCACCTGAAATTATCTGCGAAAAATTCATAAAGAAATTGCCCTGTGTAAAAACAATGCTTTTAAAGGATATTGAAGCACTTTACGAGGGCGACCCTGCTGCAAAATGCAGAGAAGAAGTACTTATTTGCTATCCCGGTTTTTATGCTATATCTATTTTCAGATTAGCACACGAATTATATAATTTGAGAGTACCGTTAATACCAAGAATTATGACGGAATTTGCTCACGAAAAAACAGGTATTGATATTCACGCAGGTGCTACAATAGGTGAGTATTTCTTTATTGACCACGGCACAGGTATTGTAATTGGTGAAACTACTACTATTGGTAACCATGTTAAAATTTATCAGGGTGTTACTTTAGGTGCTAAAAGCTTTAAGGTTGACACCGACGGCAACCCTATTAAAGATATCAAGCGTCACCCTGATATTGGCGACAATGTTGTTATTTACGCAAATGCCACAATTTTAGGTGGCGATACAAAAATCGGGAATAACTGTGTTATCGGCGGTAATGTGTGGCTTACTTCTTCGGTGGAGGATAATCAGACGGTTTATTATCAGGGAAAGTAAATACATAAAAACCCCACAAACAGAGTGAAATCTGTCTGTGGGGTTTGTGTTTTTTAATCAGCCAATTTTCTTAGCATCTTTAACTTTGATTTTGCCAATGAATGGAACCTTTAAGAAACCATTGCAAACATCATCTGTGAATGTAAGTGAAATTTCACAAGGCTTGTTACCAGGGAGAATGTCAACCTTTGCCTCACCTGTGAGAGTGTCACCATCTTCTTGAATGTTCTGAATGTCAATGTCAGTAACGCCCAAATCTTCGCCCGGAAGCTCAAGGTCGATTTTGTAGTTACCATTTTCATCCGCAATAGTAAATATTGCAGCACCTTTAAAAAGAATGTTATCAATATCTGCTTGCCATTTACCAAGACCTATCATTATAAAGTCCTCCTCAATCGTTTTTTAATCCAGCCGCAGTGCGAAGAATTCTTCTTGCATCTGCAGTAGTAATTACATCTTTGTCTGCGCCTGCTGTAACAACATCACAAGCGTTTTTTTGTGCTTCTGTAAGCTTAACAAGACCGGCTGAAGCTATAAGAGCGAGTCTTGCATCAGTAAGAGTGATTCTGCCGTCACCGTCAGCGTCACCCTTTAATGAGAAATCGTCTGAAGTAAGAAGAATGTAAGTTCCCAAAACATCTGCTTCACAGGTTACTGAGTCCTGAGTGAGCGAGAATGAAATTGGCTCTGTGTCACCGACTCTGTATGAATAAAGCTTTGTAGCAGATGGAATAAGGTCACTTGCAATATTGTCAAAGTTAATTTTGAATTCGCCTGTTGGTACAGAAATGCTACCATTTGAAGCGGCAACATAAATATCAAAAACATAAGCCTTTGTATATTTAACATTGCTGAAATCTTCAGGGATTGAGCTTAAAAGTCTTGTGTCAACCTTGAGAGAGGCATCATTTGGAAGCACATTGTTTATATCAGTAACAGTAATACCGGCAGTAACATCTGTAAGAAGTGTACCCTCTGAAATGTATTGAAGGCCGAGGGACTTAATATATTTTGCAGCGTAAGAGCCTTTAACGCAGTAAATGCCATCTACAAAATAATATTCCTTAGAGCTGTCATTTGAATTAACCTTGCCTAAAAAAGCATCGTTGCCGATTGATGTGATTGATTTAGGTAAGTGGATTTCAGTTAAATCATCACAATGTGAAAAAGCGAAAGGACTGATTGTTTTAAGGTTTTCGCTTAAACGGATATTTTTTAAATTCCAGCAGAAAGAAAAAGCTCTTTCACCAATTAAGGTAACTGTGTTATACATATTAACACTTTCTAATTGGTAGCAACGGTAAAATGCAAAATTTGAAATTGTTGTAACACCATCAGGAATCATAAAGCTACCACCTCTGCCGGCAGGGAATGCTCTGAGTGTGGTTTTATCCTTTGTGTAAACAACACCGTCAATTGAACAGAATTTTGTATTATTCTCACTTACATCAACATGAGTAAGCGAGTCGCATTCATTAAAAGCATTATTGCCAAGCAATGAAAGTGAAGCAGGGAGTTTTAAATATGTTAAATCGGAGCCTGAAAAGGCATTGGAAACAATCGCAAAAACAGGCTTTCCGTCAATCTCTTCAGGAATAATAACCTTTGTTTTTGTACCTGTATATTCTTCAATATAAACTCTGTCATTCTGAATTCTATATATAAAATCAGATTTTGTGGCAACCTCCGGCTCAGAGCTTTTATATGTCGGCTGTGAAGCTGCTTCTGCTTTTGGTGTGGCAGGAATTAAAACTGCAGATAAAATAATTACTGCTGTTAAAGCAAAAGAAAAAATGCGTAATCTTTTCATAATCTATCCTTTCAAAGAGATTAAGGCGATGGCAGTTTTCGGCTCTTATCACCTATAAGTATATGTAAAAACGAGTTATAAGCATACAAGTTAATTATACTTTAAACTAAGGTGAATTTCAATAGTAATGTTTATACAATTTAAAAGTTTACAATTTATATAATATTACATTAATATTTAAAAAATACAAAAAGCAAAGCCACGAAACAAAAAGCTTCGTGGCTATACTTCATGCTTATTGCTTTTTAAGTTAACAGTAAGAATTAAACAGCGCGTGTAACCTTACCGGAGCGCAAGCAGCGTGTGCAAGCATATACTCTGCGTGGAGAACCGTTAACAACTGCTTTAACTCTTTTAACATTTGGTTTCCATGTTCTGTTTGAGCGTCTGTGTGAGTGAGAAACCTTAATGCCGAAAGCAACGTCTTTACCACAAAATTCACATTTTGCCATTTTGCTGCACCTCCTTCTAAAAATTTTGGATGATTTCGCCTAAACACAAGGCAACGCAAGTATAATATCATCTTTATCATAGGAATGCAAGACTTTTTTTGAGTATTTTCACATTTTTTGCATTTTAGCACAAGAAAAGATATATTTTTCTTAAATATTTTTCCAAAATTGCTTGATTTTTTCAAAAATATCGTATATAATGACTTCATCAAGCGAACATTTGTGCGAAAGCCGATTGTCAAAAATCAATTTTTACTATACTTTATATTATAAGGAGATACCACAATGGCAGAAAGATCAGACAGCAAAAATAAAGCTCTTGAAATGGCGTTAGGTCAGATTGAAAAAAGTTTTGGTAAAGGTGCAATTATGCGTTTAGGCGAAAATGCATCTATGAATGTAGAGGCAATTTCAACAGGCTCTATTTCTCTTGATGTCGCAACAGGCATAGGCGGACTTCCAAGAGGTAGAATTATTGAAATCTATGGGCCTGAAAGCTCAGGTAAAACAACTCTTGCACTTCATGTAGTTGCAGAGGCTCAGAAATTAGGCGGTGACGCAGCATTTATTGATGCTGAACACGCTCTTGACCCTGTTTATGCGGCTGCTTTGGGTGTTGATATTGATTCACTTTTAGTTTCTCAACCTGATGACGGTGAGCAGGCTTTGGAAATTACAGAATATCTTGCTCGCTCAGGCGCACTTGATGTTATTGTAGTTGACTCTGTTGCAGCTCTCGTTCCTAAGGCAGAAATTGAGGGCGAAATGGGTGACTCTCATGTGGGTCTTCACGCTCGACTTATGTCACAGGCTTTAAGAAAATTAACAGGTGCGGTTGCTAAATCCAACACAGTTATTATTTTTATTAACCAGCTTCGTGAAAAGGTTGGCGTTATGTATGGTAACCCTGAGGTTACAACCGGTGGTAGAGCGTTAAAGTTCTATTCCACAATCCGTATTGATGTAAGAAAAATCGAGCAGTTAAAGGGCGCAGGTAACGAGTTTATCGGTTCTCGTACAAGAGCAAAAATTGTTAAAAATAAGGTTTCACCTCCATTCAAAGAGGCTGAATTTGATATTATGTACGGTCAGGGTATTTCAAAGGATGGCGAAATTCTTGATTTAGCAGTTAAAATGGAAATTATCAGAAAAAGCGGAGCGTGGTTCTACTACGGTGAGGAAAGACTCGGCCAGGGTAGAGATAATGTTAAAGAGTACATTCGCAGCACTCCTGAATTTGCAAATGCAATTGAAGCGCAGGTTCGTGAAAAGTTAAAAGAAATGATGTCTGCAAAAAATCCTGTTGCCCGTGCAGCAGCGCCAACTCCTTCAAGTGAGCCTGTAACAAAAGATAAGGCAAGAGCAAAAATTGATATTGCTGTTGATGATTGATAAGTGTTGACTGATATTTATGATTATTAAATCCAAAGCCGGAAACGGCAATAAAATACACATCTACATAGATGACGAATATGTCCTTACAGTTTATGATGACTATTGGCATCAGAATGGGTTTAAGGACGGCGAAACCATAACAGAAGAAGAGCTTGCTTCCTTGAAAGAGGAGGCAGGCTTTCGCCTTGCTTATGAAAAGGGTTTAGATTATTTAGCAAGGCGTTCTTATGCAAAAAAAGAATTATATTTAAAATTAAAGCTGAAATATGGCGATACCGCATCAGAAAGAGCAATTGAAAAGCTTTTATATTTTGGTTATTTAAACGACGAGGAATTTGCAAAATATTACGCAAATTATCTTTTTGAAGTGAAAAAATATGATGTAAAACGCATTTCTATGGAGCTGAAGCTTAAAGGAATTGACAGAGAAATTACAGATAATGTGCTTAAAACACTTGACAACGAGCCAATTCAGCGTATTATAGTAATGTTAAGCACAAAATTCAGTAATGGCTTTAAGGATGAAAAAACGAAAAGACGATTTATAAACAAATTACAGAGAATGGGCTATTCCTATCACGATATAAAATCGGCATTTTCGGAGTGCGAAATAAACTTTGAGAACAGTGAAGAATAAAAGCAGATTTTTATTTATATAATTCACTATTACGAGGTGACAAAAATGGCAAAAAAAGTCGGAATGATAAGTCTTGGCTGTCCTAAAAATCAGGTAGATGCAGAAATGATGCTTAAAAAATTAGTAGATGCAGGCTACATTTTAGTTGACGAGGCAGACAAGGCAGATGTAGTTATAGTTAACACCTGTGCATTTATTGAGGATTCTAAAAAAGAATCAATTGACAGTATTTTAGAAATGATTGACTATAAAGAAGACGGAGCCTTAAAAAGAGTTGTAGTAACCGGCTGTTTAGCACAGCGCTATGCCGACGAGGTTTTCTCAGAAATACCTGAGGTAGATGCAGTAATAGGTCTTGGTGCAAATGAAGATATTGTTGAGGCTTGTGACAGAGCTTTAGAGGGTGAACAATATTCAAGCTTTCCGAATAAAGAAGAAATGCCTCTTGAGGGTGGCAGAATTTTAACCACACCTGAATATTTTGCATATTTAAGAATTGCTGACGGTTGCTCAAACTGTTGTTCATATTGTGCAATTCCGTCTATCAGAGGTAAATTCAGAAGCCGTAAAATTGAAGATGTTTTAGACGAAGCAACTGCACTCGCAGAAAAAGGTGTTAAAGAGTTGATTTTAGTTGCTCAGGACACAACCCGTTATGGTGAAGATTTATACGGTGAATTAAAATTATCTGAGCTTTTAGATGAGCTTAACAAAATAGAAAATTTACAGTGGATAAGACTTCTTTATTGTTACCCGGAAAGAATTACAGACGAGTTAATTGATGCAATTAACAGAAATGAAAAGGTTTGTCATTATATCGATATGCCAATGCAGCATGTAAGCGGAAAAATTTTAAAATCAATGAACAGACCTGGTGACAGAGAGTCTTTAACAGCTTTAATCAATAAATTAAGAGAAAAAATCGAAGATGTTGTAATAAGAACAACATTTATAACAGGCTTCCCCGGTGAAACCGAAGAAGATTTTACTGCTCTTTCAGAATTCGTAAACGAAATGAAGTTAGACAGAGTTGGTTGCTTTGCTTATTCAAGAGAAGAAAACACACCTGCTTACGATTTTCCGAATCAGATTGAAAGCGAAGATGCTTTAAACAGAGCAGATATAATAATGGAACAACAATACAGAATCAATGATGAAAAGCAAGATTTATATATGGGTAAAACTTATGATGTAATTGTTGACGGATATGATTCATACACTGACAGCTACTTTGGCAGAACCTATATGGATGCACCTGAAATAGATAACAACATTGTTTTCACATCGGGATATGAAATTGAAGTGGGTGAAATTGTTCCAGTTGAAATTTTCGATAAGGATGAATATTCACTTATAGGAGAAGCAGTATGAAAATGAATGTACCTAATCAATTGACAATAGTAAGAATTATTCTTACACCAATATTTCTTGCATTATTTTTAGCACCTATTCCTCATCACTATTTAATAGGCTTAGTAGTTTTTGCTATTGGTGCAATCACAGATTTTCTTGATGGTAAAATTGCAAGAAAAAATAACATTGTTACAGTATTCGGACAATTAGCTGACCCTGTTGCCGACAAAATTCTCACAACAGCGGCACTTCTTGCATTTATGCAATTCGGACTTTGCAATATCTGGATAATTATGATAGTATTGTTAAGAGAATTTACTATTACATCATTCAGATTAGTAGCAACTGCACAAGGTGTTGTTATCCCTGCTAATTTTTATGGTAAATTAAAAACTGTTTCACAAATGGTTTTCTCAATTTTAATTATGATTATGGCGGAGCTTTATGATAGCGGTATTTTACCTGAAAGCTTCCCATTAAGTATAGTTTCAAATGCACTTTTATGGATTACTGCAGTTCTTTGCGTAATTTCAGGTGTTATTTATGTTAAACAATCAATCAAAATTATTGATTTCTCTAAATAATAAGTGGAGGACAAAATGAAGCTTTATAACTCACTTTCACACACAAAAGAAGATTTTATTACAAATGAGCCTGGCAAGGTAAATATGTACACCTGCGGTCCTACTGTTTACCACTTTGCTCATATAGGTAATCTTCGTAGCTATATTATGGAAGATGTTTTAGAAAAATATCTCCGCTACGCCGGCTATGATGTTAAGCGTGTAATGAATATTACTGATGTTGGGCACCTTTCTTCTGATGCCGACACAGGTGAAGATAAAATGGTTAAGGGTGCAAAAAGAGAAAATAAATCTGTTATGGATATAGCAAGATTTTACACAGATGCATTCTTTAAAGACTGCGAAAAGCTTAATATTAAAAAGCCTGATGTTGTTGAGCCTGCAACAAATTGTATTGAAGAATTTATTACAATGGTTAGTGGTCTTTTAGAAAAAGGCTACGCTTATATTGCAGGTGGCAATGTTTATTTTGATACATCAAAATTAGACGAATATTATGTTTTCAACAAGCACGACAGCGAAGAGCTTATGGTTGGTGTTCGTGATGGTGTTGAAGAAGATAATAACAAAAGAAATAAAAATGACTTCGTTTTGTGGTTTACAAAATCAAAATTTGAAGAACAGGCTTTAAAATGGGATTCACCATGGGGTGTTGGTTACCCCGGTTGGCACATTGAATGCTCTGCAATCAGCTTAAAGCATTTAGGTGAACGCTTGGACATTCACTGTGGCGGTATTGATAATGCTTTCCCACACCATACAAACGAAATTGCACAAAGTGAGGCTTACATTGGCCACAAATGGTGTAATTATTGGTTCCATGTGCTTCATCTTAACACAAACAGTGGTAAAATGAGTAAATCAACAGGCGAATTTTTAACTGTGTCTTTACTTGAAGAAAAGGGCTACAACCCATTAGCATACAGATTTTTCTGCCTTCAGTCACATTACAGAAAATCTCTTGTATTTTCTTATGAAAATCTCCAGAATGCTCAGGGTGCATTCGATAAATTAATTGCAAAAATTGCCGCTTTAAAAGAAAATGAAGCAGATTCTATTGACGAGAACGCAGTAAAAGAATTAACAGAAAAATTCAAAGCTGCACTTGATAATGATATTAACACTTCTTTAGGTGTTACTGTGCTTTATGATGTTTTAAAGGCAAAAACAAACGACAAAACAAAATTAGCATTACTTGCTGATTTCGATAAGGTGTTATCCTTAAGTCTTTTAGACGAAGCCAAAAAAGTAAAAGAAAGCAAAAAAGAAGAAGCTGCTGCCCCTGCAGTCGATGCAGATTTCAGCAAATATGTAGAAGAGCAATTAGCTCTTCGTGCAGAAGCAAAGAAAAATAAAAACTGGGCAGAGGCAGACAGAATCCGTGATGAATTAACAGCTAAAGGTGTTAAGATTTTAGATACACCTGACGGAGCGAAATGGTCACTTTGATTGCTTTGCAATCAAAGTGAGGTAAGAGATAAGAGTGAATAGTGAAGAGGTTAGGAACTGCGTTGCTATTGTAATAGTTGCAAGTGTGCAAGTGGCAAGTATGCAAGTACTCCAAAAAACTTTATATAAGTTATAATGCCGACCGCAGGTCCCGAAATTTTCAATTTTCAACTTTCAATTTTCAATTAAAATTAACGGAGTTAATATTATGTTAAATAGCAAACAGCGTGCTCAATTAAGAGCAGAAGCAAATGGATTAGACCCGATTTTTCAAATCGGTAAAGAGGGTGTTACAGATGCTGTAATCGCCCAGATAGAAGATACCTTTAATACCCGTGAGCTTTTTAAGGTTAAAGTTCATTTAGAGAGCTCACCTGAAACACCAAAAGAAATTGCTTCTAAAATCTCTGAAGCAACAAAATGCGATGTTGTTCAGGTTGTCGGCGGTACAATAGTTCTTTTCAGAATTAACTTAATGTTAAGACAAAGAGCAGCCGAAAAGAAAAAAAGAGCTAAAGAAAAAGCCGAAAAAGAAGCGATTAAGAGAAGAACTGAACGGAAGAAAAAGAAATATGGCGTTCAGTGATTCGCTTTGCTCAGGGAAACAGGAAGCAGGAATTATAATTCGGAATTCGTAATGCGTAATTCGGAATTGAAGGGTCTGCGACGCAATTATAAGAATGCAGAATGCAGAGTGCAGAATGCAGAATTTCGGAAGTCCTGCGGACTTGATTATAATTAAAAACGAATAAAAAAGACTACATTCTATCATTTATAGTTTAATTGATAGGGTGTAGTCTTATTTTTAAAGAATAAAGAATGAAGAATAAATAATAAAGAAGAAATGAGAGAAAAAAGTAATTGCTATAATGTACTTCTTTTCAAAGAAGGTATAGCTTTGCTAAAAACAACTAAGTTCTATCATTTAAAGTTCTTCGTAAACTAAAAATGATAGAACTTAGTTGTTTTTATTCAATTAAATATAATCAAGTCCGCAGGACTTCCGAAATTCAGCACTCAGCATTCAGCACTCAGCACTTGAGCGAAGCGAACCCTGTTTCCTGTTTCCTCAGGACTTCCGAAATTTTTAATTTTAAAAATTGTAGGGGCAGACCTTTGGTCAATAGCCCGTGGAATGTACTAACTAATTTAATTTGAGTGTCAGAAAAACAAAAGCACACCTAACCATAGTGGTTAGGTGTGTTTAATCTTTTTGTGTATCCTTTAAGCCTAAAATGTAATCGGTGCTTACATTATAAAACTTTGCTAATATTACAACTCTATCGGCGGTTATTTCTGTTGCGCCATTTTCTATTCGGCTATAATGCTGTTGAGTTGTATTTAAAAGCTCTGCAATTTCTTTTTGTGTTTTATCATTATCTTCTCTTAATTCACGAATGCGTTTGTAGTACATAACTATCACCACAGATAATTTTATAATACATCTAAAAAGTGTATTGATTTTTGCGCCTATAATGTGTATAATTTCTTGGTAAAAAAATAATAAGAAAGCAATGAAAATGAAATAATTCAAAAGTATTAATGCACACTTTTAAATTTTTTAAAGCCACTTTTGCATTGAATCTTGTATTCTTATGTAGGTTATTATAAAATATAGTTGTTTTGAAAAATTAAAATTGTTTTCAGATATTCAGATGGGAGTGTTTATTATGTATGAAACAAAAGCCACCGGTACTACACAAGCTGATGTGTATAACAACGCAGTTCAACCGGGTAATTTTACACAGCAGCCTGTAAGTAATGTGGGTAAGAAAAAGGATAAAAAGAAAATAATACTTGCAGTTTTAGCAGTGGTGTTAGTTATAGTAATTGCCTCTGCTTTTAAACCTGCAAAAAATTATGAAAACAGCAATTCATTAGTGGCAAATACTACCTGGATTGCAGGTGATGGTTCAGAAGTGATTTTTACTGATGAAAGAATAGATTGGTACCAGAATCCCGATGACCATACTGATAATTACTATTCCGGTGAATATGAGGTGTACAGAGGAGAAGAAGCTGTTGAATATGTCACCAAAGAGTTAAGTGAGTATTATGTTACAAAGGATGAAGTGGAAGAGCTTTTTGACAGAAGTGATTTATATGACGAAAGCAATTTTGTTGTATTTGATATAAGATATGACAAAATGGTTGTTTCGGGTGAAGAAAGAGATATAGAGAAGCCTTTAGTTCCATGGTTTGGCTTTGTTTTAGAAGATGACACATACTTAGATGTTGCTAATATGAATACATCTACATATTATGCATTTACAAAGCAATAAAAATTAAACCTACTCTTTTAAAAGGTCTTCAAAAGAAACATTAAAAACTTTTGTGAAACCTATTATTTCGATATCTGTAACAAATCTTTTTCCACACTCTATTCGCTGAATTGCGTTTTTATCTATATCCAATCCAACTAATTGAAGCTTTTCTGCCAATTCTCGCTGTGAAATTTTCATTAGGTTTCGGTAAAATGAGATGTTTTTACCACAAATATTATTTAAGCCATCAGGTGTTTTATTTATAAACATAAAAATCTCCTTTTTGACATTTAGTGCTTGTCAATAAAAAGATTATATGTTATTATCTATATAATATTGACACTCACTGAATGTCAATATTTAGAAACATACTGTAGGTGATTTTATGAGATGTCAAAATAAATTTTGTGTATATCAAAATGATGGGAAATGTTTCCTTTCGGAGGTGCCACATGATGAAAACGGAAATTGCCTTAGGTGCATTTATGTGAAAATCAGTGATGAAGCTCTTGAGAAACTGAAAAAAGATACGGTTGATGATTTGGAGTATTTTGCAAGGGAAAAAGTGAAAAAACACGCAAACCCCGCATATTTTGGCAGAAAAGATTGACAAAAAATCGTGTGTTTAATATAATAGTCTTAAGGCGGTTTTTGAAAGTAAAATAGTTATTATGTGGGGGAAGACAATGGATTTTGAAAATCAACCTATGACGGAAAAAGAATTTTTTAAAATGGAGCGAAAGAAAAAGAAATATGGCGTTCAGTGATTCGCTTTGCTCAGGGAAACAGGAAACAGGAATTATAATTCGGAATTCGTAATGCGTAATTCGGAATTGAAGGGTCTGCGACGCAATTATAAGAATGCAGAATGCAGAGTGCAGAATGCAGAATTTTGGAACTGCGTTGCATTATAATTCAATAACAAAAAAGATAAGTTCTAACATTTAAAGTTTGTATTAACTAAAAATGATAGAACTTAGTTGTTTTTATTCAATTAAATATAATCAAGTCCGCAGGACTTCCGAAATTCAGCACTCAGCATTCAGCACTTGAGCGAAGCGAACTCTGTTTCCTGTTTTCTGCTTCCTGTTTCCTTAGGACTTCTTCAATTTTTAATTTTTAATTCTTAATTTTTAATTTTATAAAATCTATTGCAAATCCAAATAAAGTGTGCTATAATCAACCCGTACGAATACAAACAAGGAGTGAGAGCAGGAGAACCTGCTCTCACATTTATTTGTAAAAACTTTTAAAATGTGAAAAGAGGTGTTTTGTATGGCAAAAAATACTGTTTCACTTGTTTGGGATTTAGTAAAGCCCTTTGCCGATGAATTAGGACTTATTCTCTGGGATGTTTGCTTTGAGAAAGAGGGCGCAAATTATTACTTGAGAATAATAATCGACAAAGAGGATGGAGTTGGCATTGACGATTGTGTTAATATGAGCCACGCTATTGACAAACCGCTTGATGATGCCGATTTAATCGACCGTCAATATAATTTACAGGTTTCTTCCCCCGGTATTGAAAGAAAATTAACAAGAGATTTTCATTTTGATTATGCAATGGGTGAAAATGTTATTTTAAGACTTATTCGTCCTTGTGACGGCAGACGCGAATTTAACGGTGTGCTCACAGGCTACGATAAAGGTGCAGTTACAATTTTACTTGAGGATGAAATTGAAATGACTGCTGAAAAGAAAGAAATCGCATTTGTTAAATTAGACGATTTCAATATGTGAGTTTTAACTCTCGCAGCTTAAATTGGTTTATAAAATTTTTACTATATAAAAATCGAAAGGATTGATTGGAAAAATGGCACCAAGAAAAAAATCAACACAAAACAAAGAGTTTTTTGAAGCAATTCTTATGCTTGAAAAAGAAAAAGGTATTCCTGCAGACTTTCTTCTTGAAAAGGTTTGCACAGCTATCGTTACTTCAGTAAGAAAAGATTACGGCGGAGCAGATGTAGTTTTCTGTGACTGTAATCCTGAAAAAAATCAACTTCGCGTTTATGTAAAGAAAACAGTTGTTGAAGAGGTACAGGACGAAATGACAGAAATCTGTCAGGAGGATGCAGTAAAATACAAGAAAAATGCACTTGTCGGCGATGTTGTAGAGGTTGTTCTCGAAACAAAGCAATTCGGTAGAATTGCTGCTCAGACTGCAAAGAATGTTATCCGTCAGGGTATCCGTGACGCAGAACGCGGTCTTGTTTTAAGAGAATTCCAGAGCAAGCAACAAGAATTAGTTACAGGTAAGGTTCAGAGAGTTGACCCTAAAACAGGTAATGTTACACTCGAAATTGGTAAAGCAGAAGCAATTCTTCCAAAGGGTGAGCAAGTACCAAATGAAGAATTTAAAGACGGTCAGCTTGTAAAGGTTTACATCGTTGATGTAAGAGATACAGAAAAAGGTCCAAAGGCTATGATTTCAAGAACACATCCCGGTCTTGTTAAACGCCTTTTTGAAACAGAGGTTCCTGAAATTTACGAGGGCTTGGTTGAAATTAAGTCAGTTTCCCGTGAAGCAGGCTCAAGAACAAAAATTGCAGTTTTCTCTAAAGACGAAAATGTTGACCCGATAGGTGCTTGCATAGGTCCTAAAGGTCAGAGAGTTGCTACTATTGTTGAGTCACTCGGCGGTGAAAAAATTGATGTTGTTGTTTACAGCGAAGACCCTGCAAAGTTCATTGCAGCTGCTCTCGCTCCGGCAGAAGTTTTAAGCGTTGAAATTGATGAAGCTCAGGAAAAGGCTTGTCATGTTACTGTTCCTGATACTCAGCTCTCACTCGCTATTGGTAACAAGGGTCAGAATGTTCGTCTTGCTGCAAGACTTACAGGCTGGAAGATTGATATTAAACCTGAAAGTGGTTTTTATGTTCCACAAAATCAGTAATTTAAAATAAAGAAAGGCAATGCCTTGAAGTCAGTAAAAGGCGTTGTGGTGGTAAAAATGGCGGAAAAGAAAATACCATTAAGAAAATGCATTGGCTGTGGCGAAATGAAGCCTAAAAAAGAGCTCATTAGAGTTGTCAAAAGCCCTGAGGGTGAAATCAGCGTAGATTTAACCGGTAAAAAATCAGGCAGAGGCGCATATATTTGCCATAGCGAAGAGTGCTTTTTAAAAGCACAAAAGTCTAAACGCCTTGAAAAATCCTTCAGCACTCAGATTTCTGAGGATGTTTATAAACAAATGTTGTCAGAGCTTTGATTTTTAAAGGAGTTTTGAGGGTATGGAAATGAAAGATATTATGAATTTTTTAGGACTTTCAAGAAAAGCGGGTAAACTACAAATAGGTCACGACAGTGTAATTGAAAGCATTGTAAAAGATAAATCAGAACTTTTAATACTCGCAAGTGATGCTTCTGAGAGATTAAAAAATGAAATTAAACACGCCGCTACTTATGGTAATAGAAATATTCCGGTTATAGAGTCACCATTTTTAATGGCAGATTATTATAATGGAATAGGTAAAAAATCCGCTGTATTTTCAGTTACCGACAAATCATTTAAAGAAAAATTAGAAACCATGTTCAGGGAGGTATAATATGGTAGTTAAATACAAATTAGGCGAAGTTGCAAAAGACTTCGAAAAATCCGCGAAAGATATTACAGACCTTCTTTTAAAGTTCTTCGATGAACCAAAGAAAAATCAATCTGCTCTTGAGGGTAAAGAGCTTGATATTATTTTCGATGTTTTAACACAAGAAAATCAGGTGGAAAGCTTCAACGAATATTTCGCAATGCAAAAACCTGTTAAAAAGGTTGAAAAGAAGCCTGCTGAAAAGAAGCCAGAGGCTAAAAAGGCTGACGAGAAAAAGTCAGAAAAGAAAGAAGCACCTAAAAAGGCAGAAGATAAAAGAGAAGAAAATAAAAAAGCTCCTGCAAAGAAAGAGGAAGCTAAAGCTCCTGCAAAGCAAAATCAGAATAAAGATAATAAGGCTAATGATAAAAAGACTAATAAGGAAGCACAAAAAGCACCTGAAAAGAAGCCTAATCAGGAGCCAAATCTTAATCCTTTCAAGAAAAAGGAAAAGAAAAAAGACGATGGCCCGATGCAATCAAGAACAAAGGGCGAAAGAGTCAGCATTGATACAAGAGCTAACAATGTTGAGCTTGAAAAGTACAATGAAAAGTATGAAAACATTGCTCCTGCACACTCAATGAATGACAATAATGCTACAAAGCAGAAGTTAAAGCAAAAAAGTCAGCAATACAGAAAACAAGGTATGCGTTCAGGCAAAAAAGAAACTGAAGCTGAAAGACTCAAGAGAATTGAAGCAGAAAGAGCAAAGAAAACTCTTGTTATTACAGTTCCTGAAGAAATCAGCGTAGGTGACCTTGCTGCAATGCTTAAAAGAACTGCTGCCGAGGTTATTAAAAAGCTCTTCTCATTTGGTGTAATGGCATCAGTTAATGAAATAATAGATTATGACACAGCAGAAATCGTTGCAACAGAGCTTGGTGCAAAGGTTAAAAAAGAGGTTGTTGTTACTATTGAAGACAGAATTATTGATGATAGTAAGGATGATGAAAAAGACCTTCTTCCAAGAAGTCCTGTTGTAGTTGTTATGGGTCATGTTGACCACGGTAAAACATCACTTCTTGATGCTATCAGAAACACATCTGTTACAGAAACAGAGGCTGGTGGTATTACTCAGCATATAGGTGCTTACAGAGTAAATCTTAACGGTCAGGAAATTACATTCCTTGACACACCTGGTCACGCCGCTTTCACAGCAATGCGTGCCCGTGGTGCTATGGCTACCGATATTGCAATCTTAGTTGTTGCAGCAGACGACGGTATTATGCCACAGACAATTGAAGCAATTAACCACGCAAAAGCTGCTGGCGTCAGTGTTGTTGTTGCTATCAACAAAATGGATAAGCCGGATGTTTCACCTGACAGAATTATGCAACAATTAACAGAGCATGAGCTCATTCCTGAGGAATGGGGCGGTGATGTTATTTGCGTTCCTGTTTCTGCAAAAGCAAGAATGAATATTGATAAGCTTCTCGAATCTGTTCTTTTGGTTGCAGAAATGAAAGAATTAAAAGCTAACCCTAACAGAGCAGGTAAAGGTATTGTTATTGAAGCAAGACTTGACAAGGGCAGAGGTCCTGTTGCTTCATTGCTTGTTCAGAACGGTACTCTTAAAACAGGTGATATTATCGTTGCAGGTACTGCGGTTGGTAGAGTTCGTGTTATGACAGACGATAAGGGCAGAAAGGTTAATGAAGCAGGTCCATCAGTTCCTGTTGAAATTACAGGTCTTGCAGAGGTTCCGATAGGTGGCGACCAGTTCGACTGCGTATCTGATGAAAAACTTGCAAGAGAGCTTGTTGAACAAAGAAAACAACACAATAAAGAGGAACAGTTCAAGTCATTCCAGAAAGTTACACTTGATACACTCTTTGACTCAATCAATGTTGGTGAGCTTAAAGACCTTAATATTATTGTTAAGGCAGATGTTCAGGGTTCAGTTGAGGCAGTTCGCCAGAGCCTTGAAAAGCTTTCTAACGATGAAGTACGAGTAAGAGTTATCCACGGTGGTGTTGGTGCAGTTAACGAATCAGATGTTATGCTCGCTAACGCATCAAATGCAATTATTGTCGGCTTTAATGTCCGTCCTGATGCAGTTGCAGTAGCAAACGCAGAGCGTGACGGCGTTGAAATGAGAATGTACAGAGTTATTTACGATTGTATCGAAGAAATCGAAGCTGCTATCAAGGGTATGCTTGCACCTAAATACAGAGATGTTGAAATGGGTAAAGCAGAGGTAAGAAGCGTATTTAAGCTTTCATCTTCAGGTATGATTGCAGGCTCTTATGTTATAGACGGTAAAATTACAAGAAACTCAAAAATCCGTGTTGTTCGTGACGGTATTGTTATTTCTGAAGACGAAATCGCATCTCTTAGAAGATTTAAGGATGATGTTAAAGAGGTTGCAACAGGTTACGAATGTGGTATTGGACTTGAAAGATTCAACGATATTAAAGAGGGCGACATTTTAGAAGCTTATATCGTTGAAGAATACAAAGACTGATTTTCTCTGTAAGTTAAAAGCTTACGAAAGGAGAATTTAAAATGAGCACATATAAACAAGACCGTGCGGCAGAGGATATTAAAAGAGAACTTGCCGCAGTTATAAGAGAACTCAAGGACCCAAGACTCTCTGAGCATCTTATAAGTGTTTCAAGAGCAGAGGTTACTGCTGACCTTTCTTATGTAAAGGTTTATGTAAGTGCAATTGAGGGACTTGATGTTGCAAAGCAGGCAGTTAAAGCACTCACAAATGCTTCGGGACTTATTCGTAGAGAGGTTGGCAAAAGACTTCGCTTGAGAAAAGCACCAGAATTAAAGTTTATTGCCGATGACTCTATTGAATACGGTATGAATATTGCGAAAAGATTAGAAGACTTAGTAGAAAATTCATCAGAAGACGACTGATTTTCGTCAGAATAAAAGGATGTCAGATATGGTTATTGACTTAAAACAATGTGTGGAGCTTTTAAAAGAAAATGATAATTTTCTTGTTTTATCACACGAGCACCCTGATGGTGATACATTGGGCAGTGCATTTGCGTTGATGGCTGCACTTAAAAGGATGGGCAAGAAAAGAGCATTCAGATGCTCAGATGAATTATCAAAAGATTTTTCTTATATGTCAGATGAATTTACTTGTGATGATGTGGGTGAAAATCCTTACATCATCGCAGTAGATGTTGCTGACACACATCTTTTAGGTGATTTGGCAGATGAATATGGTGAAAAGATTAATCTTTGCATTGACCACCATATGTCAAACGCATATTTTGCTGAAAAGCTTCTTTTAGAAAACAGGGCGGCTGCGTGTGAAATCGTATTTGAAGTTATTAAAGAACTCGGGGTAGAAATAGACGAGTATATTGCAAATTGTCTTTATACAGGTATTTCTACTGATACGGGTTGTTTCCGCTATCAGAACACAAATGCGAAAACATTCAGAGCAGTTGCAGAGCTTGTTGAGATTGGCGTTAATACAAAAATGATAAATAAGCTTATGTTTGAAACTAAAACAAAAAGCTTTTTAGAGCTTGAGCTTTTAGCAAGAAAAACACTTGAATATCATTTTGATGAAAAATGCGCTATTATTACAATAACTCAGGAAATGTATAAGCAAAGTGGCTCAAATGAGCACGAGTGTTACCCTATAACTGCACTTCCGCGCCAGATTGAAGGCGTTTTAGTCGGTGCAGTAATTAAAGAAAAGCAAAACGGTGCTTTTGGTGTTTCTGTAAGAACTGAGGGCGATATTGACGCTTCAGCAATTTGTGCAAAGCTTGGTGGCGGTGGCCACGCAGGTGCTGCAGGTTGTGAAATTAAAGAGGATTACGAAACTGCAAAGAGTAAGATTTTAGCTGCGATTGCTTCTTCGTTAGGGTGTTGATATGACAGGTATAATTCCTTTAAAAAAGAGTGAAAATATGACTTCTTTTTTAGCCGTGAAACGCGTAAGGGGAATTGTCGGCGAGAAAAAGTGCGGTCACACAGGTACACTTGACCCGATGGCAACGGGTGTTTTGCCTGTTGCTCTGGGTGGGGCTACAAGATTTATTGAGCTTTTGCCGACACACAAAAAAGCCTATAAAGCAACCTTTAAATTAGGCTTAAAAACTGATACATTAGATATATGGGGTACTGTAATTGAAGAAAGCAAAAGAACTGCTTCTTTAGAACAGATTGCAGAATTTTTACCGCAGTTCAAGGGTAAAATAATGCAGATCCCACCTATGTATTCTGCCTTAAAAAAAGATGGCGTCAGGCTTTATGAGTTAGCCCGACAAGGCATAGAGGTTGAAAGAGAAGAACGAGAATGCGAAATTTTTAAATTAGAGGTTGAAAAAATTTCGGGCGACGAGTTTTCTCTTTTTGTAGAATGCTCTGCCGGTACTTACATTCGCTCTTTAATTGGTGATATTGGCGACTGCTTAAATACGGGTGCTACAATGACCTCTTTAAACAGAACCTATGCCTGCGGAATAAGCGAAGAGGAATGTATCTCTTTGGAAGAATTAGAAAGCTACAGAGATAATAATGAACTTAATAAAATTATTGTCCCTGTCGATAAAATGCTCAAAAGCTACCCTGAAATAAATGTTTCAAAGGCTCAGGGTGTCCGCTTTAAAAACGGCGGTGAGCTTTTAAGAAGTCGCATTAAGGGTGAAACGCCAGAGGGCTTAATAAGAGTTTATTTAGAAAATAAATTTTTAGGCTTGGGCGAGGTTTTACCTGAAAGCGAAAATCTTACAGTTAAAAGAGTTTATGTCGAAAGATAATATACAGAATATAAAATATCCGGTCAGGAGATATTTATGAGTGAAAAAAATGGCGGGTTAGCTGTTGCACTCGGTACATTTGATGGCTTTCATATAGGTCATAAAATGGTAATTGACAAAATAAGAGCATCAGAAAAAAGTGCTGTGCTTTTATTTAATGAGCATCCTCAGAAGGTGCTTACAAAAAAATCACCGGGTGAATTAATAACCGAAACCACAAAAAAAGAATTGCTTAAAAGCTGGGGCGTAGAGCCGATTACAATAAATTTCGGTGAAATAATGTCCCTTTCTTATGAAGAATTCTTTTATGAAATATTGTTGAAAAAGCTTGGTGCTACTGCACTTTCATGTGGCTTTAATTACCGCTTTGGTGCTAAGGCCTCAGGAAACACCGAAAATTTAAAAGAACTTTGTAAAAAAGAGGGCGTTGAGCTTTTTGTGAGCGAAGCTGTTGAATTTAATGGTGAGCCTGTTTCTTCAACAAGAATAAGAAATTCAATAAAACAAGGTGATATTGAATCTGCGAACGCTATGCTCGGCAGAGAATTTTCTTATGACTTTTTAGTCGTTCACGGCGATGCTCGTGGCAGAACAATAGATTCACCGACAATAAATCAGTTTTTTACGGAGGATTTCATTGTCCCTCAATATGGTGTTTATGCATCATATTCAATAATTGATGGTAAGAAATACCCGTCAGTTACAAATGTCGGTGTAAGACCTACAATAGAGGGTTATTCTAAAGAGCGAAGCGAAACAAACATTGTTGGCTTTGATGGTGATTTGTATGATAAAAATATCAGTGTTCATCTTCTTGAGAAAATCCGTGAGGAAATGAAGTTTTCAAATTTAGAAGAATTAAGAGCACAAATAGCAAAAGACAGAGAAGTTTCTAAAACAATCTCAAAGGATAAGGGGATTATTTTATGAGTCAAAAAATTATAATTTCACCTTCAATTCTTGCAGCGGATTACGGTAAGTTAGCCGAAGAAATCACTAAAGTTGTCGATGCAGGTGCAGAGTATATTCATATTGATGTTATGGACGGGCATTTTGTGCCGAATATTTCAATAGGTGTTCCTGTGGTGCAGTCAATAAGAAAGGTAACAAATGCTGTTTTTGATTGCCACCTTATGATAAGTAACCCTATTGATTATGTTGACGCTTTTATCAGTGCCGGAGCCGATTTAATATCTTTCCATGTTGAAAGCAACAGCGATATTGAAAAAACGATAAAAAAAATAACAAGTGCCGGCAAAAAAGCGGCACTCGTTGTAAAACCGAATACACCAATTGATGTGGTTTTTCCGTATCTTTCTGAAATTTCAATGGTGCTTATTATGACAGTTGAGCCGGGCTTTGGCGGTCAGAGTTTTATGACAGATATGCTCCCTAAAATAAAAGCACTAAGACAAGAAATTGAAAGACAAGCTTTAGCTGTTGATATTCAGGTTGACGGTGGTGTGGACGCAGAAACTGCTGTGCTTTGCAAGGATGCAGGTGCAAATGTTTTAGTTGCGGGCAGCTACATATTCAAGTCACCTGATGTAAAAAAAGCAATAGAAATCCTTAAAGCTTAATTTACTTTAAGAATTTTGCCGTATTCTGAAATATGGCTTAAAAGCTCGTTTTCCCCAAAGGAAATGTCACCAAAATCGCTTAGTATGTAAGAGATTTTGTCAGTGCCTGTTATTTTGGGGTAAATGACAATATAAAGATTTTTATAATAAGAAAAAATTTCGAAGCTTTTGTAGGAGCCGGAAACAGCTCTGAGTACTTTTAATGCATCTAAAAATGCATTTTCGTCAAGTGCTCTGAAAAGAAGTGGCTCAGCCTCTTTTTTCATAATAAGTTTTTTCTTTGATTTGTAATCTGTGACGGGCATAGTTGTAAAGCACATAATGCAACCGCCGTCATCACCGGGTGTTACTTCTATTAAAATTCGTCCGTCTGTGTCAATGGATTTTCCTAAAGAGCGTTTTGCTTCATCTAAAATAGTCCATATAACCCGACGGGTTTCAATGTTTGAGTAATCCATTTCATCGTAAGTGATGTCAAGCTCGTTCATATCTTTATCGGAAAGAGCAACAAGTATTTTTTCTTCTCCGATGGCTTCTATCTTCAAAAAATCGCCTCCCCTAATATAATAATACGATGTGTGGCGTAAAACAATGCAAAAAATTTGGAAAGACAGTAGAGTGGTAATATGAAGTTTTCAGTTAGTACATACAGTTTAAGTGGTCTTGTAGGTAAAAATGGTGTAACAGAAAAAGACCTTATTAAAATAGCAAAGGAAATAGGCTTTGAGGGAATAGAATTTGCAGAAATTCATACTCCTGAAAATCAGGATAAAATAGAATATGCGAAAGAATTAAATGAAGAATGCAAAAAAGTGGGTATAATTCCTGTTCAGTATTCTATCGGTGCAGATTTTATTTATGGCAGTGATGGTGATATCGAAAAGGAAATTGACCGTTTAAAATATGAAGTAGATGTTGCAGAGGCTTTAGGAGTAAGCGGTATGCGTCACGACGGAACAGGTGGCTTCCGTGATGAAGATAAAAAGACAAAAGGCTTTAACGAAGCGTTACCGTATTTAATTAAAGGCTGTAAGGCTGTTACAGAATACGCAAAAACAAAAGGTATCCGCACAATGATGGAAAATCACGGCTATTTCTGTCAGGACAGCGACAGAGTAGAAAAAATTGTGACAGGCGTAGCAGACAGTAACTTTGGTTTGCTTCTTGATATGGGCAACTTCCTTTGTGCAGACGAAAACCCTGTTGTAGCATTCGGTAAATTGATGCCTTATGTTTCATTTGTTCACGCTAAGGACTTCCACATTAAAAGTGGGGATAATATTGCTCCAACAGATGGTTTTTTCACAACTCGTGGAGGCACTCATTTAAGAGGTGCAGTTTTAGGTCATGGCAATGTGCCCGTATTCCAATGCCTTTCACTCGTTAAAAACTCAGGATATGATTATTTCATAACATTGGAGTTCGAGGGGCACGAAGAATCGAGAATGGCGTGCGAGTGGGGGCTCAATACTCTTAAAAAGTACATTTCTTTAATTTAATTGACTAAAAATTCGTAAAAACACCGAAAAATCATCGAAAGTGGGGATTGTGTGAAAATTATACTTGCATCTGCTTCGCCAAGAAGACAAGAGCTTATTAAAATGATAACAGAAGATATAGTTGTTAATCCCTGTGATTGCGATGAGACCATAAAAGAAGGCTTAGTCGGCAGAGAAATAGCAGAATATCTTTCAAAAATTAAAGGCGAGGCCGTTAAAGAACAGTTCAGTGACGAAATAATCGTTTCAGCAGATACAATAGTTTGCTTGAATGACAAGGTTTTAGGTAAACCAAAATCAAGAGAAGATGCATTCTCAATGCTTCGTGCTTTAAGTGGGAATACTCATTCAGTATTCACAGGTGTTACAATTATAAAGGGTGAAAAGGAAAAGACCTTCAGTCAGGAAACAAAGGTAACCTTTTATGATTTAAGCGACGAAGAAATAAATGAATATATTGACACAAATGAATGCTTTGACAAAGCAGGTAGCTACGGCATTCAGGGCAAGGGCGGTCTTTTGGTAAAAGGTATTGAGGGCGATTACTTCAATGTTGTCGGGCTTCCCGTTGCGAAGCTTAAAAGAGAGCTAAGTATATTTTAATCAGCACATTTTAAATTGAACTTATTTACAACGAATGCTTTCGTATGTTAAAATAAAAATATCTTAAATATCGGCGGTGAGAGCTATGGCAGAAAATGCAGTTTCCACTAATACTCAGATTACAGAAGAAGATGTTGAAAAACAAAAGCAACAGCAAGAAAAAGAATATTTAGGCCCAAGAGAAATGGCAGCTTACATAATCTCAGGCTTCGGTGACAAAAACTGGGAAACTTTCTCTGGCAATAATATGTTTTTCTACAACACTACTTTCCAGGGTGTTAACCCGGTTACTTTAAGTCTTGCAGACTCAGTTTGCAGTGTTTTAGATACATTTGATAATGCAATTTCAGGTCCTATATTAGACAGAACCCGTACTCGTTGGGGCAGAGTAAGACCTTACTTTGTTCTTACATTACCATTCTGGATTTTTGCAAACTTAGTTCCGTGGATTTTACCACAAGGACTTTCACAGGTTGCACTTTTTGTCTGGTTTTTCTTTATTAAGTATGTCGGCTCAATTTCAAACTCATTTTATTCGCCTGCATACACAGCAATTCTTTATAATTTAACGCCAAATGTCAATGAAAGAAACAGACTTATAGCAACTGATACCTACGCCGATTTGTTAGGCGTGTGGTTGCCGTCGTTGTTCCCGTTCTTCGTTGACTATTTGCCACGAACAATACCAACAAGAAGCATCTATTTAGGCGGTGCTCTGGTATTTATTGCAATGGTAATTATATTCAGAATTTACGGCTTCTTTACATTAAAAGAGCGTGTTCCACTCGCTTCCCGTGAAGAAATGAACAACACCTCCGTGTTTAAATCTGTAAAGCAGGTTGCTTCCTGCAGACCAATGTGGGTTTTACTTATTAAAAACTTCTTTGGTATGGGTAAGGCGGTTGGTCAGAATGTTTCAAACTACTTCTGGCTTAACTGCACGGGCAAGCTTTCAAATGCCGCAATTTCAGGATTTTTCACAGGACTTCCGAGCTATTTTGTTTTGCCATTCGCTACAAAATGGACAAAGAAAATCGGTCTTAAAAATCTTGCAGTTTTAAGCTACCTTTACTGCGGTGTAGTTTACTTAATAATGTATTTAATCGGTTATTCACCAACAGAGAATGCAATTGTTAATTTAGTAATAATCGTAATTGAGCTTACCTTAGCAGGTGCAATGAACAGTGTTCAGAGATATTGTAACTCTGCACTTACAGGCGATATGTACGATTATGTTGAGTGGAAAACAGGTATCCGTAATGAAGGTATGATGAGTGCCGCAATGGGCTACATCACATTAGTTGGTAACAATATTTCATCAATTTTAAGCGGTCTTATTATTGCCGCTATTAAATATGAGCCACTTCTTAACTCTCACGGCGTAGTTATTCCGCAAACAGATCCGGGTATGTTAAGGGCTATCTGGACAGTATTTACATTAGCGCCTGCAATAGGCAGAAGCTGTAAGGGACTTTCTCTTATGTTCTTTAATGTAAACGGTAAGGTCCGTGAGCAGATGATGGAAGACCTGGCAGTTTCAAGAGCAGGAAAATTAAAAGAACGTACCGGAACGGGTACTGAAGATGGGGAATAAAAAAGAATGAGAATAGTAGTAAAGGTCGGAACTTCGACTTTAGCACATAGCACAGGTAATATAAATATCCGTCATGTTGAAGAGCTTTGCAAGGTTATGAGTGACCTCAAAAATGCAGGTCACGAAATGATTCTTGTTTCTTCAGGTGCTATCGGAATGGGTGTTGGTAAGCTTTCTTTAAAAGAAAAGCCACAGGATATGCCAACAAAGCAGGCGGCTGCGGCAGTTGGTCAGTGTGAACTTATGTACGCTTACGATAAGCTTTTTTCAGAATATAATCACACAGTAGCACAGATTCTTCTTACAGGGCTTGATTTAGAGGACAGTGAGCGCTACCACAATATTCAGAACACAATGAACAGACTTTTAGAGCTTAATGTGTTGCCGATTATAAATGAAAACGACACGGTTTCAACTCAGGAAATCGCAGTTGGTGATAACGACACCTTAGGTGCAATAGTTGCAGTCAGTATGAAAGCAGATTTATTGGTGCTTCTTTCAGATATTGACGGACTTTACACTGCAGACCCACATAAAGATGAAAAGGCGGAGCTTATTTCGCTTGTTACTGAAATCACTCCTGAAATTGAAGCCTTGGGTGGTGGCAAAGGCTCAACGCTCGGTACAGGCGGAATGGTAACAAAATTGAATGCCGCAAAGCTTTGTATGGAAAAAGGGACAGATATGATTATTGCAAACGGCTCAAAACCGGCTGTTCTTTATGATATTGTTGATGGTAAGAAAATCGGTACAAGATTTAAAGCATAAGGTGTGAATTTGTAATTATGATAACTACAAAAGAAATTTTAACAGAGGCAAAAAAGGTTAAAACTCGACTTGCTTCACTTTCTACAGAAGAAAAAAATAATGCTCTTCTTAAAATGGCAGATGCTTTAATAGAAAATACTGACGAAATTTTAACTGCCAATAAAAGCGATTTAGAAAGAGCAAAGGGCACGATTTCTGATGTTATGCTCGACAGATTAGCTTTAACAAAAGAGCGTGTTGAGGGTATGGCAAACGGCATAAGAGAGGTTGTTATGCTCCCTGACCCTGTTGGCAATGTTTTAAACAGGGTAGAAAGACCAAACGGAATTGTAATTGAAAAAACAACCGTTCCAATGGGTGTTACTGCTATTATATATGAAAGCAGGCCAAATGTTACTTCTGACGCGGCGGCACTTGCTTTAAAAAGCGGTAATGTTTGTGTGCTTCGTGGCGGTAAAGAGGCTTTTGCTTCTGCAAATGCAATTGTGAATGCAATGCGTAAGGGCTTGAAGAAATTAAATCTTCCCGAAACTTTTATAAATCTTATTCAGGACACCACAAGAGAAAGTGCAAACGAGCTTATGAATGCAGTCGGCTTTGTAGATTTACTCATTCCTCGTGGTGGTGCAGGGTTAATTAAGGCTGTTACTGAAAACGCAAAGGTGCCTTGCATTCAGACAGGTACAGGCATTTGTCACATTTATGTTGACGAGTGTGCAGATTTTAATAAAGCTCTTAATATTATAGAAAATGCGAAAACAAGCAGACCGTCTGTCTGTAATGCCGCAGAGGTTTTGTTAGTTCACGAAAAAATAGCAAATGAATTTTTACCACTTGTAAAAGAAAGACTTGTTGACAACAGAAAAGAAAATCCTGTTGAGCTTCGTCTTTGTGAAAATGCACAAAAAATCATTGACGGCACTAAGGCAAATGAGAATGATTTTGATACAGAATTTTTAGATTATATTCTCGCAGTAAAGCTTGTAAAGGATGTAAACGAGGCGGTAGAGCATATTTCACTTCACTCAACAATGCACAGTGAAGCGATTGTGACTGAAAATAAAGAAAATGCCGATATTTTCGTTAAAGGCGTTGATTCTTCATCAGTTTATGTAAATGTTTCAACCCGTTTTACAGATGGTGGCGAATTCGGACTTGGCTGTGAAATGGGTATTTCAACCCAGAAGCTTCACGCAAGAGGTCCTATGGGATTAGAAGAACTCACAACATACAAATATATAATTAAAGGCGACGGACAAATTCGTTGAAAGGTGTGACACTATGGATAAGAAAATAGGCTTTGTTGGTTGCGGTAATATGGGCAGTGCTTTGGCATTAGCTGCCGCAAATGCAGTTGGTGGTAATAATGTTTTTGTTTCTGATTTAGACGCAGAAAAGGTAAAGTCATTTGCATCTAAGCATAATATGAATGTTACCACAGCAGAAGAGGTTGCAGAAAGCTGTGATGTTGTATTTTTAGCAGTTAAACCTCAGGTTTTAAGAAAAACCTGCTACGAGTTAGCACCGATATTTAATAAAAGAAATGACCGCTTTGTTATAGTTTCTATGGCGGCGGGTGTTGCACTTAACGATTTGAATGAAATGTGTGGCGGGAATTACCCGATTATAAGGATTATGCCGAACATTCCGTCTTCAGTTGGTGCAGGTATGATTCTTTACACCGGTAATAAGTTTGTTACAGATGAAGATTTCAGCGAGTTTACAGAAGTGCTTCAGAATGCAGGTATGCTCGATAAAATCGACGAAGCAAAAATAGATGCCGCAAGTGCAATCTCAGGCTGTGGCCCGGCATTTGTATTTATGTTTATTGACGCTTTGGCAGATGGCGGTGTAAGATGTGGATTGCCAAGAGATAAGGCTTTGCTTTATGCGGCAGAAACAGTTTTCGGCTCGGCTAAAATGGTGCTTGACACAAATGAACATCCGGGTAAATTAAAGGATGCTGTTTGTAGTCCGTCCGGTAGCACAATCGAGGGCGTTTTATCTTTGGAAAACGCTTCTTTCAGAGCAGATATTATAAACGCAGTAAGTAAGTCTTACGAAAGAACAGTTGAATTAGGAAAGTGATTCAGGAAGCAGGAAACAGGGTTTCGCTGGAATTAAAAATTGAAAATGGAAAATTGAAAATTGTGGGACCTGCGGTCGGCAATTGTAATAGTTATCCATAGAAACAAGAAATTCTATCATTTGAAGTTTTATATAAACTAAAAATGATAGAATTTTTATATTTAAATCTTAATATTTGTAATTAGTATAAATGAAAAAGTCAGTTTACCATTATAACCAATTATTATAATTACGGCGTAGCCCCGAAATTTTCAATTTTCAACTTTCAATTTTCAATTAAAAAATTCCTGCCTTCTGAAACTCATATACTATTATATATAGTATATTACCCCCCGAAGTGACAAGATGAGTGAATTTTTGCCTGATTTTGTTACACTAAAAATTTCAAAATGTAACGAAAAGTGTGTCAAAATCTTAATTTTTTGTTTAGTATTATGCAAAATATATCAAAACTAATGCTTTTTATAGTGCAACTTGTGCATTGTAAAAGGCTTTTTTATATGTTACAATGTCATTCGTTCGCAGGAATTGTTACAACTTTGTAATAATTTGCAACAACTTTGAAATAAATATTATTGATATTAAGATTTTTAGCAAAAACTCAAAATTATGAAAGGCAAAATTATTCTATGATTAAAAGCAGAATTAAAAGCGCTATTGCGGTAGCACTTACTGCAGTACTTGCAGTAGTACCTATGTTCAGCGTAAACGCAGCTGCTAAAAAAGTTGAATACAGCGCCTCCTCATCTTATATGAGCAGCAGCTACTATAAAGCACTTTGTGAGGTTGAACTTACAGGTGACCAGGTTACAGATATTTGTAACATAGCAAAAACACAGGTTGGTTATCACGAAAGTGGTGATAACTTTACAGAATATGGCAGATGGTACGGCAGACAAAGCTACTGGTGCAATGTTTTCGTTTCATGGTGTGCTCATGTTGCAGGTGTTCCGACATCTGTTTTCCCAAAATTAACAGGTGTAGGCTCTTCTTATAATTCAATACTTCCATCTGTTGGTGCCGATTGCTTCAAATTCGGCTCAAAGCCTGTTGAAGCAGGTGACCTTCTTTTCAGCTGTACCTGTTCAGGTAGCTTTGGTTGTATTGACCATGTTGGTCTTATTGTAGATGTTGATGACCAATATATTTATACAGTTGAAGGTAATATGTCAGACGCGGTAAGAGCTATAACATATCCTGTAGCAACAGGCTATTCAGCTCACAACCACGCAAGAATTAATTATATTGCCCGTCCTAATTATCAGGACCGTTCTGCAGATGTTTCTGATATCAGCAGAGCAGATGCAATTAAAACAACCGAAAACAGTATTTACGCACTTTTCGATATGGCTCTTCCATATAGCGAGGCTGAAAAGGTTTGCAAGCTTATGGGCGGTCACCTTGTAGCAATTACAAGTGAAGAAGAGCAGGAAATAGTTAACGGAATTATTGAAAACGGCTCTTACGATAAATATTATATCGGTTTATCAGACGAAGAAAACGGCACTTATCTCTGGAGTAGTGGCGAAGAATATGATTACACAAATTTAACCGGTTCACCAAGAAGTAATTTTACAGCAGTTATTGTAAATGCTGATGGCACCTGGCAGGAAACTGTAAGTGATAAGCGTCAGACCGGTTTTATCTGTGAAATTCAGATTGATAAAATGATTCCTGCTAATACTGCATCTTTCGGTGGTAGCAGATATGAAATTTACGACAGCTCTTTAACCTATGAGCAAGCAACTGCTTTTGCAAAGGCAAAGGGTGGTAAATTAGCAGAAATTGAAACTGATTCAGAAAACAGACTTCTTTCACTTCTTCTCAAGCAATGCGACCAATATTATTTAGGTGTAAATGGTACAAAGCGTGAGGTTACTGTTTTGGATTACAGTAATTACCAGAGCAAAGTGAAGTTTAACAGCGGTAAAGAAAATTATGCAGTAATGCTTAATGATGGTACTGCTAAATGGTCAGTTGCAGGTATTTTTGAAACAAAGACCTTAACAGGCTTTGTGGTTGAATATGATGAAGCTGCAAAATGCACTGTAACTTACGATGCAAACGGTGGTTTAAACACACCAATTGAACAAATCGGTGAAGAAAATACAAAAATTGTAATCAGCGAAACAACTCCTGAATTAAAGGGTTCAAGGTTCTTAGGTTGGTCATTGGAGCAAGATTCTGAAAAAGCAGAATTTGAAGCAGGTGACAAAATCACTTTAAAAGAAAATGTAACTCTTTATGCAGTGTGGTCTAAATAAAAAAGAAAAACACTATTGACCGGAAAAAGTCAATAGTGCTTTTTTATTGCCTTTTGTTTTTATGGCGATTTATAAGCTTTTTAATACATCTGTAATACCTGAAGTGGAATATTCTTTTAAAAATATCACCTTTCTTGATAAAAACTGTTGCGACACGCTATATAAATGTGTTATAATTATGATGTATATCTATGAGTATTTAAAAGATTTATGAAAGGGAGTGAGTTTTTTATGATTAAACTTTTTAAACTTTTAAAACCTCATAAAAGATTCGCAATCTTTACTGTAATTCTTGCGGCTATAAGCAATGTTATGACCTTAGGATTTCCTTTGATGCTGTCATTTCTTATAAACAATGGTATTACAAAGGGCGATTTGGATTACATAAGAAATATTGGTATTTTGATGATAGTTCTCTGCACAATAGCAATGTTTGTTTCATTTTTAAACAGTTACTGTTCAAGTAAGGTCTCTGCGTTATTCACCGGCGATTTAAGAAGAATGGTGTTCAGTAAAGTTCAGACCTTCTCACAAGGCGATATTGACGAAATCGGAATACCGTCACTCATTACAAGAACAACTAACGATATAAGACAAATTGGCGAATTGTTGATTGCCCTTTTAAGAAGCATAATAGCTGTACCGATTATGTTAATAGGCGGTACAATTATGGCAGTGATTATGGACCCCGGTCTTTCACTCGTGCTTTTAATTGTTTGCCCTGTTATTGCTGTAATTGCTTTGGTAATTGCAAAAACAGTTGTTCCGTTCTTCAGTAAAATTCAAAAGGGCGTTGACGGACTTAACTTAGTAGTAAGAGAAAAGCTAAACGGCGTAAGAGTTATAAGAGCGTTTAACAGAACTGAATATGAGGACAAGCGTTTTAAAAAGGCTAATGACGATTTAACCGGTCTTAATTTAAAGGTTTCAAGAATTTTTGCAGGACTTATTCCTGTTGCAACACTTCTTATATTCTTGATTATTGCAGTTCTTATTTATGTAGGCTACATTCAGATAAATAAATTGACAGACCCGATTGAAATTGCAAACACAGTGGGCGATTTACAGGCGTTTATAATCTATCTTGTATTTATAGTTGTTGCCTTAGCCAATGTTGCGGCTATGTTTGTTATGATTCCCCGTGGTAAAATTTCTGCTAACAGAATAAATGAAATTTTAGACCACGAGTTAAAAATGACTGTTGCTGAAAAAACAACAGAGCCAACAGATGAGGGCACTATTGAATTTAAAAATGTAACATTCGATTATAAAGACGAAGACGGCAATTTAAAAAGAGCGTTGAATAATGTAAGCTTTACTGCTAAAAGAGGTCAGACTACCGCCATTATAGGTAGCACAGGTAGCGGTAAAAGTACAGTTCTTAACTTAATCCCTCGTTTTTATGATGTAACAGATGGCGCAGTTTTAATTGACGGCGTTGATGTCAGAGAAATGGATTTTTCATCTGTATATGAAAAATTGGGCTACATTCCGCAACGGGCATTTTTATTCAGTGGAACTGTTGCCGATAACTTAAGATATGGTAACGAGGATGCTACTGATGAAGAATTATGGGAGGCATTAGAAATTGCACAATCCCGTGATTTTGTTGAGAAATTACCAGATAAGCTTAACAGTATGGTTTCTCAGAATGGCACAAACCTTTCAGGCGGTCAGCGTCAAAGACTTTGCATTGCAAGAGCTATTGTGAAAAAAGCAAGGTTTTATATGTTCGATGACAGCTTTTCTGCATTGGATTTTATTACAGACAGTAAATTAAGAGCAAGACTTAAAACTGTTCTTACAGACTCTGCAATAATAATCGTAGCGCAAAGAGTTGGTACTATAATTGATGCCGATAATATTATTGTTCTTGAAAATGGTAATATTGTGGGGCAGGGTACTCACAAAGAGCTTTTAGAAAGCTGTGAGGTTTATAAAGAAATGGCTGACTCTCAGCTTGATAAATCGGGGGTGAATGAAGAATGAAAAATGAAACCCCTATTCTCGACAGTAAAAGATTAGAGCGTCTTGAAAGAAGACGAGCTACACGAAAATTAAGATATTCTTCATACCGTGAAATCCGTAAGGGTGAAGAAAAAGCAGAATCTTTTAAAACAAGCGCAAAAAGACTTGCAGGGTATATTTTAGAGCAAAAGACGGCATTCGCTATTGTTGTAATAACCTGTGCTATTTCGGCACTTTTTAATGTAATTGGCCCTACCTATATAGGTGATGCATTAGATTTACTTAATGAGCAGGTAGCAATAAAATTAAACGGTGGTTCTATTTCACCTGAGGCACTTTTTCCTTGCATTAAAGCACTCGTAATTATTTACGGCGGAATGGCTGTTTTCTCATTCATTCAGCAGTATGTAATGGCAGGGGTAACTGCTAAGGTAGTAAGAAAATTAAGAGAAAGAATCAACGAAAAGCTTTCTTCTTTACCGCTTAAATATTATGACAGTAACTCTAAAGGCGATATTTTAAGCCGTATAATGAATGATGTTGATAATATAAGTAATACATTACAGCACAATTTAATTTCAATAGTTTCTTCAATAATTACCATTATTGGTGTATTCATAATGATGGTAATAACAAACTGGTTCTTAACTTTATTTATTGTTGTTCTTGTGCCGTTTACAGCGGTAATTGCTTTAAAGGTGCTTTCGGTTTCAAGAAAGCTTTTTAAACAGCAATGGGACAGAACAGGCGAATTAAACGGACATGTTGAAGAAATTTACACAGGTCATAAAATTGTTAAAATCTTCGGTCAGGAACAGCTTGCAGAGGATGAATTTAACGATATAAACGATGAGCTTGTTACAGTAAGCAGAAAAGCACAGTTTATTTCAGGCACAATTGGGCCGTTTATAAATTTAATGGATAATGTCGGCTATATTTTAGTTGCTATTATCGGCGGTTATTTAATAGTAAATAACGGCGTATTTTCTGTTGGCGGTAATGTTATTTATGATATGGGCACAGCCTTTTCAATTGGCGGTATTCTTACATTTATAACATATTCAAAGCTTTTCACTTCGCCAATGTCAACCCTTGCACAAATTGCAAACACAATTCAATCCTGTATGGCTTCAGCAGAAAGAGTATTCAAGCTCTTTGATGAAGAAAGCGAAATTGATGAGCCTACAAGCGAAGAGCTTACCTTTAACGAGGAGTTAAAATTCCACGATGTTTCATTCTCTTATTCACCCGACAAGGCTTTAATGGAGCATTTAGATTTAACAGTTAAAAAGGGCAGTCTTGTAGCCCTTGTTGGCCCTACCGGTGCAGGTAAAACAACGTTTGTAAATCTTTTAATGAGATTTTATGATGTTACAGGTGGTAAAATTACAATTGACGGCAAGGATATAAGAACAGTAAAGCGTGATGATTTAAGAAAGCTTTACGGTATGGTTTTACAGGAAACCTGGCTCTTCGATGGGACAATTATGGATAATATCCGTTACGGAAGACTTGACGCGACAGATGAAGAGGTTTATAATTCTTGCAGACTTTCAGGTGCAGATGAATTTATTAAAATGCTTCCTGATGGCTATAACACAAAAATTACTGAAAACGGCGAAAATCTTTCGGGTGGTCAGAAGCAGTTGATTACAATTGCGAGAGCATTCTTAAAGAATCCGGCAATTCTCATTTTAGATGAAGCAACATCATCAGTTGACACAAGAACAGAGCTTCTTGTTCAAAAGGGAATGAACGAGGTTATGAAGGGCAGAACGAATTTTGTTGTTGCTCACCGACTTTCAACTATTCGCAAGGCTGATGAAATTTTGTTTATAGATAACGGAACAATAAGAGAGCGTGGCACACACGAAGAACTTTTAGCTAAAGGCGGTCTTTATTACGCTATGTATGAAAGTGGCTTCGGCGGTGCAGTTTCAACTGAACATACACTCTCAACTGATTATTAAATTGTAAATTTTGATTCTTTTTTGAAAGGATAGATAGAAATGAATAACACAGAAAAATCTATGGAAAAGCTTGTTGCTCTTTGTAAGGGCAGAGGCTTTGTATATGCAGGCAGTGAAATTTACGGCGGTCTTGCAAATACATGGGATTACGGCCCGTTAGGTGTTGAGCTTAAAAATAACATTAAAAATGCCTGGAGAAAGAAATTCATTCAGGAAAATCCATATAATGTGGGACTTGACAGTGCAATCCTTATGAATCCACAAACCTGGGTTGCATCCGGTCACCTTGGCGGTTTCTCAGATCCGTTGATGGACTGCCGTGAATGTAAAACCCGTCACAGAGCAGATAACTTAATTGAAGATTTTGACGGCACAGTTGTTGCAGGCTGGTCAAATGAACAAATGATGGATTACATTAAAGAAAAGGCAATTCCTTGCCCTGATTGTGGTAAGCACAACTTTACAGACATCCGTCAGTTTAACCTTATGTTCAAAACATTCCAGGGTGTTACAGAGGACAGCAAAAACGAGCTTTATTTAAGACCTGAAACAGCACAGGGTATTTTTGTTAACTTTGCAAATATTCAGAGAACAACAAGAAAAAAAGTGCCATTTGGTGTTGCTCAGATTGGTAAATCATTCCGTAACGAAATTACACCGGGTAACTTTATTTTCCGTGTTCGTGAATTTGAACAGATGGAACTCGAATTTTTCTGCAAGCCAGGTACAGATTTAGAATGGTTTGAATATTGGCGTGGCTTCTGCCGTGACTGGCTCTATTCATTAAATATCAAAGCAGAAAATCTTCGTCTTCGTGACCACGACAAAGAAGAGCTTTGCTTCTACTCAAAGGCTACAACAGACTTCGAGTATTTATTCCCATTCGGTTGGGGTGAGCTCTGGGGTGTTGCAGACAGAACTGACTACGATTTAACTCAACATATAAATACATCAGGCAAGAGCCTTGACTACTTCGACCCTGAAACAAATGAAAGATACATTCCTTATGTTATTGAGCCATCTTTAGGTGTTGAAAGACTCTTCTTAGCAATTCTTACTGAGGCTTATGATGAAGAGGTTGTTGACGCAGAAAAGAATGACACCCGTGTTGTTTTAAGACTTCACCCGACTCTTGCACCGTTCAAATGTGCAGTGCTTCCGCTTTCAAAGAAATTAAACGAAAAAGCAACTGAGGTTTTCAGCACTCTTTCAAAGAAATTCAATGTTGAATTTGACGATGCAGGCTCAATTGGTAAGAGATATCGCCGTCAGGACGAAATCGGTACACCTTACTGCATTACTTACGACTTTGAGAGTGAAGAAGATAACTGTGTAACAGTCCGCGACAGAGATACAATGGAACAAGTAAGAATCCCGATTGCTGATTTAGTTAAATATATTGAAGAGAAAATTGAGTTTTAACAGTAAAAAAGGAAGCACTAAAAAAGTGCTTCCTTTTTGTTTTTTATTACAAATTTATAAATCAGTAGCTTCTTCAGTGCTTGTTGCGGTTGTATCCGGTGCGGTTTCTTCGTCTGCAAGAGTTGCTGTTTCGGACTCAATAATTGTTATCACAAATTCGTCTGTAAATAAGTTTAATAAGTCGTTGAAGTTGTCAACGTATTCAAGCACAACTGTTTTTGTACCCGGCATTTCTGTGCTTGGTATATATAGTAGTGTTACATCGCGGGTAACGTCTTCAACTGAGCCATCATTCAAATATGCTTTTACAATAATGCCATCCAATGAAAATTCCTCGTTAACATAATACGTCGTTTTTGTCGGAAGTTTTTCAATTTTAAATTCCTTTACCCAACGAAGTGTATCCTCGGTTGTTGATTCTACCGGATTCGCATAAGTATTTTTTGTTGCTTCTCCCGTTAAAACAGTATCCGCAGATGTAGCCGGGGTGTTTTCATTTGTTTCGGTTTGCTCTTTAATTACGTTGTAAAGCTCGGTTTGCGGAATAGCAGTTTCGATAGTGTTTTCATAATTCGAAGCAATGTTTTGTCTGTATAATTCTTCTGTGTCAGCAGAATCTTTAGAATGTTTCATTTTTGGAATCAAAATAGCGGAAGCAATAACGCCACCAACTAAAACAAGAGCTAAAGCAATAATTAAGATTTTCTTTTTCATAAATTTAACCCCTTTTTCGTTTTCATTTTATCAGAAAAAATTTATAAATTCAACACAAACTTTTTCATATTATCTCACTACTTTGTAAATAAGCGGAATTTGAGCAGGAGCATCGTCCGAAAATTCAATTGCCGCAAGGAATTTTTCTTTTGCATTTTTCAATGAGCTTTCATTATTAGTGTAAAGTGTGGCGATTATGTCGCCTTTTTTTATTTTATCACCAGTTTTTTTATTTAAAATAATTCCTGCGCTCATATCTATTGTGTCATCTTTCTTCTCGCGACCTGCACCAAGAATTACAGATGAAATACCAATTTCTTCTGCATTCATAGAAGAAATGTAACAGTCTTTTTCTGCAATTATATCTTCTTTAAATTGTGCTTTCGGGAAGTTATCGGGGTTTTCAATCCATTCTTTATTACCGCCCTGTGCTACAATCCATTCTTTAAACTTTTCGAATGCTCTGCCACTTGAAATTGCATTGTCAACTAAGTCAGCGGCTTCATCTGTGGCTATGTTTTCAGAAAGAGCAACTATTTCTGTAGCAAGTGCTTTTGCTACAAATTTCAAATCATCAGGACCGTTACCCGATAATACCTCAATTGCCTCAATAACCTCAAGTGAATTGCCAATGTTTTTGCCAAGAGGGGTATTCATATCGGTAATAATAGCCGCCACATTTCTGTTATTATTTTTACCGATTTTAACCATTTCTTCTGCAAGTGCTTTTGCGTCTTCAGGTGTTTTCATAAATGCACCACTACCGCATTTAACATCAAGCACTATTGTGTGAGAGCCTGCCGCTAACTTTTTACTCATAATGCTTGAAGCAATAAGCGGAATACTGTCAACTGTTGCAGTAACATCGCGTAATGCATAAAGCTTTTTGTCGGCAGGTGTTAAGTTACCGGTCTGACCGACAACTGCAATACCAATATTTTTAACTTGTTCAAAAAATTCTTCATTAGTAAGTGAAGTGTTGAAGCCGTCAATTGACTCTAATTTATCAACAGTGCCACCTGTGTGACCTAAACCACGGCCACTCATTTTTGCAATAATGCAACCGAGGGAAGCAACAATTGGTGCTACTATTAAAGTTGTTTTATCACCAACGCCACCGGTAGAGTGCTTATCTACAGTTTTATTTTTAAATTGTGACAAATCGACTGTATCACCGGAATTTGCCATAGCAAGTGTTAAAATAGCGGTTTCTTTTTCGGTCATACCATTGAAGAAAATTGCCATTGTGAGAGCCGAAGCCTGATAATCGGGTATAGTGCCGTCGGTGTAGCCTTTAACAAAAAATTCAATTTCTTCTTTTGTTAATTCTTTATTGTCACGCTTATTTTTTATAATATCATACATTCTCATTTTGATAAAATCTCCGGTTTGAAAGAATAGGGAAGTAAATCTTGTAGCAATACTTTGCCATAATTCTCGTTTTCTCTGACAATTAAAATTTCAAAATCGTCACTGCAAAATTCACGCATTACCTGTCTGCAAACGCCACAAGGTGGGGTAGAGGAGGATATTATGCCACCTTTGCCACCGACAACTGCAATTTTTGAGAAGTTTTTTTCACCCTCAGAAATTGCCTTAAAAAATGCAACACGCTCCGCGCATATTGAAGGGCCAAAAGCAACATTTTCAATATTGCAGCCTGTGTAAACCTTGCCACTTTCAGTAAGTAATGCCGAACCTACTTTAAAATCTGAGTAAGGTGAATATGAATTTTTCATAGCCTCAATTGCTTTTAAAACTAATTCTTTGTCTGTCATAATTTATCAACCCATTAAAAGATTTTTTACAGTATCTGCAACGAATGTAAATCCGTCGATTGTACCATTGTTTTTAGGTTCAATATTTTCACCGTACATAATAAACGGAACATATTCTCTTGTGTGGTCGGTGCTTAAGTCACCAGGGTCACAGCCGTGGTCAGCCGTAATAATTAAAACATCATCGCTCTTCATATTCTTTATAAATTCAGGCAACCACTTGTCGAAGTCAGATAATGCTTTTGCGTATCCGTCAATATCATTTCTGTGACCGTAAACCATATCAAAATCAACAAGATTTATGAAACAAAGACCATTAAAATCTTTTTTCTGATATTCGAGCGTTTTTGCCATTCCGTCGTCATTATTTTTTGTGTAGGTGTATTCTGTAAGACCCTTGCCTGCAAAAATATCGTTTATTTTGCCAACACCAATTACATCGAAGCCTTTATTTTTCAACTCGTCTAAAACGGTGTTCTTTGGTGGCTCTAATGAAAAATCGTGTCTGCGGGGTGTTCTTTTAAATGGATGCTCCCCCTCAAACGGACGAGCAATAACTCTGCCAACGCCAAGCTCTGCCACTAATAATTTTCTTGCGATTCTGCAATATTCGTAAAGTGTTTCGGGCGGAACTATACTCTCGTGTGCCGCAATCTGAAAAACACTGTCAGCAGATGTGTAAACTATTAAATCACCGGTTTTTAAATGCTCTTCGCCGTAAGCCTTAATGACTTCTGTGCCCGAATATGGCTTGTTACAGAGAACACCGCGACCTGTAAGACGGGAAAATTCATCTAATAGCTTTTGAGGAAAACCATTCGGGAATGTCGGCAATGGCTTTTCTGACACAATACCTGCAATTTCCCAATGGCCTATTGTTGTGTCTTTACCCTTTGATTTTTCACGAAGACGAGCAACCTCTGCTTTTAACTCACCCTTACCTAAATAAGAAAGTCCGTCAATCTCTGTAAAACCAATGCTTTTAAGATTTTCTATATTGAATTCTTTCGACTTTGAAATACTCTTAAGTGTGTTTGCACCTTTATCACCGAAACTTTCGGCATCGGGTGCTTCACCAATTCCACAAGAATCAAGAACTATAAGAAATACTCTTTTTGTCATTATTTATTCTCCAATTCGACTGCAGCTTCAAGTGCCAATTTCATCATATCTGTAAATGAGTTCTGTCTTTCTATTGCAGGGAGTGATTCGCCTGTTACTAAATGGTCAGAAATTGTGAACATAGCACCTGCGCGTTTTCCTGCTCTTGCGGCGTTCATAAAGAGTGCTGCCGCTTCCATTTCTACAGCGAGTACTCCCATTTTCTGCCAGTTGGCTGAAAGTTCAGGGGTGTCGCCATAAAATACATCTGAAGAAAGTACATTACCAACCTCGTATTTAATGCCAAGCTCTTCTGCTTTTTCAACAGTTGTTCTTAAAATAGTGAAATCTGAAATAGGTGCAAAATCACCGGGTAAATTAAAAGTGTGGCTATATCTTGAAGTGGTACAAGCCCCTTGTGCAATTACAATGTCACGAACCTTTACCTTATCGCACATACCACCGGCAGAGCCGATTCTTATGATATTTTCAACATCGAAGAAATTAAAAAGCTCATAGCTGTAAATTCCTATTGACGGCATACCCATACCAGAAGCCATAACAGAAACACGAGTATTATTGTAAAAACCCGTGTAGCCCTGGATTCCACGCACATTGTTTACAAGCTCTGCTTTTTCTAAAAAGTTTTCAGCAATAAATTTTGCTCTTAACGGGTCACCCGGCATAAGCACAGTTTTTGCAAAATCTGCAGGGGTAGCATCAATGTGTGGTGTTGGATAATTTTTCATAAAATCAACTCCTTAATAATTTAAAAATAAAGTAAAAATTAATTACTATACATTTCATAAAGCTTAGCGTAAACGCCATTCTTTTTAATTAAATCATCGTGAGTGCCGCTTTCTTCAATTCCGTCATTTGTCATAACAAGAATATTATCGGCATTTTTAATTGTGGTTAAGCGGTGGGCAACAATTAAAGTTGTTCTGCCCTCCGCCAATAAATCAAGCGATTTTTTTACAATTTGCTCACTTTCATTATCGAGTGCGCTTGTTGCTTCGTCAAGAATAAGAATTTTAGGATTCTTTAAGAATACACGGGCAATACTTATTCTCTGCTTCTGACCACCCGAAAGCTTGACACCGCGTTCACCAACATAAGTGTCATAGCCATTCGGCAATTCCGAAATAAATTCGTGAGCACCGGCAAGACGAGCCGCATTATAAACATCTTCATCAGTAGCACCGGGAAGTCCGTAAAGAATATTTTCTTTTACTGTACCGGAGAATAAATAAACATCCTGCTGAACAACACCAATGTTAGTGCGAAGTGATGGCAAGGTGACATTCTGAATGTTAGTGCCGTCAATTAAAATTTCGCCATCAGTAATTTCATAAAATCTTGGAATAAGATTGCAAAGCGTAGTTTTACCACTACCTGATGGACCTACAAGTGCAACCTTTTGACCTTTTTCAATGTGAATGTTCAAATTGGTGAGAACATTTTCAGTAACATCAGAATATTTGAAAGTGACATTTTTAAAATCAATTACACCGTCAGTTACCTCTAATTCTTTAGCACCCTCTTTATCTTTAATTGATGGCTCAATGTCTAAAATTTCAGTGAAGCGTTCAATACCTGTCATACCGCGCTGGAATTGCTCCGCGAATTCAACAATTCTCTTAATTGCAGTTAAAAGAACTGAAATATACATTAAGTAAGCAACATAGTCAGCCGCTTCAATTTTCTTGTTGATTAAGAAAACGCCACCTGCAATTACAACGACAATATACATAATTCCTTCAAACACTCTGTTAATTGAGTGGAAAGAGCCCATGTATTTATAAACAACAGATTTGATTTTTAAAAATCCTAAATTGCCTTTTTTGAATTTTTCTTCTTCAATGTCTTCATTTGCAAATGATTTTACAACACGAATACCTAAAAGACTGTCTTCAATCTGACTGTTTAATTCGCCAACCTTTTTTCGTGACTCTTTAAAGCCTGAACGCATTTTATGGTTAAAATGAGCAAGAATGATAACCATAACAGGCAAAACCGAGAACATTATAAGTGTCAGGGGTACATTCATAAATGCTAAAATTACGAATGAAGCTACAATTTTAATACCTGCTATGAAAAATTCCTCAGGGCAGTGGTGGGCGAATTCTGTAACATCAAAAAGGTCAGATGTTATTCTTGACATAAGTGTGCCGACCTTTGCGTCATCATAAAATGAAAACGGTAATTTCTGAAGATGACCAAAGAAATCTTTTCTCATTTCCGTTTCAATTTTAGTACCCATTATGTGACCGATAGAGGACATATAATAGTAGGCGAGTGCATCAATTATTTTTAAAACAATATAAATTCCGCCAAGCATTAAGATGAATTGAATTGTCAAGCTTTCGGGGCTTTCTGTTGCTGTGCCTGTAATTGAACGAACAATCATAGGTAGTGCCAGTTCACAAAGGGTAGTAAGCGCGGCACAGAATAAATCAAAGCACAATGTGCCTAAATGCCTTTTGTAATAAGGCAAAAATCTTTTTATAAGACCGCTTGTTTTTGCTTTTGTTTTTTCTTTCAAAAATAAGACTCCTAACAAAGATAATTCTATATTATAATATTAACATATTTTTATGCGTTTTTAAACTGTTATATTTTACGATATTTGACTAAAATATTTGTAATAGTATTGATTTTTCAAAAAATTTCATATATAATACAACAGTTGAAAAAATTATATACGCCGGTGTGATGGAATTGGCAGACGTGACGGACTCAAAATCCGTTGATGGCGACATCGTGTGGGTTCGAGTCCCACCACCGGCACCAACAAAAAGGCATCGCTTTGGCGGTGCCTTTTTGTTGGTGCAATGAAATTCGCCTTGCGGCGAGTGAAATATTACTTAGTAATGTGAAATTGCTTCGCAGTGAAATATTTACTTCGTAAATGTTGATGGCGAATTTTATTTCACTTTCTGCGTAAGCAGAAAATTTCACAATTATCGTAGATAATTATTTCATATTTTGCTTCAGCAAAATATTTCATTAAATAAAAATTGTTTTTTATAAAGAATTTTTATTTTACAAAAACAGTACTATGTGTTATAATAATATATCAGCTGTAAATAGGTATTGCTCACCTCTTCACTCTTCACTGTTACTTCTTACTTCAAACATGGGGGCGTAGCTCAGCTGGGAGAGCGTTTGACTGGCAGTCAAAAGGTCATGGGTTCGAGCCCCACCGTCTCCACCAAAACGAAAATCCGTTCACGATAGTGGACGGGTTTTCGTTTTGTATTATTCATTATTCAATATTCATTATTCACTATTCATTAAAAGAACGGATTTTCAATGAATAATGAATGATGAAGTCGCTCGTAAACTCGCTGATGAATAATGAATAATGAAGTCACATCTTACGAACAATCTTTATTTTACAAAAACTTTGCTATATGTTATAATTATCTTAATAGATTATTTTAAAGGGGAAGATTTTATGAAAGTTAAATGGAAAGATATGCCTGTGACACAAAAAATAGCAAAAATTGTTTTGGGTAGTGCAGCTGTATTTGCGTTAGTATTTCTTGTACTAGATATATTTAATGTGATGGAAGATTCTGTTAAATTTAGTATGGCTTTTCTTGGCGTAGAAATTTTAAGTAATGCATATCTTGTATGGAATGAAAAAAGAACAATCGCATATATTTGCATTGGTGCAGCAGTAATTCTTTTTCTGTCGCTTTTTGTAGTGCTTTTTGTTTAATATACGATTAACACACTTTACTGAGTGCTACAATTCTCTTATAGTTAGACTATTTCCATCACTTAAACCACAAAGGAGGATTTACTATGAAAAAAGCAATTCTATTGTCAGTTTCAGCTTTTGTTTTGACTTGTTGTGTTTTTTTGTCTGCCTGTTCGGGTGATGAATTGCCGGAAACTGAGGTTGAGTTAGACTGTATTGAACATATCGGTCAAGTTCCCGGTGAGTTTGAAACTATAGTTAAAAATAATGTTTTTGAAGATATAACTGCTTTTGGCGACAGACTGTTAAAAGCAGAAATAATTTCTGTAAATGAAAATGAGAAATCTCGTACACATCATATTTGTATGATGGATTTGTATGGTAAAACACTTGCTACATATACATTAGCTTCAGATGATGCGTATAATATAAGAACAATGATTGCAACAGATGATGGTGGATTTTTATTTGTTCTTGGATTTGAAGATTATTCCTATGGTGGAAATGGGTGGGCGAGTGACAATGGTTTTGCTTCGCGTATTATAAAATGTGATAGTTCAGGAAAGTTACAATTTGATACATCACTTGATGGTGTTGAGGGTTATGCACTTCGTTTCTGCTTTGAAAAGAATGGTAATTTTTATTTGTTCGGAGAAAAAGAAACTTTGGAAACAAATACCCGTGGTGTCGGTTCAGCAACAGATATTTTTATGGTTGTTCTGGATAAAAATGGAAAATTATTAAAAACAAGTGAAATTGCTGGTACAGATTTTGACAGTTTAGATGTAGCGGAAATATCTGAAGATAAATTTGTGTTGTCAATCAGCTCGCAATCAGATGACGGAGATTTTGCGGGTTCAAATTCAAATGGATATCCTACTGATTGGGTTGTTGTGGTAAATGATAATCTTGAAATAATAGAAAAGAAAAAAGAAACTGGTAGAGATTATTTTGATGATAGAATAGGCGAAAAAGATGGTTTACCAGTGTACAAAAGTAGCGATTATCTAAAGGGTTTTGATGCAGGAACACCACATTCATTTATTGATTACGGAGATTACTATTTGATTATATCTGAGAATGTTACAGGCAAATACGAAAAAACTCCACCTATGGTGAGTAGTATCTTGTACTATACAGAAACTGTTTATTCTGCTTATGATTATAACGGTGAATTGCTTTTCAGAACGGCAGTAGATTCATCTCCGGATTACGATGCTATGGCAGAAAGTTTTTATAAATAATGTTATCTTCATACAAAGAAAACATAGAATGGGTGAATTATTATGTCTGACTACGATATTGCCGCATTTGTGTGGCCGTCATACACAGGTGACGAAAAAAGAACAAGAATTTTCTGGCCTGACGGAATTGGTGAATGGCAGACTGTAAAGGCTATGACAAACAAAGGTTATAAAGGCTGTAGATGGCCTCGTGTTCCGTTGTGGGGATATGAAAACGAAGCGGACAGTACCGTTATGGAAAAACAGATTGAATGTGCAGTTTCTTATGGTGTTAATGTGTTTATTTATGACTGGTACTGGTACGATAACCGACCATTTTTAGAAAACTGCCTCAATGACGGATTTTTAAAAGCGAAAAACAATGATAAAATGAAGTTTTGTCTTATGTGGGCAAATCACGATGCAACTCATTTGTGGGACAAACGGAATTCTGACAATGACCTTGAAACTGTTATCTGGAGTGGTGTTGTTACACCAAAAATATTCAGTGAAATTTGTGACAGAACAATTGAAAAATATTTTAAAAGAGAAAATTATTATTGCATTGATGGTTGCCCTGTTTATATGATTTTTGATATAGACAATTTTATCCGTTCATTCGGTACAAGCGACGAGTGTAAAAAAGGCTTGGAGGAATTCAGAAGAAAAACTAAGGAAGCAGGCTTTTCAGGACTTCATTTTCAGGTTGTACATTGGCGTGACAGAGTTTTTAACTGGTTAAAGGATGAAGACTCAAACAAGGGTGCCTGTTCAAGTGAAATGTACGAATTTTTAGGAGTTGATTCTGTAACCAGCTACAATTGGGGTTGCTCTGCTGATTTAGATGGCGACTTTAACGATGTTACAGAAAGCTATGTAAAAGCAATAGAAAAAGAGTCAGAAAATCTTACAATTCCGTTTTATCCGAATATTTCAGTCGGCTGGGATAATAATGTGAGATTCAATAGCTTTGTGCCCGGTGTAATCGAGAATAATACACCTGAAAATTTCAAAAATGCCTGTGAAAAAATCAAGGCATTTGCCGACAATTCAATGAAAAAAGGTGTTATGAAAGCACCGTTTATAACAGTTAATAGCTGGAATGAATGGACTGAAACAAGCTACCTTGAGCCAGATGACCTTTATGGTTATGGCTACCTTGAAGCAATTAAAGATGTTTTCGGAGAAAAATAATTATGGGTAATAATTTTTCTGTTTTAAAAGATATACCTTATGGAGAGCACGAAAGACAAAAGTTTGATATTTATATTCCGGAAAACCCACATAACAAATCAGGAGTTATACTTTTAATTCACGGTGGTGGCTGGAGTAACGGCGACAAATCCGATTATAAAAACGAAGCAGGGTTTTATGCTTCTTCAGGGTACATCTGTGCTGCTATAAATTATCGTTTTGTTTCTGGAAATATAAATGTATTTCACGAGCTTGATGATATAACTTCTGCATTAAATGCCATAAAAGAAAAGTGCGAAGAATACGGTTTTAATATTAAAAACACGATTTTAACAGGTGCTTCTGCGGGGGCACACTTGTCACTACTTTACGCTTACACAAGAAAGAGCGAGGCACCAATAATACCCGTTGCAGTCGGTGCTTTCTGTCCACCTGTAAACTGTTGGGCGGAGAATTTCCTTATAGGTATTAAAGGCGAGTTTGAAGATTGGAAATATGGCGTTCTTTCAAATTGTTGTGGTACAGAAATTACTAAAAATACACTTTTAAATGAATCACAACAAAATGCATTAAAAAAGATGTCTCCACAAACTTATGTTTCAAAAGAATGTGTGCCGACCGCAGTTTTTCAGGGGGTGCTTGATGATCTTGTGCCATTTGAATACTCTGAAATATTTATAGAGACGCTTAAAAAAGCAGGCGTAAAAAATGACTTTTTAGTTTATGAAAATTCGGGTCACGCACTCGACAAAGACCCCGACAAGACAGATGAGTCAAGAAAAATAGTTTTAAGTTATGCAGAAATGTATTTGTAGAAGGTGTTATAATGTCTCGGTTTTTAAACGATTTCAAAGATTTTATAAAAGAAAATGATGGGCGTGTCTTTTCTGTTGCCGGATTTAACAAAATATGCGGCAGAGTATAATTTTAAATAAGGGGTAATTTTGTTATGGAAAAAATTAAAAACAGTAAAAAAATAATTTGTGAAATATTGTGCCTTGTGCTTGGTATTGCGTGTTCTCTTATAGGGCTTTATTATTACCATTTTCAATATCTTTGCTATAGCTACACACCACTTCTGTTTATTCTTGCAATAGTTGTGTGCCTTGGTAGTGCTTTACTTTCTTTGTGTATAAGTGTTGCAAAAAATAAGGATAAAAAAGAAAAAATAAAAAATTCTGTTTTTTCTGCCTTATTAGTTGCAATAATTCTTTTGGTGGTTACATTTATAATAAATTTAATTGTTGGTAAGGGCGAGTTTCAGTTAGTAGGTTTAATTGTTCCTGTTTACTTAACTTTTGTTATAACTGCTGTCTTAACTGCGGTTTGTGTTTTTGCAATTTTCGGTAAAAAAACATTGAAATCAATTGCCACACTTGCAGTTTTTATAGGATTTGTTGCAGGTAGTTATTCTTATATCGGTACACATATAGGTGACATAATATATGAAAATTATAAAGCTCCTGCACCGGTTCTTTCAACATATAAAGAAATAGAAGATGATGAAAAAATGATTAAAGGCGATTTTTATGTAAGCACAAAAGGTAGTGACAGCAACAATGGTAGCAAAGATGCCCCATTTCTTACAATTAAAAAGGCAATTGAAGCAGTAAGAAATACTGATAAAACAAATAAAAATGGTATTACCGTTTGTATAGAAGCGGGTGAATACTGCGTTTCGTCACTTGAATTCACAAAAGAAGATTCCGGCACAAAGGAATGTCCTGTTACATACTGTTCTTATAATGGTGAAGCAGTAATCAATGGCGGTGTTACGCTTTCTAACGATAATTTTGAAAGTGTGAAAAGCTACCCTGAATTTTCAAAAAGACTTTCAGAAGATGCTCAAGAAAATGTTGTTGTAATTGATTTGACAAAAGAGCCTTATTCTCTTACCAAAGACGATTGGGGAAAAATATGTGCTATAGGTTCATATCATACTGCTGACAATTACGATGGTGACTATGTAGGTCCGCTTTATTGTGAGCTTTTTGTTGATGATGTAAGGCAGACTGTTGCAAGATATCCTGATAATGAATATCTTTACACAGAAGAAGTAGTAAAAACAGGTTTGGGAAAAGAATCTGACGGTGCACTTACAGAGGTTGAGAATTGGAGCGAGATTCGTAACCCTGAAAGTGATATTTATAAGGTTAACCCTGACCTTGCTAAAAGAATCAGCGGATGGGAAAATCTCGATGATATATGGATGTTCGGTTATTGGAAATATGACTGGGCAGATGCTTCATCACCAATTGGTAGTTTTAATGCTGAAACAGGTGAACTTTCACCAAAATTTGTAAGTCTTTATGGTACAAAAACAGATGCACCATATTATTTCTTTAATGTATTTGAAGAGTTGACTGCAGAGGGCGAGTGGTATTTAGACAGAGAAAAGGGCTTGCTTTTCCTATGGGAACCAGAAAATTTTGAAAATGTACAAATTGACCTTTCACTGTCACTCAGACCTATAATAAATGCAGAGGTAAATTACATAACCTTTGACGGAATAACATTTAAAGGTACAAGAGATGACGGGTTTGTCATAAAAGGTGATAACAATAATATTCAGAATTGTGTCATTAAAAATGTCGCTGGTAATGCACTTATTATGACTGGCAGTAACAACTTAGCTTACAACAATGAAATTACAAGAACAGGTAAGGGTGGTATTATTCTTGACGGTGGTGATGCCGAAACACTTACACCAGGTAACAGTGTAGCAGGTAATAACTATATTCATCACTGGTCAGAGATTTACCAGACCTATCAGCCTGCAGTAACACTGCTTGGTGTTGGTAATATTTGCAGTCACAACGAAATGCATGACTCTCCGCACGAAGCTATTACATACAAAGGCAATAATCATATAATTGAGTATAATAATATTCATAATGTTTGCTTGCTTTCTGATGATGCGGGTGCAATTTACTCAGGAAGAAGCTGGGTATGGTATGGTAATATCATAAGATATAATTGTGTTTCTGATTTAGGCTCGTTAGAGTTTACTCCTGACGGAATTTATCTTGACGATGCGCTTTCGGGTCAGACTGTTTATGGGAATATATTAGTAAATGTTCCGGGTAATTCAATTCACATCGGTGGTGGGCGTGATAATATAGTAACCAACAATATTATTATAAATCATGGTGAAAACGTGGTAAGATTTGATGACAGAGCAAGAGAGGGTGCTTTAGAAAGAGGTTGGTTTACTCACGCTTATACAGATACCGGCGATATGTGGGAAGCACTTTATAATTCCCCTTGGCAGAGTGAAGTGTGGCAAGAAAAATTACCGCAATACAGCACTATGACCGATGATATTGAAAAGGCTGATTTACCGGAATATATACCTAATCCGACAAGTGTTGTTAAGGGGAATCTTATGGTAGGAAACGGAATAAGACTTGGTGAAATATATACTTCAGTTTATAAGTTCAGCGATATATCACAGAATAAGCTTTATTCACTTGACAAAATGAATGAAATTTTTGTTGATGCAGAAAATGGCGACTATAACATTGAAGATATTGAAAAAATAAGGGAGAATATTCCTGGTTTTGAGAATATCCCACTTGAAAAAATTGGCAGGGTAGCAGAATAAAAGAGGAAACAAACCCAAAAAATTCATTTAAAGAAAAATAATGGATGAAATTCACCAAAATTTCGAGCGAAAGTCTTGAAATTTTGGTGAATTTATGTTAAAATCAATTTTGGTATTTTATATACAGAAATCAATAGAAAAGGAGAGAGCTTTGTGGAAATACAATTGCAAGAGCTTATCGACCAGATTAAAAAAGACGGTGTAGAAGCAGCAGAAACTCAGGCTGAAGCTATACTTAACACTGCGAAAGCAGAAGCTGAAAAAATCATTTCCGATGCAAAAGCACAGGCAGAAAAGCTTGTGGCTGATGCAAAAGCAGAAAATGCAAGAACAGTAAAATCAGGTGAAGATGCACTTCGTCAGGCAGGAAGAAATTTACTTATTTCTTTCAGAGAAAGCGTTGCTAAGGAGCTTAAAGCTATTTTAAGTGAAAATGTTTCTGAAATTTATTCTTCGGAAGAATTAGCACAGATTATTGTAAAAGCAGTTGCAGGGTGGACAAGTAAGCCGGAGATGGAAGACATAACTGTTATTCTTAATAGTGAAGATTTAAAGAAGCTTGAAGACACAGTAGTTTCAGGACTTAAAGAAAAAATGCAAAATGGTATTACTCTTAAAGCAAATGATAATTTTGACGGTGGATTCCGCATTGCCGTAAATGACGGTGGAGCTTATTATGATTACTCCCAGGAGGCTGTTACAGATATGTTGTCAAACTATCTCAGCCCTAAAATTACGGCACTTTTAAGAGAGGCTGAATAATTATGGCTGAGTATTATTTGATATCTCAACTGCCTTCTTTAGATGGTCTTTCGGAAAATGTTCCTATGCCTATTACAGAGGAGCGTTTTACTGAGCTTTGTGAGCGTTTCTTAAGTAAAAAGTCACAGGAAGAGCTTCATAAATTAACACTTATGCCATCAAGAGATTATGAGAAATCAAACTCTTCTTTAGTAGAAGCATGGAATGATGGCGAACGCAAATTGCGTTTAGTGCTCGGTAAAGCCCGTGCGGATAAAATGAAAAAGCAGTTTGAGATGAATGAAAACTCTATTCCGGTAGAACTCCAGCAGGCAGTGCGCGAAGCGGTAGAAATCGAAAACCCGATGGAAGCTGAAAAATTCCTTAATAAATACAGATTGGAATTTTTAGAGTCTTTAAGACCTATGGATTCTTTTTCAGAAGATTTTGTGTTCTATTATGGACTTAAATTAAAGTTAATTTCGCGTATTAAACAGTTTGATTTAGAAAGCGGAGAAACTGCATATAAGAATATTTACAGCTCCATTATAAATGGAGAAAGATTGGAGGTTATATGATGACCGAAAATATAGGTAAGGTTGTAAGCGTTAATGGTAACCTCGTCTCAGTAAGGTTTACAGGCGATGTTTCCATGAACGAAATTTGTTATGTTAAAGTAGATGATGTTAAACTCAAAAGTGAGGTTATCCGTATAAAAGGAGATATCGCACAAATTCAGGTTTACGAAATGACGGGCGGTATTAAATGCGGTGACGATGTAGAATTCACCGGAGAAATGTTATCTGCTCAGTTAGGACCTGGTCTTTTGGGTCAGGTTTATGACGGACTTCAGAATCCGTTGCCTGTTTTAGCGGAGCAAGCAGGCTGGTTTTTAGAGAGAGGTATTTATGCCGATGGCTTAGATGCCGAAAAGAAATGGGAATTCACACCAACTGCAAAGGTGGGTGACACTTTAAAAGCAGGTGAATATATAGGTACTGTTCCTGAAGGACCATTCACTCACAAAATATTCATTCCATTTAATTTGCTTGGCACTTACACAGTAAAATCAATCAATGAAAAAGGCGAATATACAGTAAATGAAACAATTGCAGTTGTAACAGATGAACGCGGTAAAGAAATTCAGATTTCAATGGCATTCAGATGGCCTGTAAAACGCGCAGTAAAATGTTACAGCGAAAGATTAGCACCACAGGAAACAATGGAAACAAAGGTGCGTCTTATAGACTCATTCTTCCCTGTTGCAAAGGGCGGAACATACTGTACACCAGGTCCTTTCGGTGCTGGTAAAACAGTTTTACAGCACACAACATCAAAATATGCTGATGTTGATATAGTTATTATTGCTGCTTGCGGTGAGCGTGCAGGTGAGGTTGTTGAAACTCTTACAGAGTTCCCTGAGCTTACAGACCCTAAAACAGGCCGTTCACTTATGGAAAGAACAATTATTATCTGTAATACTTCATCAATGCCTGTTGCATCCCGTGAAGCATCAGTTTACACTTCAGTAACACTCGCTGAGTATTACAGACAAATGGGTCTTCATGTTCTTCTTCTTGCCGACTCAACTTCCCGTTGGGCACAGGCTTTAAGAGAAATGTCAGGTCGTCTTGAAGAAATTCCCGGTGAAGAGGCTTTCCCTGCATATCTTGAATCATATATTGCAGCATTCTATGAAAGAGCAGGTTATGTTCGTTTACCGGATGGCAGTACAGGCTCCGTTACAATCGGCGGTACCGTGTCCCCTGCCGGTGGTAACTTTGAAGAACCTGTTACACAGGCAACCCTCAAGGTTGTTGGTGCATTCCACGGTCTTTCCCGTGAGCGTTCAGATGCGAGAAAATATCCTGCAATTGACCCACTTATTTCGTGGTCTAAATATAATACAGTTACAGATTCTAAAAAATCAGCATACTGTAAAAACATTCTTCTTGAGGGTGACGAAATCGGCTCTATGATGAAGGTTGTTGGCGAAGAGGGTACTTCTCTTTCTGACTATCAGGTTTATTTAAAAGCAGAAATGCTTGACGCAGTTTATCTTCAACAGAACTCGTTTGATTTGATTGATGCAAACTGTACAAGAGAGCGTCAACGCTATGTTACAGATAAACTTATTTATATTTTAGGTAGCGAATATGTTCTTGATAACAAAGACGATGCGCGTAGCTTCTTTAACCGTATGCGTCAGAAATTTATCAACTGGAATTATACAGAATTTGAAAGCGATGCATTTAAAAAGGCAGAACAAGAAATTGACGAAATGTATAATGAAGGCAAGGGTGCTATAAGCGCCGGGGCAGAGCTTCTTTTAAAGGAGAGTGAGTGATAATGGGTAAAATATATAACAGAATTGAATCAATTACAGGTAACGTTATCACTGTAAAAGCTCAGGATGTACGCTACAACGAATTAGCACAGATAAATACACAGTTTGGTAAGTCACTCGCTCAGGTTAATAAAATTGACGGCGATACTGTTTCTTTACAGGTGTTCGCAGGTGGTCAGGGTGTTTCTACCGGTGACGAGGTTCGTTTCTTAGGTCAGGAAATGCGTGTATCATTCAGTGAAGATTTATTAGGTCGTATTTTTAACGGTTCAGGTGAGCCAAGAGATAAAGGCCCTGCACTTACAGAAAATATGAAGCCTATCGGTGGACCGTCTGTTAACCCTACAAAGCGTATTCTCGCTAACAGAATGATGAGAACTAATATCCCGATGATTGATATGTTCAATACATTGGTTGTTTCACAAAAGCTTCCTATTTTCTCAATTTCCGGTGAGCCTTACAACCAGCTTCTTGCGCGTATTGCTTTACAGGCAGAAGCAGATGTTATTGTGCTCGGCGGTATGGGTCTTAAATATGACGACTTCCTTTATTTTAAAGAGGAGCTTTCAAACGGTGGCGCTTTAAGTAAGACAGTTATGTTTATTCATACTGCTTCTGACCCTACTGTTGAATGTATGATGATTCCTGATATGTCACTTGCAGTTGCAGAGCAGTTTGCTTTACAGGACAAGGATGTATTGGTACTTCTTACTGATATGACAAACTTTGCAGACTCAATGAAAGAAATTGCAATTACTCAGGAACAGGTTCCATCTAACCGTGGTTATCCCGGTGACCTTTATTCTCAGCTTGCTTCCCGTTACGAAAAAGCGGTTGACTTTGCAAATTCAGGTTCTGTTACAGTTCTTGCAGTTACTACAATGCCCGGCGATGATGTTACTCACCCGGTTCCTGATAATACAGGTTATATTACAGAGGGTCAGTATTATCTTAAGGGCGGAAGAATTGAGCCATTCGGTTCACTTTCCCGTCTTAAGCAGAATGTTAACAGTAAAACCCGTAAGGACCACCGTATCCTTATGGACTCAATGATCAGATTATATTCATCTTACAAAGAAACAATTGAGAAGAAAAATATGGGCTTCTCAATGAACCGTTGGGATGAAAAATTATTGAAATATGGCGCGCTTTTCGAAAACAAGCTTATGGATTTGTCAGTTAACTTGTCACTTGAAGCTTCACTTGACTTGGGTTGGCAGATTTTAGCAGAGTGTTTTGAAAAGGATGAAACCGGAATTAAGTCAGACCTTACTGATGAATTCTGGCCTGTAAAATAGGTTAATGAGTTCAATCAAATAAAGTAAGGAGGACAGAGTTTTGGCAAAAATCAAATTAACCAAAAATGAGTTAAAGGTACAAAAAGATGCTCTTAAAATGTACCGGAGATATTTGCCTACACTGACACTTAAAAAGCAACAGCTTCAATCTGAAATAAGAACTATTGAAGCAAAAGCTATAGCGGTAAGAAAAGAAAGAGAAAATCTTGAAAAGGGTTTTTCCTCATGGATTGCCGTTTTTAGTGAAGAAAGTGCTTTTCCCGATGGAATAATCACCGTAAGTAACATCCGTAAAGGTATCGGAAATATTGCAGGTGTTACAATCCCTACCTTTGAGGGTGCGGACTTTTCTAGAGGTGACTACGATTTATATGAAACACCGCTTTGGGTAGATATTGCTGCAAATCATATGGAAAAGGCAATGTCACTTGATTTAGAGGCGGAAGTGTTAGACGAACAAGTAAGACTTTTAGAAAAAGAGCTTCTTTCTACTTCACAAAGAGTTAACTTGTTTGAAAAGGTTAAAATCCCCGAAACAGAAGAGAACATTAAAAAGATATCTATTTATATGGCAGACCAGCAAGTAAGTGCTGTTGTGCGTTCTAAAATTTCAAAACGCAAAATTGCCCAGCGTGACGAAGTATCTTCAGAAATGGAGGTTCAAGCGTTATGATAGTGCCTATGAAAAAAGTTTCTCTCATGATTATGGGAGATAAGAAAAAAGATACGCTCAAAAAGCTTCGTAAATTAGGAATTCTTCATATTGAAATTACAGAGGGTTCCGGCAAAAAAATAGAAGAGTTAAAAGAGCAGATTTCTTTACTTGAAAGTGCTGTTTTCAGCGTAAGTGAAAAGAAAAATAAAAATGTTGAAATGAAAGATGCGGAAAAAGAAGAAGTTCTTGCTATTTCAAAAGAAATCGCTTCACTTACAGAAGAAAAGAAAGCTTGTCTTAGTGAAAAAATCACATTAAGCTCTGAACTTGAGCGAATTAAAAGCTGGGGCGAAATCGAACCGGAAATTATTGCTGATTTGTGTAAAAAAGGCGTAGAAGTTTCATTTTACGAAATGCCAAAAGCAGAATATGAAGCATTAGGTGAATCAGTAAAAACAGTGAGTATTGAAAAAACTAAAAATTCAGCTAAATTCCTTTTAGTAAAATCAGGAATTGAGGGTGAAGATGAAGTTATTGACTCACTGAGAAGTTACCGATTTGAATTGCCGAAGATTTCAAATCAGGAGTTAGCCTTAAAAATTGAAGAAAAAACTAACCGTATTGCAGAAATAGATGAAAAAATTTCTTCGTTTGCAGGTTTTGCCAAGAGTATGAAAAATGCTATAAAAGCTTGCGAAAAAGAAATTGAGTTTGAAGTTTATGCTACGGGTATGGCGGATGAAAGCGTATCTTCTGACGGAAATATTTCTATTGCATATTTTACAGGGTATGTTGAAGAAGAAAATCTTCAGAAAATTAAAGAAACCGCTAAAGAAAATTCGTGGGGACTTTTAGTTAGTGATCCGACTGAAGAAGATAATGTACCAACAAAGCTTAAAAATAATAAGTTTGTAAGTCTTATTTACCCATTAACAGACTTCTTAGGTACTGTGCCGGGGTATTTTGAATACGACATTTCAGGTTGGTTCTTAGGCTTTATTCTTATTTTCTTCGGAATTATATTCGGTGACGGTGTTTACGGACTTCTTTTGACTGCTGTGGCAGCCGTATTGATTATAAAAACGAAAAAATCTAAAAAAGAAATTCCACCCGCATTTTTACTTTTAGGACTGTTTGGTCTTTCAACAGTGCTGTGGGGTACAGTAACTTGTACCTGGGGCGGTCTTCCTGCAGAAAAATTACCACAGTGGTTACAGTCTATATCAGTGCCATTTATCTCGAATGTGTATGAAGATAAAATCTGGTACCCATTCTGGACGAACGGCGAAGCCGGACTTACCACTGCACAAAATTTACAGATATTCTGTTTTACACTCGCTTTAATTCAGCTCGTTGTAGCACATATTAAAGTTGCAAAACGAAACAGAAAATCAATTAAAATTCTCGGTGATTTCGGCTCAATATTCCAGCTTATTGGTATTTACTATGTAGTATTAAGCTTTGTTGTAAATCCTGAAGTATTCCCATTCGGACTTGTTATTGGCGGAATTCCTGTAGGAACAGTAGCATTAGTACTCGTTATTGTTGGTTTTGTAATGAGTTTTGTATTCTCAAACTACGAAGGAAGCATTGGTAAATCCATTTTAGAAAGCCTTAAAAACATAGTTTCTGTTTTACTTGGCGTGGTAAATGTTTTCTCAGATATAGTTTCTTATATAAGACTCTGGGCGGTTGGTCTTGCAGGTGCGGCAATTTCTGCAACTGTAAATGAACTCGCAAGTCCGTTACTCGGCAATCTTATGTTTATGGTAATTGCTGTAGTTCTTTTGGTATTCGGTCACGGACTTAATATGATATTAAATGTTTTGTCAGTTATCGTTCACGGTATAAGACTTAATACATTAGAATTTTCATCACACCTTGATATGTCCTGGAGTGGACATAAATTCAAGCCATTCAATGAAGAAAAAATTTAAAGGAGTGTTCATTATGAATTTAGGTTTATTAGGAACAGCATTAGCTATGGGTATTGCAGCAATCGGTTCTGCAATCGGTATTGGTATCGCAGGTCAGGCATCTATTGGTGCTTGGAAAAAATGTTATATGAGCAACAAAGCAGCACCTTTCATTCTTACAGTTTTCGCAGGTGCTCCACTTACTCAGACAATTTACGGTTTCCTTTTAATGCAACAGATGAAGGGCGCAGACGCAGACCCTATGTTCTTATTCGGTCTTGGTATTGCTTCCGGTCTTGCAATGGCAGTTTCAGCTTTCGTACAAGGTAAAGCAGGTGCTGCAGGTGCTGACGCATTAGCAGAAACAGGCAAAGGCTTCTCACAGTACATCACAGTTGTTGGTCTTTGCGAAACAGTTGCTCTCTTCGCACTCGTTTTCAGTATGGTTGCTTTAGGCTGATAGTCATTAAAAACAAAATTTCCCCGAACAACTTGTTCGGGGGATTTTTGTTTTTATAATCTTTCTTTTGATTTTGAACATATTATCTTACTTATTATCTTGCGTATTATCTCACTTATTGCCTTATCATAATTAAAAAAATAATATTTATTGAATTTTTACTGTATCAATGGTAGAATTGAAGTAGCATTTTTAGTAATAAAAATTGATTGTTGCGAAGCCAGACCTCGTTTGAAAAAGAGGGGGACCGCGCGTAAGCGTGGTGGAGAATTGATATCAGAATACGCGTAAGCGTATGGACACGAATTGAAGTTAATCAATATATTAACCTCGTTGCCTTGCACTATCGTGCATTTTAATATCAATTTTCCACCATTCCGTTTTGATTTGTTGTAAAATTAAATTTACTACTCGCTTGAAAACTTAATACATTTGTAAAATTGTGAAATGAATGGTCCTCCTTCTTTTCAAAGAAGGCTTTGCTTCGCTTAAAATGTGTGTTCTATCATTTAAGATTTTGGGTGAACAAGAATTGTGGGGCATATTTTGGATAGGAAACAAGGTGATAAAATGAACAATGGGAATATCATTCACATTGATGCCAGAGATTTCTTTTTGGTAGAGCCAAGTGAAATATATGCAGAGCAAATCTGTGAATACAGACAAGAGTTTTTAGATGCAAATTCTTCTATGGATGGTTGTGGTCCACTCAGAAGATGTGAAAATCCAATCACCTACATAGAAGAATGTAAAAAATACAAAAACAAAGAAACAATACCAAATGACTTTGTTGTTTCAACGCAGTTTTTATATGTGCGAAAAAGTGATATGCGTATAGTTGGAATGATACAGGTAAGACATTACTTTAATGATTGGCTTTCTGAATTTGGTGGACATATTGGTTACTCAATAAGACCGAGTGAAAGAAGAAAAGGTTGTGCAACTTCAATGCTTAAAGCGATTCTGCCATATTGTAAGGAGCTTGGACTTGAAAAAATACTTATCTCTTGCATTGATGGCAACATAGGTAGTGAGAAAACAATACTCAAAAATGGTGGCGTTTATGAATCAACTGTGTATGAGCCAAACGAAAAACAAGATCTTAAAAGATTTTGGATAACTTTATAATTTGAGAAATGTTCAGGGGTGAGTTAGATGGAGAAAAAAGATTACATAAAATGGATTCGTAGCAAGGTAGGGCAAGAGAAAATTATCATTGTTTATGCTGGTGGATGCATATTTAATGAGAATGGTGAAGTCTTGCTTCAAAAACGAGCCGATTGTAATAAATGGGGTTTTCCCGGTGGTGCTATTGAGCTTGGTGAAACACCTGAAATGGCAGCTAAACGAGAAGTTAAAGAAGAAACAGGGTTAGATATCGATGTTAATAAACTTATCGGAATTTATACCGATAGCGATGTGTTTGTGCTAATGGAGATAAAGTTCACAGTATTTGCATTGGTTATGAAATGAGCATTGTCGGTGGAGAGTTAATTTGCGATGAAGCAGAAACTTTAGAACTAAAATACTTTTCATTAGACAATATACCAGAATTATTTTGTAAGCAACACGAAGAACTTTTGAGAGATGTAATAAAGGGGAGAATAAATGATGTTAAGTCCCAAAATTGAAACAGATAGATTAATTTTAAGAAGATATAAAGAAAGTGATATTGATGCTATATATGAAATAATAACAGACGAAAGATTATCAAAATATATTAAATTTCCTAAATTGTCGAAGCAAGAAGAGTTAGAATGTATTAGGCAATGGATAAACGAAGCAGATGAATCAAAATATGAAAAATGGGTAATTGAATTAAAAAAAGATGGAACAGTGGTTGGCAATATTGATGTTAATACTGTAGTAAAAAAACACAATTATTGCAATGTTGGATATACCATAAGATATAATTATTGGGGAAATGGATATGCTTCAGAAGCTCTTGAAGCAGTTTCTAATCATTTGTTAGAAAATAGTGGCTACTATTTAGTTGAATGTTCATGTAATGAATTAAATACTCAATCATCCAAGGTTATGCTTAAAGCCGGTTTTAAAAAAGATGGATATATAAAAAACAGAAGATTAAATAAAGATGGCACTTATTCTGGTGTGGAGTATTATAGCAAAACTAAAGAGTTGTAATATTAATGCTTGAATAGGAGGAATATTTTAAAACGGAAATTTGTATGGGATAAAGGTGGAAAACTATGAAAGTATTTCTAAATGGTGGCGGTGCAGATATTCAGGCGAAAGATGCCTACAAAAAATTGAATCAAATTATTGACCATTCAAAACCTTGTCTTTATATTCCTTTAGCAATGAAACAAGAGAAATATGATGGTTGCTATGAATGGATAACTGGTGAATTGAGAGCAATCGAAGTGCCAGGTATTGATATGGTGAGAAGTGCCGAAGAACTATCAACAAAAAACTTGAACGATTATAGTTTCTTGTTTATTGGTGGTGGTAATACATTCAAATTGTTGCACGACTTGAAAACAAGTGGTTCGCTTGAAAAAATATCAGAATACATAAATGACAATGGTATTGTTTTTGGTGGTAGTGCAGGTGCCATAATCTTCGGTAAAGATTTAGAAGCGTGTAAGCTTGCGGATGTCAACGAAGTTGATTTGCAAGATATAAATGGGTTTGATATATTGAACGGAGTATCAATTCTCTGCCACTATACAAATTGTACTCCTGAAAAAGATGAAGAGAGCAAACAATATTTATTAGAGCTATCACAACACAGAACATCAGTTGCTTTGCCAGAAGAAGTAACGCTTTTTGTAGGTGACAATTGCGTTGAAGTTATTGGGGATTTGCCTTATTATCTTTTTGAGAATGGGCAGATTTATGTAAAGAATGAGTGGTAAAAGGTACGATAATGAAAGTAGAATTGAAACAATTGAGCGTTAATATGACGGAACAAGAATATGTTATGTTTCAAGGTATTCTTGATATAGAAAATGGATTTACCAATCCTGCATATAACTTAACCTATAATGAATATAAAAAATGGTTACAAGAAGTAGATAATCATTCAAAAGGTATAAACTTGCCTGATGGTTGGATACCTTATACCACATACATCTTATACATAAATGATATCCCTGTAGGATATGGAAGAATAAGACATTCATCATCTGAATATTTAGAAACTGTCGTTGGTGCTGGAAACTTTGGATATGGAATTTCAAAAGAATATCGTGGTAAAGGTTATGGCGATATTTTATTTAAAGAATTGTTGAAAAAATGTAAAGAACACGGATATAACGAAATCAAATTGTTTCCTTTGAAAACAAACGAAGTTACTATAAAAATAATGATAAAAAACGGCGGAAGAATAATTGGTAATTTTAAAGATGAAAAATATATTATATCGATTCCGATAAAATGATTGTGAGGTAAAAAATGAGTTACATAATGGATTTAAGAAAAATTGTAGGACACAGACCATTATTGCAGGTAGGCGCCAGTGTTATTGTCGTCGATGAAAATAATCGCATTTTGTTGCAATTACGAAGTGATAATAATACCTGGGGGTATGCTGGTGGTTCAGTAGACTTGGATGAAAATGTTGAAGATGCAGCAAAGAGAGAACTTTATGAAGAAACAGGTTTAATAGCTGAAGATTTGATTCTGTTAGGTGTATTTTCAGGAAAACATATGCATAATACTTATCCTAATGGCGATGAAGTATCTAATATTGATATTGTTTATGTTTGCCAAAAACATCATGGGGATTTGCTTTGTCAGAAAGGAGAAGTAGAAAAACTTAAATTTTTTCATATTTCTGATTTACCTGATAATATTTTCAAACCTAATTTACCAGCACTTGAAAAATATATTTCAAAAAAGGCAGGAAATTAAAATGATAGGTAAGAAAGTCAGAGTTATTATTGATAGACCTTTAGGAACTTATCACCCAAAACATAAAGATATATTTTATTCTGTGAACTATGGTTATATTGAGGGTATTATTGCGCCTGATGGTGAAGAACAAGATGCATATATTCTCGGAGTTGATGAACCTGTTAGCGAATTTACAGGGGTAATAATTGCTATAATTAAAAGACTTGATGATGTTGAAGAAAAATGGGTTGTCGCTCCCGAAAATATGACATTTACAAAAGAAGAAATAATGAAACAAGTAGAATTTCAAGAGAAATATTTTAAAACGGAAATTGTATGTGAAAATTAAAGGAGAAAAACTATGAGTTATTTAAGTGAGCTTCGTAAAATTGTAGGACACAGACCGCTGCTTTCTGCTGGTGCTACTGTTCTTGTAATTAAAGATGGTAAAATTCTTTTGAATCTCCGTTCTGATACAGAAACTTGGGGTATCCCCGGTGGTGGGTTAGAGCTTGGGGAATGTTTAGAAGAAACTGGACTTAATGCTGAAAAAATGACACTTGTTACTGTGTTGTCAGGAAAAGATTTTTATTTTGTTTACCCAAATGGTGATATGTTATATTCAGTGGTTTCTTTATACCTTGCTGAAAATGTTAGTGGCGAATTAAAAATTACAGATGGCGAAAGTCTCAAACTCCAATATTTTGATTTTGATAATTTACCAAATCTCGAAAGCAGAGCAAAAACAATGCTTGAGTGGATAAAGGAAAACAGGAAAGATTTGATTGGATAGAAAATTCAGGAACTCAATATTTACTGAAAAATAAATTTTTAAATTCTATTGACCAACTGTGAATAATTTGCTAAAACAAATTTAATCCTAAAAATAAAAACTTCGGACAAGTAATTTGTCCGAAGTCTTTTTTATTTTACAGTTATTGTATTTTTTATTGTTCCGCCTTTTTGGGTGTATGGGCTATAAGCTGTAATATTTACTGTGTAGTCGCCTTTTTCAAGTTTACCAAGGTTTACTGTTACATCATCATTGGTTGCTCTTACATATTCAGAAATAACAGTTTTTTCAAACACCTTTTTATTATTACTGTCTTTTACTGTAATTTTGTAGTTTTCTGCTTTATAATAGCCCTTTGCTTCCGGGAAAGAAATTATAGTTTCTTTGTTTTCGTTTACAGTATTTTTAACACTTGCATTTTCTGGGAATTGTGGTTTAGTATCAAGTGATTTTTGTTTATGCCAGGTGTAAGCTCTTTTTGAAGAGTCGCTTAAATCTGTAAAATAATAATCTATATTCTCAAAGAATATTCTGTTTTCAACATCATAAAGTCTGAGACTTATATTGCCGTCTTTATCTGCTTCAACAATCCACGCAGCAGCAGATTTTCCGGGGGCATCATGGTCACCCTCTATGTAGTTTAAATTGCCCATAAGTGCACCTAAAGAACCACAACCGATTGCAGTGAATTCACCCTGCCACACGCTTCGTGGGTCACTCGGTGAGTAGTGTGAGTGCCCTGAAAAGTCAATAACCTGAGGGAAGTTACTCAAAACCTTTTTGATATCTGAGTCGCTCCAGCTGATACTGCCGTAAACTGTGAGAGTAGGGTGTGGATGCTGATAAACGAAAACAGGCTTATTTGGGTCTTCCTTAGTTGCATTTTCAAGTTTTTCTCTGAGCCACGCTGTTTTACCCTTAAAGGTTTTGCCGTTATCATCATAAGAAATACCAATAAAGTGATAACCGTTTATAACAATATCTGTGTCAACATTTTCATTTATCATTTTTTTGTAAACATCATAGCCTACACTTGCGTCAACATCACGGTAATTTATAAATTCGTGGTTGCCTAAAACAGTGAGTAACTGTGTTTCGTCTTTTAAAACAGAATTAACTATTTTATTGAACATAGCGTATTCTTCTTCGGCACCGCCACCTGCAAAGTCGCCAACTACCATTAATGCGTCAAGGTTTTTGTAGCTCTGACTTTCAGAGTACTTGTTCATATCCTCAATTAAATTTTTGAGTCTTACTGCATTTTCTTGTGATTCGTCACCGTCTAAATGAACATCTGAGCAAGCAATAAAACGAAGAATTGGCTTGAAATCTTCAGGTGTGTGAATTTCTTTACCTTTAAGACCACTTTTTAATCCTGTGAATAAATAGATAAAGCTTATCCCAGAAGAAATAATCTTTGCAATCATTTGTGAGATGAAATTTGGCATAAGAGCCTCCTTATACAATTTATGTAATATAAACTTAATTATATCACAATAAAACGAAAAGCGGAAGAGTGTTTTGCTTATTATTGTAAAATATAATAGTTTGTGTTAATATGATTTATATCGGGAGCGATTAATTATTGTGAAAAACAAAAGGGGATGAGTTCTCTATGAAAGATGTTCATTTATGGATTAAAAATATAATTATTTAGTAAATGATGAAGATATAGAAGAAATACTGAAAGAGTATAAAAGGAGTTTAAATAAATGATTTACTATAAAGTAATACATTTTTTCATAACGAAACAAAAAGAGCATTTCCATTGTTTTAATATCGGGATATATGAAAGTTATGAAAAAGCTGAAGAGGCAATAAAAGATTTAAAAACAAAACAAGGCTTTTCCTTAAGACCAGATAAATTTTATGTTTTGAAAATTGTAAGATTTAAGCCCCCTAAATTTCTTAATAAGACTTTTTGGAAAGAGGGCTTTAAAAGTTACAAATATTAAAACCAGCCACATTTTTGTGGCTGGTTTTTGCTTACTCTGTCCTCAACGCTACAACAGGGTCTTTTTTTGCTGCCTTGCGTGATGGAATCAATCCACCTAAAATTGTGATTAAAACGCTTATTCCAATAAGAATTATTGCAGCGAGAATTGGTAATTGTGCGTTAAGATTTTCGATTTCGGTAACCCTTTCTATTATTGCGTTAATCGGGAAGAGGGCGAGGAATGAAATTATAACGCCTAAAAGTCCCGAACAACAACCAATAATAAATGTTTCTGCGTTAAACACTTGTGAAATATTGCCTTTTGAAGCACCTAATGCACGAAGAATACCTATTTCTTTAGTTCTTTCCATAACTGAAATGTGAGTAATAATTCCAATCATAATGCAAGAAACAATAAGAGAAATAGCAACAAATGCAATAAGCACATAAGAAATACCATTGATAATTGTAGTGAGTGAAGAGGTTAAAAGTGCAATGTAATCGGTGTAAACAATTTGCTCTTCTTCACCTTTTTTACTGTTATAATCAACAATACAAGCAGAAACAAGGTCCTTGTCTTCGTAGCTGTCAGTGTAAATGCTGATTGAAGCAGGAGAATCATAGCTTACTAAACCAAATTCAGACATATTATCATCATAAGTTGCTTCGCCAATATATTGGTCATAAATTGTAAGAAGCATTTCTTCGTCCGGCTCACTGTCAACCCATTCATCCATTTTTTCAGCTAATTTAGACTCTTCTGTCATAGACGACATTTCGTTCATAGCGTATTGAATTTGCTTCATAACGCCTGCCATCATCTGCAACTGAGCTTGCGATTGAATTAAAGCACTTTGCTGACCTGCAATTACTTGCTGTGCCTGACCAAGAGCATTTTGTTGCTGACCAATTGCAGATTGAGCTTGTGAAAGCATATCTTGTTGCAAATCAATTGTAGCGTGTGCCTGGCTTAAAGCTTCCTGCTGGCCTGCAATAACACCCTGCTGACCTGCAATAACACCTTGTTGCTCTGCAATAACTCCTTGCTCAGGAGTTGTTGTAGGAACGCTTGTAGTAGGTTCAGTGGTAGCCTCATCACTGCCTGACGGAGCAGTAGTGGATGGTGCCTCTGTTACATCTGTTGATGGCACACTTGGTGCGTTTGTTGTTGGAATAGCCGGTGTATTTGTAGTTGGTACACTTGGTAAACCGGGTACACTCGGCTTTACATTGCCAGCCCCGTTTGGCTTAGTTGTAGGTGCTGATGAATTCGGCATTGTTCCATTAGGTAAATCAGGGAATGATGGTAAATTTGGCATAGAGAATGAAGAAGAATTGTTATCGTTTTCAGAATTACCTGAGAAGAGCATCATTCTGTATAAATTTGCCTTGCCTGATTCGTCAAGTGATTTTATGTAGTTTTTTGCTTCATCAATTTTTTCTTCATCAGAAGAAGCGTCAAATTTAGTACCGCTTAAAATATTAACATCAGGAGATTTTTTCTGTGCTTTTACAATTTCGCTTTTTTCAGTATGCTCAATGATATAATCTGTAAGCAAATGAGTGTAAGCAATAGGTGTAGAAATAGTTCTGTTTTCTGCTTCTTCAGCAGGGCGGATAATTCCCACAATTTTAAGCTTTGTTTTATTTTCTGTTAATTCTTTTTCATATTTTTCATAATCATCTATTTTTGTGAATGTGCCGTTTTCATTTTTTAGGTACATATCACACGCAGGAACTAAATAAAAGGTGTGAGCAGCAATTTCATCATAATTTATAATTATGTTGTCAGCCTCTTTGCCGTTTTCAATTTTTTCTACTGCGTCGTCATATTGCTTTTTGGTGATTAAACCTAATTGATATAATTCCTCTGCAGGAATGGTGTTTTGTCTGTTGATAACTAAAAGCACTTCATTATACTTTTTAGGCCAGGAGCCATAAATCAAGTCGTAGTTATCTGTTACAATGCTACTGATTATTTCACCGTCAGTACCCTTTAGCATTTCTGAAAAATTACCTGCAGTGCTTTCAGAGTCGCCACCGAAAAATGCTGAAAAGCCTGAGAAAAATCCACCGCCGTTATCTTCGTCTGCTTCACTGTCAGAATCAATGAATTTTTTGTCAGCATTATATGAGTAAGCGGAGAATTTAATGTCGTAAGTATAAACAACACCATTCTCACCGATATATTGCTGAATCGGACTGCTGGGGTCATCGAGATATTTTTTGAATTCTGTCAGGTTATTTGTTTTAATTGTTGAAGCCATCATATCTTTAGCTTCAATTGAGCCGTAATCAGCAAAAACAGCGTTTCTGTTTTTATTTTTTTCTTTTTTATTTTTATGCTCTTGCTCTCTTTTTTCTTCGTCTTCATCGAAGCTGAAAGCATCAAGAGCATCAAAAGCAGTGGAGCTTATAGTAATTGGGTACGATTCCATTGTTTTCTTCTGAACATCGTCAATGTAGCTGCTCATTCCCTGTGAAAGTGAGAGAATGAGTGCTATGCCTATAATACCGATAGAACCTGCAAATGCAGTTAAAATGGTACGGGCTTTTTTAGTTTTGAGGTTGTTAAAGCTTAAAGAAAGTGCGGTTAAGAAGGACATTGAAACCTTGTTGGTTTCTTCTTCAAGCCTTGGCTCATCGCAATCATTGTAAGGGTCAGTATCGCTGATGATTTTACCGTCTAACAAATTCACTACTCTTGTTGAATATTTTTCGGCAAGCTCAGGGTTGTGAGTAACCATAATAACAAGCTTATCCTTGGCAATCTCTTTGAGTAAATCCATTATCTGAATACTTGTTTCGCTGTCAAGAGCACCTGTTGGCTCGTCGGCTAAAAGAATATCAGGATTATTGATGAGTGCTCTTGCAATAGCAACCCTCTGCATCTGACCGCCTGACATCTGGTTAGGCTTTTTATTTATATGGTCAGAAAGTCCAACCTTTTCTAAAACTGCAACAGCTCTTTCTCTGCGTTCTTTTTTAGAAACACCTGAAAGAGTCAAAGCCATTTCTACATTAGAAAGTACTGTCTGGTGCGGAATAAGATTATAGCTCTGAAAAATGAAACCGATTGAGTGGTTTCTGTATGTATCCCAGTTAGCATCGGTGTAGTCTTTTGTGGAGACACCGTTAATAATAAGGTCACCACTTGTGTAGCGGTCAAGTCCACCAATAATGTTTAAAAGCGTTGTTTTACCTGAGCCACTCTGACCGAGTATTGAAACAAACTCGTTGTCACGGAAATTAACACTTACATCCTGCAGGGCAGTCTGTGTAGCGTCGCCCATTTCATAAATTTTTACAATGTTTTTAAGCTGTAGCACTTTAGTTCCTTCTTTCTGTTATAACAACATTAGGATTTATATATAATTTTGCAGCTTCCTGCAAAATTTCGACCGACGGACCAGGGATTCTTCCTAAATGGTCGGGGCCTACATTTACAAGGTAGTTTATACCGAGTGAATTAAGGTGTTTTCTGTTTCGGGCTAATTTTTCGGGTGAAATCCAGTTATGGTCACGGTAAGAAAATCCCCACGAATTGTTGAGAGTACAAGCAGATTCATAAAGCCCGTGTTTACTCGGCTTAAAGCCGTCAATGCTCTGGTAGTTTATTGTTTTTTCATCAACCTGAAAAAGCTTTTCCCATTCTTCCTTTGTTTCAGGAATTTCGTTATCACCTAAAGAAACATAGTCATAAAGTCCGTTGCCGAGTCTTGAGTTTATAAGGCAATCAGGTTGCAGTTCTTTAACTGTGTCATAAATAATTTTGCTTTGCTTTTCTGTTAATGTCATAGGCACATCAAACCACGCTGTGAAAATATCGCCATAGTTTGTCATTATTTCTTTAATCTGAGGCAATATTTTATTCTCGAAGCAAATGTCAAAATTCTTTTCGTCTGCATTCGGGAAATCCCAGCTGTTATCCCAACTTACACCGGAACAGCCTAAATGATTTGAAAGATACCCACCGCCGTGCTTTTCGTGCCAGTCAAGGTCTTGTGAATAATAAAAGCCTAATTTTATATTATGCCTGCTACAAGCATTCGCAAGGTCTTCTATAATATCTCTTTTATAAGGTGTAGCGTCAACTACATTGTATTTATCTGCCTTTGAATGAAAAAGTGCAAAGCCGTCGTGGTGCTTTGTTGTGACAACAAAATATTTCATTCCGCAGTCTTTAGCGAGCTTGATTATTTCATCGGCATTAAAATAAATCGGGTTAAATATATTTGCAAGCTGTTCATATTCTTTAATTGGAATAGCAAAATGTGAGCCAATCCATTCTGCGTAATTATCACCAAATTTGCCCTTATATTCGCCACCTAAAATGGAATAAAGACCAAAATGCATCATCATTCCGTAGCCTGCATTTTTGAAAAACTCAATGTTGTTCATTTTATCTCTTCTTCACTTTTAATTTCTTTGTATTCACAACCATTTTCTAAAAGAGTTGGCAAAACCTCTTTTTCAAAAGCTTTAATATCGCTGTTAAGTGAGTAGACTGTGTCAATTTTTGTGCCGTTCTTAGCAACGATTAAATAATGCTCACTTTCAATGAATTTATTGTTGAAATAAAAGCCTTTTACTTTATAAACTGCTTCTAAATATTCATATTTTATGGAGCTTTGCCTTAAACTGATTGTTGTTTCCTGTGGGAAAGTAACCTTGTTTTCATAGAAAGCAATTGAATTATTAACCGCTGAGAAAAGTAAAACTATTACAACGGTTTCTGTAAATATAGAAAAGAATTTTAAGATTTTAGATTGCCTTTTTACTTCAATAACCTCGTGTTTTTTGCTTTTCTTTCGTTTGAAAAAATTTATAATTCTGTGTGAAAAATGGAAAGATAATAAATTTGCAATTAAAAATCCGGAAGAAAATAATGCTATGACAGAAAACAGGTCGCAATTCATATAAAAAGAAGCGTCTCTGAACATTATTGCACATAAAAATAAGTAAATAAAAATTAAAATCAGTGTGAAAACAGGTGTTGCTATTACAACGGGTAATAAGAATTTTAAAACACCGCCTGCACCTAAAGAATATGTACGCTTTTTAGCTATTGAGGTGTAATTTTTATAATTTGCATCTCTGAAAGGTGACGGGTCAAAATCGTCTAATCTGCCACTTGAAAGAGCGTTTAAAAGATTTTCTTCATAAACAGTTTTATGCTTTGCATTAGTAAGCTTTTTAATTGCTCTTTCCTTGTTTCCGCTGTAAAAATCAGAAACACCACCTAAAACAGAGTGACTTATTACACCCTCAACATAATTTCTTATGAGCATTTCTCTTATTTTTACACTTGCGTCAAGCATTTCTATTTCTTTCTGAAAAATGTCGTCGCCGACAAACTTATTGATTGCTTCTTTCTGACCTGCTATTAGCTTATTCTTTTTTACACCGTTCCCTGAAATATCGTGCATAAGCGGAATGAATGCTTTAAATAAATCATTTATTTCGCCAAAGCTCTGAATCATAACATCCTGAGTGTAAAGGTAGGGGTAAGTGTAGCACTTGAAATTTTCAGGCTCTGAAAAGGCTAAAATGTCATAAATTGAAAATGGTAAAAAAGAACAGGACTCAAAGCCTACGCTGAGCCAGATTGTGTTTGGTGCGTAGGCTAATGGTCCGTTTTCAATAAAATATAAATCAATAAAAAATTCATCAAATGAAAATCGGGCGATTATTCCGTTTTTGTTTTTGCCACCAAGCCCCGATGTTAAATCAGAAAAAGCAAGACCCGGTTTTTCTTTGCAAAGTGAGGCTGTTGCCCGACAATTCGTTTTGAAAACTTCTGCTAAAGTCATCTTATAGCTAACTCGATTTCTTTGTTGATTTCTGCTCGTTTATTTAAAAGCCACTCAATGTCGTGAGGGTAGTTTTTAAAGGTTAATTCAGTATCAAGATTTTTTGTGAGTATTTTTAAAACGTGCTCTCTTGAAGTAAGTCTTTCTAAATATTTCATTGCACGGTAGTCGCAAAGTCCCTCGTAAAACACCTCGTGACGAGTTGAGTTAAGAGGCTTTCCGTAAGGTCCGGGGTAAACCACAAAAGAGTCACCTGATGGGAATGCACCACCTGCGTCTGTAACCTCAAACGGATTAATGTGCTTTTTAGAATATTGGGTGTACCAGAAGTTGTGACCCCATTGTAAAAAGCCCTTTGCTTCATATTTATAAAGGAGCATACCTAAAATTCTGTTTCGTGTTGGTGGCATTGCAAACATTCTGTTAGGTAAAAAGTCGTGAGTTTCTGAGCAACAGTAGTAGGTCCAGAAATCCTTAACCTCTGCTTTGAATGTATCTGCAACATCTTCGCCACAAATAGGAGTTTTAACAAGTCCTTGTCTGTAAATTTCAATTTCGGAAAGTGCGTCAATAATATGAAAATCAGGGAAGAGCTGATTTACAATATATGAAGCTTTTTTGTAATCTTCAACCTGTTCCTCGTTAGGCTCATCTGAAACGTGTAAATAGCAATTCTGTTTAATATCAAGACGCTCAACCTCTTTTGTGAACGCTTTTGCAAATACTGCGAGGAACTGAACATAATCCTTGCCATTTGCAACAGTATCCCAACCGAAAATCTGACGCTGAATGCCCTTGACATTTGCCATAATTTTTGGCGCAGCCTTTGCACCCCACTGTGTAAATAAATGTGAAATTTCAAAATATTTAATACCACATTCGGTACAGATTCTTACATATTTATCAAAGTTGCGGAAGCTGAAACGGTAGCCGACATCAATTTTATCAACTTCTACTAACTGAAAGGTAGGTCTTTCGCCACCCACTTCTGTATCAAGCGGAGGTGTGAAAATTGGTGTGTAAATCATATTTACACCGTGAGCCACCGCATTTTTCACATAGTTTCTTAAAAGAGTCCAGTATTCCTCACTGAAAGGCTCTACTTTGTAATAGGTGCAAAGACAGTCATTATGAAACCAGTTTGTGTAAATCAAATCCTGCATTGGTAGCTGTCTCGGAATAGTTCTTAAATTGAAAATATGCTTGTTGTTTTCATCATATAAACCCTTTTTAAGAAAGACAGTAATAGGGTTAGTACCTGCAATGTAGTCCATTTCAGGCACATATTTAAACCAGAGGCAGTTCCATTCACCTTTTGTCAATTCAACTGTATTATCTTCATTTATAGGCTGCAAAAGGTCAGGGTATTCTTTCCTTTTTGTGTCATAGTGGAAATCATCGTGGTCTTCGGGAGCCGGGTAATCAGAAGGCATATCTAAAACCTTGAAAATCTCGATTCCGTCACGAAGATTTGAAGCCACTTCAACTGTAATGTTGCAGTCTTCATCAGATTCCGGAAAAATTGCAATCTGAAAGTTAAAAGTCTCACCACGAAGAACAGAGAATTCTTTGAATTCGTCAAAGTTAGGCTCTACATCTTTAAAAACCTTTGTCAGAGAAGAAAGTAAAATAGATTTCATAGTTCACACCTCGATTGTCTGGTTTTGGGTATTGGTAAGTTTTTAGTCTTCTACTTTATCAATACCTTTTTTGCGAAGTACTGCAAGTGGAATAAGAACAAATACTGCAACTATACCTGCAGCAAGGAACATTTCAGCACAAGGCTCTGCCTGAGTAAGACCGGTGCTCTGGTCAACATAAGAACCGGCACCTGCTACCTGACAAACCCATTTACCTATCTGTGGGCCTAAAAGCATAGGAATAAGCACGAAGAAAATCATTCTTATACCCTGGAAAAGACCTGTTTTGTCTTCTGGTGTATAGTCACGGACAGTTGAGTTAAGGAGAATGCCTAAAAGTCCGTAACCTGCAAGAAGAGGAATTGCTGCAATTCCGAAAGGACCAATTGTTTTTGCAAATGAAGCTGCTACTAAGCCTACAACGAAAAGTACTGAAGCAATAAAGACAAGATTTTTCTTGCCGAATTTATCTGCGAATTTACCGATACCTATAACTCCAAGCACAACCGCTATGAGAACAAAAGGTGCTGCAATCAAAACAGGTGTTGTAATATATCCGAAAAGAGCTTCAATTTTAAATCCTAAACCGTGGTCAAGGTAAATGAGAAGGAAAGGGAAGAATATCTGAACTGCAATTGAGTAAATACCAACTGCTGTAAGAGCAATGTAAAGCTTACTGTTTTCTTTTATAACTGACGGTCTGAAACCATAAACTAAATCTTTCCAGTAGTTTGCGTTAACTTTCTTTTCACCACTTCTTGAATCTTTGAGTGAGAAAAGACCAATAATACCGCAAAGAATAACTAAAGCACCAAGACCAAGGAAATAATATGTGTAACCTTTCTGGATGTCGCCGCCACCAAGAGGCTCAATGAATCCACCGGAAACAGTAACAATAATAGTTGCCGCTATAGGAAGAATGGCAAGAATACTTTCAGCAGTTGCACGGTTTTTTGTTGTTGTAACATCAGTAACCCATGCATTGAAAGCAGAGTCATTACTTGTTGAACCTACAAAAGTCATAATGCAGTCCATAACAACAATTGAAACAGCGGTTGCAGTAACAATTAAAGCAGGTTTAGTTATGCCGAATACACCTGAAATATTATCTTTTGTAAGGAACCCGAAAGCAGCTGTAATAACACCCCAGATGAGATATCCAACAGAAATAAATACTTTTCGTTTATTCATTTTGTCAGAGAGGTTACCCATAATAAATGTGGTGAGAACAGCAACAATTGCACTAAGATTAACCATTAAAGTTATGGCGTCCATAGAAGAAAGTGTACCAGTAACTGCTCCGCCCTCGTAAACGGTGTTGTACATAAATGTGTTGTAATACATGTTTTCAAGGTTCCAGGCTACTTGACCTATAAAACCAAAAAGGCAGAGGTTAAACCAGATTCTGCCTGAAAGCTTAGAGCCCGGTACGAGTGTTTTTTCTTTTTTCATAAGAAAGCTCCTTTGTTATTATTTTTTGCAAAAATCACAAAATATCGTTGCAAACTATATCTATTTTATTATAATAGTTATAATAAGTAAAGTCAAGAAAATAGAGTGTATAAATGACATAAAAAGTGTTAATAATTAAAGAAAATTAGTTGTTTACAAAATTTGTAAAGTGTGGTAAAATACTAATTCGAGTTTAAATGTGAAAGGAGGAAGACGCAGTGGAGCATAAATTAGTTCATTTTGCGGCAGATAAAACTATTTCGAGTATTCTTAAATATATCGACAAAGAGCCACAAAAGAATCTTCTTAAAATTCTGGGTATTGTTGAGAAAACCTTTAAAATGTACCCAAAAGAGAATTATGCTAAAATGAAAAAAGCTGTTTTAGATGACAGTAATGCACACACAGTTTTAGCAAAAAACATTTTAAGAGATGTTGACCACAATTTAATTAAAAGTCTCCTTCTTTCTTTAGGTGTTCACGCAGGTTTTTATGGTACAAAAATTGTAAGAGCAAATCGTGAAAAATATAAATGCAATATCCCGTGGATAATTCTTTTTGACCCGACCTCTGCCTGTAACTTAAAGTGCAAGGGTTGCTGGTCTGCTGAGTATGGTCATTCTTTCCAGCTCTCATTAGATGAAATGAGAAGCATTGTAGCTCAGGGTAAGGAAATGGGAACTCATTTTTATATGCTTACAGGTGGCGAGCCACTTATAAGAAAAAATGACATTATTACTCTTGCTTCAGAAAATAAAGAATGCACATTTTTAATTTACACAAATGCTACTTTAATTGACCAGAAGCTTTGCGATGATATTAAAAAATGTGGTAATATTACACTCGCTCTGAGTATTGAGGGCTCAAAGGAAAGCAACGACTTCCGCCGTGGTGATGGCGCTTACGACACAACAGTCAAGGCTATGGAGCTTTTAAAGCAGAATAAAATACTTTTTGGTATTTCAGTTTGCTACACAAGTAAAAATGTTGAAAGCGTTACAAGTGACGAGTTCTTAGATGATATGATTGAAAAGGGTGTTAAATACGCACTTTATTTCAACTATATGCCTGTTGGCAGTGACGGACAGAAAGAGCTTATTCCGACACCTATGCAAAGAAAATATATGTATATGTGGCTTAAGAGAACAAGAAACGGCAAAACAGGCAAGCCGATATTCGTTATGGATTTCCAGGACGACGGTGAGTATGTCGGTGGTTGCATTGCCGGTGGCAGAAACTACTTCCACATAAACTCCAAGGGTGATATTGAGCCTTGTGTATTTGTTCACTATTCTGACTCAAATATCCGCGAAACAACTCTTTTAGAGTCTTTACAAAGACCACTCTTCCAGGCTTACAGAAAAGGACAACCATTTAATGATAATCATTTAATGCCTTGTCCGATGCTTGAAAACCCTGATATTTTAAGAAAAATTATTAAAGAAACAGGCGCTAAAAGCACCGACCATTTAATAAATGAAGATGTTGACGAGCTTTGTGATAAATGTGTAGATTTCAGTAAGGCGTGGGCACCAGTTGCTGAGGAATTATGGAAAAATAATCCTCACCCGAAAATCTTTACACAGTATTACAGGGATTCAGACGAAGCAAAATAATAACTCTCACTCTGACAGGATTTTGAAATTCAGTCAGAGTGTTTTGCTTTTTGTTTATTTCGCCTAAAATTGTCGGGGGATTTTAGTTATTAAAGAGTTTATTATTTCTTTACAAATAAGTAATTTTTATGTTATAATCTATACTGTATAATTGTGTATTGGAGAGTGTTCCTCTTTGGAAAGAAAAAGCGGTGTGTTAATGCACATTTCTTCGCTTTGGGGCGAATATTCAAGCGGTAGCTTCGGTAAAGAAGCTTATGAGTTTATTGATTTTCTCAGAGCAAGTGGTTTTTCATATTGGCAGGTGTTGCCGTTTGTTATTCCCGACGAATGCAATTCACCTTATAAATCTTACTCTACATTCGGCGGAAACCCTTACTTTGTTAATTTAGATTTACTTTTCGAGGAGGGTCTTTTATCGCAGGAGGATTTAGCCTCTGCAAAGCAGGGAACACCTTATTATTGCGAATTTGACCGTTTAAAAAATGAAAGAGTTCCGCTTTTAATTAAGGCTTCAAAAAATGCAAATGAAGAATTAAAAACAAAAATAAAAAAGTTCATAGAAGAAAATACTCATATAAAAGACTTTTGTTTGTTTATGGCACTTAAAACTGCCAACAATGAAAAAGAGTGGACCGAGTGGGAAAATAAAGAATACAGCGAAGAAGTTTATTTCGGCTGGTGCTTTATTCAATATGAATTTTTTACACAATGGGCAAGGGTTAAAAAATATGCAAATGATAATGGCATAAGCGTAATCGGCGATATTCCGATTTATGTTTCTTTTGATAGTGCTGATGTTTGCTATAATCAAAAAATGTTCTTAATGGATGAAGAAAACCATCTTACTGATGTCGCAGGCGTGCCACCCGATTATTTTTCAGAGGACGGACAATTATGGGGTAATCCACTTTATAATTGGGACGAAATGGAAAAGGATGGCTTTACCTGGTGGAAGCAAAGACTTTCATTTGCTTTAAAGCTTTTTGATGGCGTAAGAATCGACCATTTCAGAGGCTTTGAAAGCTTCTGGGCAGTAAAGGGCACAGAAAAAACTGCAAAAAACGGCAAGTGGGTAAAAGGCCCCGGCATGAAGCTTATTAAAGCCTTTAATGAGGTCAAAGGCGATAAGCTTATAATCGCAGAAGATTTAGGCGATATTACAGAAGATGTAGTTAAGCTTGTGAATGATAGCGGATTCCCCGGAATGCGAGTTTTCCAGTTTGGTTTTCTTTCAATGTGGGATACACCTCACAGACCCTATAACTACATAAATAATTGTGTTGCTTATTCAGGCACACATGACAATAACACGCTTTTAGGCTATCTCTGGGAAACACCTGAGGATATGAAAAAGAAAGTAATGCAATACTGCTCGTGTCCTTATGACCGCTGGAATGAGGAAGGCTGTAAGGCTATAATAAAAACTATTATGGCAAGTAATGCAGGTCTTACAATATTTCCGATTCAGGATTTATTAGGCTACGGCTCTGACACTCGCCTTAATGTTCCCGGTCGTGCAGACGGTAACTGGCTTTACAGAGTAACAAAGGAGCAGGTTGATAATATAAACAAGCAAGAATACAAAGAGCTAAACGAGCTTTTTGGCAGATAAAGGAAGTTATAATGAGCAATTTAAAGGATATTACACTTTTTTTACTTGATATGGATGGCACCGTGAATTTAGGTTTTGACCCGATAGACGGTGCAAGGGAGTTTTTAGAAACCTTGTTGTCACAAGGCAAAAATTACATTTTCTTAACTAATAACTCTTCAAAGAATGCCAATGATTATGTTGAGAAAATGAAAAAATTAGGTTTCCCTTGTGAAAAAGAAAATGTTTTTACTTCCGGTATGGCGGCGGGAATGTTTTTAAGAGATAATAAAAAGGGCAAAAAGGTCTATGTCTGCGGAACAGAATCCTTAAAAAACGAGCTTAAAAAGTATGATGTAGAAATTTCTGAAGACGATGCAGATTTGGTGCTTTTAGGCTATGACACAGAATTGGATTATAAAAAAATCCGTAAGGTATGTGACCTTTTAGATGCAGGTGCAGAATATTACGCAACTAACATTGATATGGTTTGCCCGATTGAAAATGGCAGATATTTACCGGATTGTGGCAGTTTTGCCGATATGTTCTATAATGCAGTAAAAAGAAGACCAATCTTTTTAGGTAAGCCCGACAGAACTATGATAGATATTTTACAAAAAGAAACTAATACTCCTTATGAAAACATCGCAATGGTGGGTGACAGAATTTACACCGATGTTAAAACAGGTGTAAATGCAGGGGTTACTTCAATTCTTGTTATGTCTGGTGAAACAGATGAAGAAATTTTAAAGAATTCAGATGTTGAGCCAACATATATATTTGATTCAGTTAAAAATATTCTTGAGGAAATAAAATAAAACAAAACCAAAAGAGAGGAAGCAGAAAAATGAAAAAGAAAATTTTAGCATTGTTACTTGCATTAGCTCTTGTTATGTCAATGCTTGCAATGGCAGTTACAACTAATGCCGCAAGTGCTCTTAGAGGCGATGCAAACGGTGATGGTGAGGTTTCAGCAAATGATGCTTTGCTTGTTTTAAGAGCTGCCGCAGGAATTGAGGACAGTCTTTCAAATGAAGCAAAAATACTTTGTGACATTGATGGCGACGGCTTTATTTCACTTTTTGATGCCCGTAAAATTTTAAGAGCCGCTGCAGGTCTTACAAACCTTGAGCCAACAGGTGCGTTCAAGGGCTACACAGATGAAAATAAGATTTTTGGTTCACAGGAAGCTGCTTTAAATTATTTCAACACTAATATAAACAAAGTAAAATCACAAAGATACGGCTTCACAGTTTTAACTGATGTTGAAATGAAAGAATTCGGTGCAGATAAAATCACATTTTTAGGAAATCCGATAAGTAATTCATCAGGCTTTATAGAGAGAATTTTCCAGGCAGTAGGTAGTGAGTCTGACCAGGAGGTTTACATAATGCCGGGCCAAAGCTCAACTAATATAATGAGCATTGAGGGCCAGTCTTATGTTTCTAAGCTCAATAATGCTGATGTTTATGGTGCAAAGGTAGAGTACGACGCAACCCGTTACCCTGAAGCAGGTGGAGTTATAACAATCTCAATCGCAATTCCTGATACTGAAAAATGGGATATTTACGATTCAAGCTACATAAGAGCATTTAATACAGATAATCTTTTGGGTGCAACTGAATCAATACTTAATTCGTTGCTTACAATGCTTTCAAATGATACAGAGATTATTCATTATAAAAATGCTGTTTTAGTTGCAGAGTTTGAAGCAGAGACCGGCTACCCTATAAGCTATTCAACAAGCTACGAAACATCAGTTTATGTTGAAAGTGCTACAAGCAGTATCTACTCACTTGAGGGCATAAACTATGAAACTGTGAATAAGGTTGATTATATTGACTTTATTTATGACTAAAAAACAATAATATGGGTGACTTATTATGAAAAAATACATCTTAGCACTTGACCAGGGAACAACTTCTTCAAGAACAATTGTGTTCGACAAGAAGGGTAACATTGTTTCAAAAGCACAATTTGAATTTACTCAGATTTACCCGAAAAGTGGCTGGGTTGAGCATGACCCTTATGAAATCTGGGAATCTCAGCTCCACTCATTGCAGGTTGCTTTACAGAATGGTAATATCAAGGCAGAAGAAATTGCTGCGGTAGGTATTACAAATCAGCGTGAAACAACTATTTGTTGGGAAAGAGATACAGGTAAGCCTGTTTATAATGCTATTGTCTGGCAGTGTAGAAGAACTGCACCTATATGTGAAAAATTAAAGGAAATGGGCTTAGAGCCTTATGTTAAAGAGCATACAGGTCTTTTAATTGATGCTTATTTCTCAGCAACAAAAATCAAGTGGATTTTAGACAATGTTCCTGAAGCAAGAACCTTAGCGAATGAAAATAAGCTCTGCTTCGGTACAGTTGAAACCTGGCTTATCTGGAATCTTACAAATAAACAGGTTCATGTTACCGATTACAGTAACGCTTCAAGAACAATGCTTTTCGATATTGAAAAATTACAATGGGATGAAACTCTTTGCAATAAATTAGGTATTCCTATGAGTATGCTCCCTGAGGTTAAAGAGTCAAGTACTGTTTATGGCGAAATTGCAGACAATTTACCGGGGCTTTCTTCACTCGCAGGAATTCCAATCGGCGGTGCTATTGGTGACCAGCAATCTGCACTTTTCGGTCAGGCTTGCTTTAACGCAGGTCAGGCAAAAAACACCTATGGTACAGGTTGCTTCCTTCTTATGAATACAGGTGAAAAGAGAATACACTCTGAAAATCAGCTTATTGAGGGTATTGCCTGGGGACTTAACGGCAAGGTTACTTATGACCTTGAGGGTAGTGCTTTCAATGCAGGTTCTGTTATTAAATGGCTTCGTGATGAGCTTCGTATGATTTCAGAGCCGTCTGAATGTGACTTTTTAGCAGAAAGTGTACCTGACTCAAACGGAATTTATTTAGTACCTGCTTTTACAGGTCTTGGCGCACCTTATTGGGATATGTACGCCCGCGGTTGCATTGTAGGTCTTACCCGTGGTACTAACAGAGCACACTTTGCAAGAGCCGTGCTCGAAAGTATTACCTATCAGGTTACAGATTTAATTGAAGCTATGTCAAAGGACAGCGAAATTCTTATTTCAGAAATCCGTGTTGACGGCGGTGCTTCTGTAAGTAATATAATGCTTCAGATTCAGGCAGATATGGCTGGAACTAAAGTAAACAGACCGAAATTAGTAGAAACAACTGCTCTCGGTGCTGCCTATATGGCAGGTCTTGCAGTAGGCTTCTGGTCAAGTCTTGAAGAAATTGAAACTGAGAGAGAGGTTGACAGAATCTTTATTCCTAATGTCAACACCGAAAAGCGTGAAAAAATGCTTAAAGGCTGGCATAAGGCAGTAAAATGCTCAATGAATTGGGAAGAAGCATAAGAAATGCAGAATGCAGAGTGCAGAATGCAGAATTAAGGGTCTGCGACGCAATTATAATTGAAAATGGAAAATGGAAAATTGAAAATTGTGGGACCTGCGGTCGGCGATTGTAATAGTTATCCATAAAAACAAGAAATTCTATCATTTGAAGTTTGATATAAACTAAAAATGATAGAATTTTTATATTAAAATCTTAATATTTGTAATTAGTATAAATGAAAAAGTCAATTTACCGCTATAGCCAATTATTATAATTACGGCGTAGCCCCGAAATTTTCAATTTTCAATTTTCAATGTTCGCGTAGCGAACTCCTGCTTCCTGCTTCCTGTTTCCTGTTTCCTGAGCATTGTTAATTTGCCTAAAAAGTTACAAATTTTAACTATTTTTAGTAGCACTGTGCAAGAAAAATCGTGGAAAAACTTGACAAATGGCTTGTATTATAGTATTATCTCTTTACATTTATTACAAATTTGTAACTTTTAAGGAGAAAATATGACAAAAAAATTAATTTCAGTAATTTTCGCGTTAATTTTTACTATAAGTTCATTTTCAGTTTTAAGCGTAACTGCTTCGGCTGCAAGTAATACAAATTCAAAAGAATATCCATATAAGCTGGAGTCAGCTCTCAGCTATGCTGCAAAGAACTGGAACAATGGCATTGGTCTTTGTGCTGAGTTTGCGTCAAGATGTATTCAGGCAGGCGGTATCAATGTTTATAAACCAAGAGTAGTTGATTTATATAACGCTCTTAACGGAGTTCACGGTACTTCTTACAAACTCAAATTAACAGGCGGTAAAAGCGGTAGCTTAAAGATGTCAGATAATAAAGATATGGTTGGTAAAGGTGACTTAATCTTTTATTTCTGCAATAATTGTAAAAGATATACCCATGTTGTTGTTTGCAATGGTGCCAATAGTGAGGGTTATATTCAGGACTATGCACATAACAAAGCTCATAACGGTCAGAAAAGGACATATACCTATTATTGCTGTGGTGCAGAGAACTGGACAATGTATTCTATTGTTTTAGATAAAGGTCTCAGACGCTATGGTGCAAGAACTACAGTAAAGGTTCCTGAAATAAATTATCTCAAAAATGGTGCTAATGGTGTAGTTGTAAAATGGAATACTATAAGTGGTGCTGAAAAATACGCCCTCTATCGTAAAACAGATAATACCGGTTGGAAAAAGGTGACAACAACTACAAAAACAACATTTGCTGATAAAACTCTTTCTAATGGTGTTAAATACCAATATACAGTAAGAGCAATTGACAACAATGTTTACAGTCAGTATTATGACGGCAAAGCGGTTGTTTCTCTCAATGCACCAACGCTTTCTATTTCAAATAGTATAGGTGCTGTTACTGTAAAATGGTCAAAAATTCAGAATGCAGACGGTTACTATGTTTACAGAGCAAATGAGAAAAACAGTTGGGTAAAAATAGCAACCATTAAAGGTGGTAACACACTTTCTTATACTGATAAAAATGTTGTAAGCGGTAAAACATATAAATATACCGTAAAAGCTTATGACGGCTCATTAGCAGGTGCTTATCTCAATAGCGGTGTAAGCATTATGTACTTGGCAACACCATCTTTATTTAAGGCAAACGATACAGAAAAAGGCGTAAAAGTTACATTTACAGCTGTAGGTGGAGCACAGAAGTATCGAGTTTACAGAAAAAGTGTCGGCGATAAAAATTGGCTTGCTTTAGGCGAAACTACAACCAGTTCTTTCGTTGATACTACTGCAAAAGCAAATGTAACTTACATTTATACTGCAAGAGCTATAAATGGAAAAACATTGAGCAATTACCAGAGTAATCCAATTACTTACAGAGTTGGTGAAAAGAGCAATGTTTCACAAAACGAAAAGCTTGTAGATGCAGTTTTAAAGGATGCAGTTAAAAAGAAATAAAAACAAGGCGAAGTTGATTTTTTAACTTCGCCTTTATTTTTTGTTTTATAAAACAAAAATGCAAGTTGCCTGCTATATCCGTACTAAAAACTGATTTTATCTGATAAACATTATATGTAGAAAGTTAGTTTTTTCAATCGGTTTTGAGAGGGGTGAAGCTATGGATTTGTCTTTTACATATTTCTGGGAACAGATGATGGCGAATCCGCTTCTTTTAATGGCGGTAGTGCTGACCTTAGGTGTTATTCTTGTCAACGGTTGGACAGATGCACCAAATGCTATTGCAACCTGCGTTGTAACTCGTTGTCTTTCACCGAGAGTGGCTATTTTAATGGCGGCAGTTTTTAATTTTTTTGGTGTATTTATAATGAGCCTTGTTAATGCAACTGTTGCTGAAACAATTACTAAAATGGTCGATTTCGGAACAAATTCGCACGAGGCAATAGTGGCTTTGAGTGCGGCGCTTTTTGCTATTGTGCTCTGGGCAATTTTAGCGTGGATTTTTGGTATTCCTACAAGTGAAAGTCACGCGTTGATTGCAGGACTTACAGGCGGTGCAATTGCACTACACGGAGGACTTCAGGGTGTAAACGGTACAGAATGGATAAAGGTTATTTATGGACTTTTAATATCTGTATTGTTGGGCTTCATTTTAGGTTTTATAATTTGCAGAATTGTTGTTACGATTTTCAGAAATATCAGAAGAAGCAAAACTGAGAGCTTCTTCAAATTTGCTCAGATTGGCGGTGCGGCGGCAATGAGCTTTATGCACGGCGCTCAGGATGGGCAGAAGTTTATGGGCGTTATTCTTCTTAGTATTCTTTTAATTAACGGTCAGAGTGCTGAATATGTCAGTGTAAAAATGCCTGTCTGGCTAATGGCTCTTTGCTCAATAGTAATGGGGCTTGGCACATCAATCGGCGGTAAAAAAATTATAAAATCTGTAGGAATGGATATGGTGAAATTAGAAAAATATCAGGGCTTTTCAGCAGACCTTGCCGCGTCCGTTTCGCTTTTAATAAGCTCGTTTTTTGGAATCCCTGTTTCAACCACTCACGCAAAAACAACTGCGATTATGGGTGTTGGTGCAGTAAGAAGAATGTCAAGCATCAACTTTTCAGTAGTCAAAGAAATGGCAGTAACCTGGGTTTTAACATTTCCCGGATGCGGACTTATAGGGTTTGTAATGACGAAAATGTTTATGAAAATGTTTTAAAAAATGCAGAATAAAAGGGCTACGCCTGTAATTATAATTGAAAATTGAAAGTTGAAAATTGAAAATTGTGGGACCTGCGGTCGGCAATTATAATTCGGAATTCGTAATGCGTAATTCGGAATTGTGGGTCTGCGACGCAATTATAATTAAAAGTTAAAAATGAAAAATTAAAAATTTCGGAACTGCGTTGGCAATTATAATTAAATAACAAAAAGTTAAGTTCTATCATTTAAAGTTTTTTGTAAACCCCAAATGATAGAACTTTTTCTGTTCACTGATTCCTATTTCCTGTTTCCTGACCACTGACTCACTGACCACTGGTACAAATGATAGAACTTAGTTGTTTTTATTCAATTAAATATAATCAAGTCCGCAGGACTTCCGAAATTTTCAATTTTCAATTTTCAACTTTCAATTAAACTATCTCTAAACCCTTTACATTTCACCCATTTTAATGTTATAATATAATGTAATTTATAATCGGGTGATATTTTGAATCGAAAGAAATGGATTGTCAATGAGTGCAATAAAGATATTGCTGCCGAGATTGCTGAGAACTGCGGTGTTGACCCGTTTGCAGCGTATTTACTTGTGGCTCGTGGTTTGACAGATGAATTTTTAGTTGAAAGCTTTTTATATGACACCGATATTTCTGACCCTTTTTTGCTTCCCGATATGGAAAAGGCGTGTGAACGAATTAAGTCTGCTATTGACGGTGGTGAAAAAATTACGGTATTCGGTGATTATGATGCTGACGGTGTTACATCAACGGCATTGCTTTACTCATACCTTTTTAAGAATGGCGCTAATGTAGATTATTATATTCCTGACCGTGCAGGTGAGGGCTATGGTATGAGTGAAATGGCTATTGAAAGCTTAAAAGAGAGAGGCACTTCACTTATTATCACAGTAGATAACGGAATTTCTGCTATCAAAGAGGTGGAAAAGGCAAAAAGCCTTTCAATTGATGTTGTTGTTACTGACCACCATCAGGCAGGTGATGTGTTACCTGACGCTATAGCAGTAGTTGACCCACACAGAAAGGATTGCGACATTGAATTTCGTGAGTGGGCAGGTGTAGGTGTTGCTTTTAAATTAGTTTCAGCTTTAGCAAATTGCGATGCTTACGATTTGTTAGATGAATACGGCGATATTTTAGCAATAGGTACTATTGCAGATATTGTGTCATTAAAGGGCGAAAATCGCATATTGGTAAGAAGCGGTCTTTCTGTACTTAACGAATCTTATCAGAACGGAACATTAAGAAAAGGTCTTAAGGCTTTGATTGATGAGTCGGGTGCAAATAAAAATATGACTTCAATGAGTGCGGCGTTCAGAATCGCACCAAGAATAAATGCAGCAGGGCGAATGGGCTCTGCTAACAGAGCAATAAAGCTTTTACTTACAGATGACACTGAAGAGGCTACTCTTTTAGCAAGTGAAATTGGCTCTGCTAATTCCGAAAGACAATCGACAGAGAGTGGAATCACAGAGTCTGCCGAAAAATATATTGAAAGTCACCCGGAAATTAAATTTGCAAGAGTAATTGTTGTAGATGGCGAAAATTGGCACCAGGGTGTAATTGGAATTGTTGCATCTCGTCTTTGCGAAAAATACGGCAAGCCGTGTATTGTTATTTCTGAATCAGGCGACATTGCAAAGGGCAGTGGCAGAAGCGTTGACGGCTTTTCGCTTTATGATGCACTTTCTTATTGTAAGGATATTTTAACCCAATACGGCGGTCACAAATTAGCTGCAGGTCTGACTGTTGAAACAAAAAACATTGATAAATTCAGACTTCTCATAAATGAATATGCAGAAAAAACAGAGGCAATATTACCTGTTCTCAGATTGGATTGCAAATTAAATCCTGCATCTGTTTCTTTGGATTTGCTTTCATCATTAAGTATATTAGAGCCGTTTGGTGCGGAAAATCCGCAACCGCTTTTCGGACTTTTTAATATGAAAATTACAGGAATTCAACCTGTAGGAAGCAATAAGCATATAAGACTTACAGTGAATAAAAACGGTGTAAATTTACCTGTTATGCTTTTTTCTGTTGCGGCGGAGGATTTTCCGTTTACTACCTCAGATATTGTCGATTTAGCAGTCAGACTCACTCAGAATGAATATATGGGTGAGGTTAAGGTTAGCATACAAGTTAAGGACATTAAATTAAGTGCTATGAATGATGATGAGGTTCAGAAAAGTCTTATGCTTTATGAAAGCTTCAGACGGGGAGATGCTTTATCAGCCGAGCAAAAGAAAAAGCTTTTGCCTGACAGAGATTTCTGTGGGAATGTATATAAATATTTAAGAGCAAATAATGGCTTTGGTGCCGGCGAAGAGATTTTATGCTACAGATTAGGTCTTAAAGAAAACAAAATTGCCACTTTAAAAATTGCTCTTGATATGTTCATAGAGTTAGAAGTAATAAATTATGTAAACGGAAAATATTTTTTACCGGGCGAGCAAAAAAAAGTTGTTTTAGAAGAGTCTGTGTTATATCAGAGCTTACTTAATTAAATTCTGGTTTATGAAAGGAGGAAACAGGCGTGGATGACAATACATCAGTAAAAATTATGTATGAAGATTTAAGAGAACAGGCAGAAAGTCAGTTCAGTGAAGAAGAGCTTAAGGTTTTAGATAAAGCGTTCGAGGTTGCTAACGAAAAGCACAAGGAGCAAAAGCGTTCTTCGGGCGAGCCTTATATAATCCACCCTGTATCCGTTGCAAAAATTGTTCTTGATTACGGAATGGATTGTGCCTCCGTAGTTGCGGCTTTATTACACGATACAGTTGAAGATACTGACCTTACCTTAGAAGAAGTCGATGAGCTTTTCGGTGAAGAAATTACTCATCTTGTAGATGGTCTTACAAAGCTTGGTAAAGTGCCACTTGATATTAAGGATAAGGAAGAGCAACAAGCAGAAAATGTCAGAAAAATGCTTCTTGCAATGTCGCAGGATATCAGAATTATCATCGTAAAGCTTGCAGACCGTCTTCATAATATAAGAACACTTAACTTTGTTGCACCGCAAAAGCGTCGTGACAAGGCTTTAGAAACACTTGAAATTTATGCACCGATTGCACACAGATTAGGTATCCGTGCAATGAAAGAAGAGCTTGAAGACAGAGCAATAAGCTACCTTGACCCGATTGGTTATAAAGAAATTGAAGATAACCTCTCAAGTCAGGGCAGGTCATATAAGGAATTCCTTGAAACAATCAAAAAGCAGATTCACGACAGAGTTGCCGAGGTTGTGCCTGATGTTACTATTGAAGGCAGAATTAAAAGTGTTCACGGCATTTACAGAAAAATGTATATGCAAAACAAGGAATTCAACGAAATTTATGATGTGTATGCAGTAAGAATTATTGTTGATAATACTATCCAGTGCTATGACTGCCTTGGTATTATTCACGATATGTTTACACCGATTCCGGGTAGATTCAAAGATTATATTTCAACTCCGAAGCCTAATATGTATCAATCGCTTCACACAACAGTTATCGGTAAAGCGGCTATTCCTTTTGAGGTTCAGATAAGAACCTGGGATATGCACAAAACTGCTGAATTTGGTATTGCGGCTCACTGGAAATATAAATTAGGTCTTAACGGTACTGCAAAATTTGAAGAAAGACTTTCGTGGATTCGTCAGCTTCTTGAAACTCAGAAAGAAGCAGACGATGTTAAAGATATTGTCAGAACAATTAAGAGCGACTTAGTTCCTGAAGAGGTATTTGTATTTACCCCAAAGGGCGATGTTATAAATCTTCCGTCGGGTGCTACTGTTATTGACTTTGCTTATGCTATCCACTCTGCCATTGGTGCAAAAATGGTGGGTGCTAAGGTTAACGGTAAAATTGTACCGATTGATTATCAGGTTAAAACAGGTGAAATTGTAGAGGTTCTCACCTCCTCACAACCCGGTAAGGGCCCAAGCAGAGATTGGCTCAGCATTGTTAAAACAAGCGGTGCTAAAACAAAAATCCGTTCCTGGTTTAAAAAGGAGCGTCGTGAAGAAAATATTGCTGAGGGTAAATTGCAGTTTGAAAGAGAAATCAGAAGAAATAAATTGCATTTTACCGATGAAGAAATTGAATCTATTGTTATAAAGCTTAAAGAAAGACAGCATTGTAATACAGAAGAAGATTTCTTTGCCGCTATTGGCTACGGCGGAATTCCTATTTCACGACTTTTGCCTTATATAAGAGAGGAATATCACAGATTAGCCTCTCAGAAGCAACCTGAACAAATTAAGGTTGTCGAAGAGCCAAAGCCTGCAAAACGAGCAAAGGGCGAGGGTGTTATTGTCGAGGGAATTGACAACTGTCTTATTAAGCTTTCCCGTTGCTGTGCACCTATTCCGGGTGACGAAATTATAGGCTTTATTACAAGAGGTCACGGTGTTTCAATTCATAAGCGTGACTGTCCTAATGTACCGGTGGATATAGAAAAAGCACCTGAACCGTACAGATGGGTGGATGCTTCCTGGAGTGCAGGAACAGAAACAAAAGAATTCAACGCCACTATTGCGGTTTTGTGTGAGCCGAGTGCATTTATTATGGCGGATATTGCCAATGTTTTAGCAGAAATGAGAATTATGATTAATGCCGTTAACACCCGTGGTGAAAAAGGCGGTAGAGGTACTGTATTTATTTCTGTAACAGTAAAAAGCACAGATTCTCTTAATGTGCTTATTTCAAGACTTAAAAATGTTCAGGGCGTTATAGATATTACAAGGAGAACTAACTGATGAAGGCGGTAATTCAAAGGGTGCAGGAAGCAAGTGTAAAGGTAGATGGCGAATTAGTGTCATCTATCGGTAAAGGCTATATGCTTCTTTTAGGTGTTATGAAAGGTGATACTGAAAAAGAGGCTGAGCTTCTTGCGAGAAAAACTGCTTCTTTAAGAGTTTTTGAAGATGAAAACGGAAAAATGAATTTGTCTGTAAATGATATTGAGGGCGAAATTCTTTCTGTTTCGCAATTTACTCTTTGTGCAGATTGTAAAAAAGGTAACAGACCATCTTTTACAAATAGTGAAGAACCAAACAGAGCCAACGAGCTTTATGAATATTTTTGCAACGAATTACTTAAAAATGGCGTAAAAGCAGTTAAAAAAGGTGTTTTTGGGGCAGATATGAAAGTTTCTTTAATAAATGATGGACCTGTTACAATTACTTATGATACAGATTTGTGGTCAGAGTGAGTGTATTTGAACCAGATATGGTTTAATACAGTCACTTTTCCCAGTAACATCGTTAAAACTCTTGAAATACGGCAGTATTCCTGCGAGTTTTGCCTTGTTACAGAAAAAATTGCCAAGTATTAAACTTCGCAGAACCTGAAATGTTCGAGGTCTCGTGCATTTTGGATTTTATTTGGCGAAGTTATACTATCGTATATCAAGACAAAAAAATACAAAAGGTGCGTGAAATCGGACATTTAAGGCATATTTGGTTCGAATACACTCACTCTAGGATAATTTAGTTTATGTATATTAAAAGATTACCATTAGGCGATGTAGAGGCAAATTGTTATATAATTTGCGATGAAGAAACAAAAATCGGTGCAGTTTTAGATGTCGGAGGATTTTCAGATGCTTTGTTGAATGAAATCAAAGAAGCCGGCATTGAAGAATTAAAATACATTCTTTGCACACACGGTCACTTTGACCATATTGCAGGTGTTAAAAAGCTCAAAGAAATTTATAAAGCTGCTGAAATTGTAATCGGAGAAAAGGATGCAATTTTAACAGAAGACAGTGACAAGAATATGGCAGACTATTTTGGTGCAGCTTTTGACAGCTTTAAGCCTAATGTTTTAGTAAAAGAAAATGATTGTTTAGAAATCGGCAGTAAAAAGCTAAGAGTACTTGAAACACCAGGACACACTTTAGGTGGCGTGTGCTACATTTGTGATGAAGAAAAGCTTCTTTTCTCAGGTGACACGCTTTTCAAATTAACTGTTGGCAGAACTGACCTCTGGGGCGGTAACTTAAATGAACTTTTGGATTCAGTAGAAAAATTGATGCTTCTTTCTGATGATTACGCAGTTTATACAGGACATAATATTTCTACAACAATTGGCAGTGAACGAGTAAGAAACAGATATTTAAGAAAAAAGAGAATATGAAATTATTTTGTATTTCGCACAATTACCACTACGAAATTGAAAATGTAATAAGATTATTTTTACCGTTTCAGAAAATTCTTGTTTTAAAAGAGAAAGAGGAGCTTTCGGGCGATTATCTCTACACAGAAAAGCAAGAAGAAAACGAAAAAATTACTCTTAGTTCAAAATTTTCTTTCGGCGGTAAAGAACAAGAGAATAAAAAAGAATATTTTAATATAACAAGTGGTGAGGCTGAGCTTTTTTTAGCCGGTATGGTGTTAGAGCAATTTATAGAGGAATTTCATTTTAAGCCAAACTGGGGAATAGTTACAGGCGTCAGACCGTCAAAGCTTATGGCAACTATTATAGATGAAGTCGGCGAAGAAAGGGCGAAAGAGCGTTTTATAGAGAAATATCTCGTAAAGCCAAGAAAAGCAGATTTAGCATTCAATGTTGCAAAAATGGAAGAAAAGATAATTAAGTCTGCCGACGGCAATTCCTTCAGCCTTTATATTTCAATTCCGTATTGCCCGACAAGATGTAGCTACTGCTCATTTGTTTCGCACTCAATTTCTAACGAAAAGGCAAAAGACTTAATTCCTCAATATGTTGAAAAATTATGCGAGGAATTAAAGGCTACAGCAGAAATTGCAAAGAAAAACAAGCTTTATTTAAAGAGCGTTTATTGGGGCGGTGGCACACCTACTACATTAACTCACGAACAGTTAGATGTTATTTTAACTGAAATTGAAAATGCTTTTGATTTATCAGAATGCATTGAATACACAGTTGAAGCAGGGCGTCCTGATACAATTACAAAAGAAAAGCTTGAAGTTCTTAAAAAACACAATGTTAACAGAATAAGCATAAATCCGCAGACCTTTAATAATTCTGTTTTAAAGGAAATCGGCAGACAGCATTCAAGTGAAGAAACTATAGAAAAATATAATCTGGCGAGAGAAATCGGGTTTAATGCAATAAATATGGATTTAATTGCGGGACTTCCTACTGATACAGTAGAGGGCTTTAAAAACAGCATAGAAAAGGCTATTTCTTTAAACCCTGAAAATATAACAGTACATACCTTGTCACTTAAAAGGTCATCAACTATTGTTACTGAAGACGAAAGAAGTGAGCTTGATGCGACAATTACAAGTGATATGGTAGAATATGCGATTTCCCGATTGACTGAAAACGGCTACAAGCCTTATTATATGTACCGCCAGAGTAAGTCTTTAGGTAATCTGGAAAATGTCGGCTGGTGCAAGGAAAATAAGGAATGCTACTACAATGTCTATATGATGAGTGAGTGTCAGACTGTTTTGTCAGTTGGTGCGGGTAGTGTTACAAAATTAAAAGAGCCAGACGGAAAGCAAATAGAAAGAATTTTCAATTTTAAATTTCCGTTTGAATATATCGGAAGATTTAACGAGCTTATAGAAAGAAAAGACAGAATAAATACATTTTTCCTGGAATATCCTATTAAGACGACCTAAATATAAGGGAGGGTAAAACCTATGTCCAATATAAATAATAACCTTGAATATATTGAAGAAAAGGCGAAAAATCCTGCTACATTTGTAGAGCTTTGCGAGGGCAGATATAACAGGATTATTGAAAATATTGCAAAAAAGGTTGCTGCTGACAGTAAAATAGAAATTATTATGTTGGCAGGTCCCAGCTCTGCAGGTAAAACTACAACTGCAAAGAAAATAAGAGAAGCGTTAAAAAATAACGGCGTTAACAGTTATGCAATTTCACTTGATGATTTTTATTTAAATAACTGTGATGCACCACGCTTCCCTGACGGAACACCTGACTTTGAAACTGTACACGCTTTAGATATTCCTTTCTTTTATGAGGTTATGAAAAAAATTCTGGAAACAGGTGAAGCAGATTTACCTGAATTTGACTTTTTAACAGGTGAAAGAAAAAAGGAATTCAATCATATTAAAATCAGTGACAGAGAAGTTATTATTGTTGAAGGACTTCACGCCCTTAACCCGATTATTACAAAGGATTTGCCGAGTGACAGACTTTTTAAAATCTATATAAATGTTTCTTCAAGAATTTATGATAACGGCAAGGAAATTGTTCTTAATAAGAGAAATATGCGCTTTATCCGCCGTCTTGTCAGAGATTATAATTTCAGAGGTAGCTCTGTTGAAAGAACATTCCAGTTGTGGCTTACAGTCCGTTACGGTGAAGATACATATCTTTTCCCGTACAGACACAATGCAGATATTAAAATTAACACAATTCATCTTTATGAAACCTGCGTGCTTAAAAATACTGCAATTAAGCTTTTGCAGGATGTCGAGAAGGATTCAGCCTTTTATAAGGAATCACAAAGGCTTATAAGAAATCTTGAACGCTTCCCAAGTCTTGACAAGGCTTATATTCCTGAGAATTCACTTTTAAGAGAGTTCGTTAAATTTTAAGAGGTGAGATAATTGGCTCAAGATAAGGCTATGAAAAAACAAAATGTGCTTAATGGCGCTATGATTTTAGTTGTAGCAACGGCACTTGTTAAGGTTATAGGCGCAATTTATAAAATTCCGCTTACAGGTATCATCGGTTCATTAGGCAGAGGTTATTTTGCATCTGCTTATAATATTTATACACCTGTTTATGCAATTTCAATGGCGGGGCTTCCTGTTGCAGTTTCTGCAATAGTTTCAAAAAATGTTGCTTTAGGCAGATACCGTGATGTAAAGCAGGTTTTTAAAGTAACATTCCCATTGTTTTTAGCATTAGGTGTAATCGGTACGGCAGTTTTATTATTCCTTGCAGAGCCTTACTCTGCGTCAGTAAAATCACCAATGTCACTTTACAGCATATATTGCATTGCGCCTTGCGTGCTTTTCTGCTGTGTTATGAGTACTTATCGTGGCTATTACGAGGGTCTTAACAATATGTTCCCGACTGCAATTTCGCAGGTACTTGAGTCTTTAGGTAAGCTTGTTTTTGGTCTTTCGCTAAGCTTTGTGGTGCTTGATTATGGCACAAAGCAGATTGCCTCAACAGGCTCTGTATTCGGAATTGAAGTTAAAACCGAAGCAGACGGGGCAATTGTTTATGCACTCGCTGCAGCGGCGGCAGTCTTTGGCGTTACCTTAGGTACTGTGGCAGGTACTATCTATGTAATGCTGAGGCATAAATTCAAAAAAGACGGCATAACTAAAGAAATGCTTGTTAATTCACCGCTTCCGCAAAGCAGAAAATCTACTGTAAAGGATATTATTGCAATTGCAGTGCCTACAGCTATCAGCTCAGTTGTTATAAACATAACCAATGTTATAGATACAATAATGATTCAGAACAGACTTTCAACTGTTGTTGAAAAAAGCTATGATACAATTATGAGTATCTATGGTGAATCTATAAATGCCGGTGAAATTGTAAGAGAAAATATTCACACTTTCCTTTATGGTGCTTATGATGTAACTCTCGATTTCAGAAATCTTGTGCCCACAATTATGATGACATTAGGTGTCAGTGCTATTCCTGTTATTTCTTCAGCAATGGCAAAACGCGAGTTTAAGACAGTAGAGAATACAGTAAATACTGTTTTCAGAATGAGTATGTTAATTGCGTTACCTGCAGGTATCGGCTTTTTTGCCCTTGCAGAGCCTATTTTAACAGTGTTCTATCAGGGTAGTGAAAATGAGTCAGGTATTGCAGTAGCGGCGCCTATATTGGCTCTTTACGGACTTATGATGGGTATTCACACGCTTTCTTCACCACTTACCAACATTTTACAGGCTATTGGCAGAGCAGATGTTCCTGCAAAGGCTCTTGCTATTGGTTGTGGCTTTAAAATTGCGTTTAACTATATTTTAATCGGTATTCCTGAAATAAATATTTTAGGTGCAGTTTTCAGTTCAGGCTGTTTCTATCTTTTCTGTATTTTTTATGACTATGCTGTGCTTAAAAAAGAAACGGGAATTAAGCTTGATTGGAAAACAGTTTTAATTAAACCTCTTATATCCGCTGTACTTTGTGGTACTGCCGCCTGGGGTACTTACGAGCTTGTCAGCACCTATTTAGTCTTTGGCGATGCCGGAAGCAGATTGAACAGCGGAACACTCGCTTGTGGTATTTCAATAATAATTGCAGTAGTAGTTTATGCAGTTTGTATATTGCTTTCTAAAACAATCGTAAAAGATGATGTTTTAATGCTTCCAAAAGGAGAAAAAATCGCAGAAATACTTGAAAAATATAAACTTTTAGGGTAAAATGTATTCGTTATATGAGGATGTAAAAATATGCTAGTAAATTTTGAATTCAAAGAAAATTATAATTTTAATGACCTTGTTGAAATTGTGAAAATTCTTCGTTCCCCAGGTGGTTGCCCGTGGGATATGGAGCAAAACCACAAATCAATAAGAGAAGATTTTTTAGAAGAAACTTATGAAGTGTTAGAAGCTATCGACACAGAGAATAAAGTTCTTTTAGAAGAGGAATTGGGCGATGTTCTTTTGCAGGTTGTGTTCCACGCACAAATCTCAAAAGAAGATAGTGACTTTGATATAAATAATGTTACTGACGGAATTTGCAAAAAGCTTATTACTCGTCATCCTCATGTTTTCTCAGATGTTACTGTAAATAGTACTGATGAGGTTTTAAGCAATTGGGATACTATAAAGCGTCAGACCAAGAGCCAGACAACACAAAGCGTTGCTATGGCGGCAATTCCCAAGACATTCCCGGCACTTATGAAAGCACAAAAAGTTCAGAGTAAAGCAAAAAAGGCAGGCTTTGACTGGCCCAGTGCAGACGGTGCATTCAGTAAAGTGCTTGAAGAAACTGAAGAGCTTAAAGAAGCTTTTAACTCCGGCAATAAAGACAGAATAGAAGATGAGCTTGGTGATTTACTCTTTTCAGCAGTTAATGTTGCTCGTTTTTGTGACTGCAATGCAGAAAGTGCATTAGAAAAAGCGACACAGAAATTTATGAGAAGATACACCGCAGTTGAGAGGTTAGCAGAAGAAAAAAACATTGATATGAAAACTTCTTCTATAGAAACACTTGACAAACTTTGGGAATCTGTTAAAATGTTAGAGAGATAAGAAGTCCAAAATGAAGACGGATATTAAGTTTTCGTCTTTTGGTAATAAAAAAATCAATTATTTTAATTGGAGGATTTAAAAATGAACAAAACAGATTTAGTAAATGCAGTAGCAGCTTCTGCAGAACTCACAAAAAAAGATGCAGCAGCAGCTGTAGACGCAGTTTTCGGTGCAATCGAAGGCGCTCTCGTTAAAGGTGACAAAGTTCAACTTATCGGCTTTGGTACTTTTGAAGTTCGTGAAAGAGCAGCTAAAGAAGGCCGTAACCCAAGAACAGGCGAAACAATCAAAATCGCTGCAACAAAGGTTCCTGCATTCAAAGCTGGTAAAGCTCTCAAAGACGCAGTTAGCAAATAATTTTACTTAATGTATAAAAAGCAGAGAAGTTTTTGACTTCTCTGCTTTTTATTTTGCGTAAATACTTGAATTTTTAATTAAAAATATATACAATATAAATGTTTTAAAAGTACCTTAAGAAAGAGAAGATGTTATGAAATACTTAAACGAACATTTTAAATTAGTTGAAGAAAAATTAGAGCTTCCCAAAGAAGCAGTTGAGCTTTTTGAAAGCATTGCATTAAAAATTGAAAAAAGTAAAGGCTTTTCCAAAAGATTCCAGGCTAGTTTAGAAAAATATATGACACCAAAGGCACACGACTTTGGCGATATGTGTGACGATATGAAAAAATTAGCTATACTTTACAGAGTTAAGGAATATAGCCTGACTTTTGTGTGGCTTATTGTTGCAAGTGAAAAGATGTTAGAGCTTTACAGAGAAAAGGGTATCAGTGAAGATATTTATTGGGCTACAATAATGGACTTAAAATATAAGTTCAAGGAATGCGTTGAATGCAAAGAGGTTTATGGTACATTCGTTGGTAGCTGGAACACAGGCTTTTATGAGCTTAACCGTTTCGCTTTAGGTCGCTTCCAGTTTGAATATTCTACATTCGGTGTGGTTGATGAATTCACTACAAGTGCAGGCGTTAAAATTAAAAGAGGCGACAAAACAGTCGGCTTTCACATTCCGTCATCAGGCGTACCGCTTACAGATGAAATTCGCCTTGATGCTTACAAAAAGGCTTATGAATTCTTTAAGGACCAGAGAAGAGAAGACGGACTTATGATATTTGAATGTGGCTCATGGCTTCTTTATGAGGGCAATAAAGAAATTTTACCTGAAAATTCAAATACAGTTAAATTTATAAATGACTTTGAAATTATTAAAAGCGAGACAAAAGATAAATTTAACGATGCGTGGAGAATTTTTGCAAAGTCCGGTTATAAATCACCAAAGCATTGGTACGATGACACATCAATGCGCCGTGCTTTCAAGCAACATGTATTAAACGGTGGCAAAACAGGTAGCGGACACGGGGTTATTGTGTTTGATGGAACTAAGATAGTAAGATAGAAAACAGGAAGCAGGAAACAGAAAACAGAAAACAGAAAACAGTTGAAAATAAAACACCTATCATTTTTAGTTGATTACTTGACCAACTTTAAATGATAGGTGAATTTGTTTTTTGCGAAGCTCTGTTTTCTGTTTCCTGCTTCCTGTTTTCTGAATTTAAAGTTTCACTTTAAATTCAGACGGTAGCTTATTCTCCGGAATAAAGCAAAGGGAAGCGTCGCCTGTTGATGTGAAGAATGTTACAAAATAGCCACTATCTGTTGAATCCTGCTCGTAAGCAGTGTAGGCATATCTTAAAAGCTTTTCTATGTCCTTGCTATTGTTAGTAACGAAGCCATCAAATTTTGTGTCGATTGTTGTGTTGTAACGACTCCAATCATCTTGAACAGGGTTGCCGTATTCATCAACATTTGTGTAGCCTTTTGCAGTATATGTTGATATAAAATATCGTGAGAAAAAATGTTGTATATTACCAAAACCAGATGCAAAAGAGCCTTCGTAGGCAACAGATGATGGAATGATTTTAGCCGAAACAAAATCTGGTGTTTTAATAAGGTCATCATAAAGCTTTAAATTCTTTAACGCCTTGATTGTTTCTGTCATATCAGGTGTAATTGTAAAGAACGGGTATGGGTTATAGTAGCTTGAAATATAAAAATCCGCCTTGTCAGAAGAAAAATCATTCATAATGATTTCTGTCTTTGTGTTTTTAGTTGATTGCTCCTTTTCGGTTGCTACATCGTCAGAATTTCCTCCGCCGTTTGCAGTGTCGATAATATCCCAATAAACAGAGTCGTAATTACCCTCAAATCGTATAAACGCAACAGGTGATGAGTCCGGGTAGTATTTATCAGTTACAGAACGATTCATTAAATCGTTATAAAGTGCGGTTAAGAGCTTTTCTCTGTCTTTGTCAGAGAAAGAAATGTGAGCATAAGAGTCAAGGTATTTTGAATAAATATTTACAGTTGAAGATGAATCTCTTAAAGAGAACTGCGCAGTTGCAAGGGTTTGCTCACTGTTAGAAAGATAAACAGCATTTTTAGGGTCAGGGAATTTAATTGTCCCCTTGAAAAGCTCGTGGAGTGAATTTTTGAAATATTGGCTTTCTTCAAGATAAAGCAAAGCTCTGTAAGCTGCTGGGGTGGAGGTGCTGAAGTTACGCTTAAATGTAGAGCCGTCTTTTAAGGTGTAAGAAAATTGAATAGCATTTTCGAGCGTTCTTTCATTTTCATCTGAATTTGCAATTAACTCGTGTGCTTTAAGGGCTGCTTTTATATCTTCTTCAGAAGTCATTTCGCCTGTGAGAACACCGGGATTGTTTGTGAAGAATAAATTGTGGTCTGTTATAAAGTGTGAATCCTCACCAAATAAACCATATTGTGAGGTTTCACCTACAATAGAAACAGAAACACTTTTAATTTTTTCGAAATCTGGAAGCTTTTGAGAGTAACCGAAAAAGCCCGTGTTCATAGAAACTGCAAAAAGACTCACCGCAACAAGACCAATAGGTAATTTGTAAAGTCCTCTTACAAATTTCTTCAAATCTCTTAAAACTGCAAGTTCGAGACCTAAATGGATAATTGCAAAGGCAATTAAGCCTATTACAATACCCATAATAAACTCTTCTGCAACATAAATCGCAAAAGCGAAAACAAAGAAGCCTGCAAGGAATGAAACGAATGTATTTAAAATTCTGTTTGTGCCTATAAAGCCTGCAATTTCTGCTTTGCGTCTGTTAAAGAGTTTAACCCCGATAAACCCAATAACAGCAGTTAAAATAATCCATAAAATAACATTTGTAAAGGATGGTTTTTCAATTATCTGTTGTACTGCTGAATCTGTTGATTTTTCAATTATTGCAAATTTTAAAAGCTCTGTTTTTGCGAAAAATACAGGACTTGTAAATTCAAATTGCTCTGAAAGAGTTGCAACATAAGAGTTATCCCAGCTGTTGTTGTTAGCAGGTGTAAAGTTAAAGCCGTAAGGGTTACCGTAAAGGCAGTTAGACATAATAGTCTGAATACCATAAAGAATTATATCCGGTAAAAAGAGGATAATTCCTGAAAAAATACCAGCCTCAAAAATTGTACCAACGCACGAGAAAACGGTTGCAGTTATTGTGAATGCAGAAAGTGATACAACTAAAAATGAGAACAAATAAAGGAAAAAAGTTTTAAAAACAATACCTGAAAAGCCGAGTGTTGCAAGGTTCATTATAAGTAAAATGAATAAAGGCAAGAAAATTGATGTAACTAAAAGAGAAGCACCGGAAATATATTTGCCCAAAAAGAGCTTTGTTCGTGTTATACCAAGGCTGTAAAAAACATTAACCTGCTTTTTAGAGGTGATAAAATTGAATGTGCAGATTGCCATTGCAAGACCGCAAAGAGCAACTAAGACAAGGCAGGGCATAAGCATATATTCGTCTGAGAAGAAATATGAAATATAATTCTGCTTTGCAGAAACATAACCTGAGATTTCGCCTGTGGCGTTATAAATAGGCTGTTTGTTTAAAAGCTCAGCTCCCGAATAAAGAAGCATAAAAAAGCTTAACAAGCCTAAATTGGCGATTGCAGGTAAAAGCGGAAGTCCTTTAAGACCTGACTTTAAGGTGTATGTAAAAGCATTAGTTGAGGATTGATTTGTAGTCATAGTCTTCTCCTTTCATCTCCTGCATAAATATCTCTTCAAGAGAAAGATTGATTTTTTCTGTAACGGCAGGCTTTAATTTTTTGATTTGTTTTTCGACCTCTTCGGTATTTCCGCTTACTGTAAAGAGTGCTAATTGACCGTCTTTAATAAGGCTTTCACAAGGAATATCTTTAAATTCCTCGAGAGTGAATTCTCTTGCGAATGCAAGACGGAACTTAGTCTTGCCGTAAGAAAGGTCAGAAACTGCGCCTGTAACAGAAATCTTTTTGCCGTTTATAATTCCAATATGGTCGCAAAGATTTTCTAATTCCTGTAGGTTGTGTGAAGAAATAATAACTGACATATTATTTTCTTTAATTGCTTCTTTTAAAAGACCTTTCATAAATATTCTTTTTTGCGGGTCAATTCCGTCAAAGCTTTCGTCAAGAAGTAACAATTTAGGGTGAGTAGAAAGGGCTAAAACCATTTCTGCCTGTCTTTGCATACCTTTAGAAAAGCCGTTAATTCGCTTTGTAGGGTCTAACCCAAAGGCTTCGGTTAATTTATTAAAGGTATCATAATTAAATCTTTTATAATATCCGTTATAAAAGTCAGCCATTTTCTTCATTGTGGAGTAAGCACCAAAATAAAGGTCATCAGGCATAAAGAATATTTCTTCTTTTTTTATTTCGTTGTCAAAAATATTTTTGCCGTCAAAAAGCACTTCGCCATTTTCCGGCTTGTAAATACCCGAAATGTTTTTTAAAAGAGTTGTTTTACCGGCACCGTTGTAACCAACAAGACCATAAACGCTTCCGTCCTCGACAGTGAGCGAAATGTCCTGAAGTGCTGTAAAGTCTCCGAATTTTTTAGTTAATGATTTTACTTCGAGCATCCTTGTCACCTGACTTTCTTATTTGTTTTTTATTTTAAATTGAAAATTAAAATTTGTCTATATATAATAAGATGTTTCTTTGCTACATTTTGTTGCATTTTAAAAATAACTTTCGTCGTGTCATATTTCAATTTTACAATTATTGCAGTATGCAGTCAATACGATTTACTGTTTCTTAACAAATCTTAATATTTTCGTAATAATGAAACGGGAAAAATTCGAGAACTAATTGACAATAACAGGTAATTTTGTTATATTAAAATTGTATATTTTCAAATAGCGTATAAGGTTTCGCTTAATTTAAAAAAGGTGGTATATGATGAAGAAGATATTAGCTGTTATACTTGTCTTGACATTCGCTGTTACAATGTTTGTTGTACCGGCAAATGCGGCGTGGTCTGTTGTTGATACTACTTTTGCAGTATCAGCCGATTTACATTACGAATTTCAGGAAGAAGAGCTTGAATGGTTCTCAGAGGACCCTATTTTCGGTTACGCAAACCGCAGAGCCGCTATGGAAAACGAAAGCAGATATATCATTGATGAATTTTTAAATCAATGTGCTGAGAATGATAAAATAGAATTCATTTTAATTCCGGGCGACATTTCTAATGAGGGCAGAGCATTCAAGGAGCAACATTTGCAGGTAGCAGAAAAATTCAAAAAATTTGAAGAAGAAACCGGAAAGCAGATTTATGTTATAAATGGTAACCACGATGCCGGAAATGCTACTAAAGAAGGCGAAACAGGTCTTTCTGATTTCAGAGAAATTTATTATGAGTTTGGTTTTAATGAAGCACTCAGCACAATGGATGGCAATTTATCTTATACAGCAGAACTTAATGAAAAATATCGTCTTATTGCAGCAGATAGCTGTGATATTAACCGTTCAACAGGCGACGGTATGACATCTGACAGAGTTGAGTGGGTTACAGAACAAGCAAAGCTTGCAATCAAAGAGGGTAAATACCCGATTTTAATGATGCACCATAATCTTCTTGATCATATGCCTGTTCAAAGCCTTTTAAGTAAAGATTTTATTATCAGAAATCACCTTTCAACTGCAGAAAAATTTGCAAATGCAGGCATCAAGGTAGTGTTCACAGGTCACGAGCATTGCAGTGACGCCAACACATATACAAGCACAAAGGGTAATCAGATTACTGACTTTGCTACAACCTCACTTACAATGTATCCGTTACAATACAGAATTATGGAAATGTCTGATGAAACAATTACCTATGAAGCTGCAACAATTGAAAAAATTGATGCAGAAAATTTAAAAGATGATGTAATCGGTTACACAGACGCTCATATTGCTGAAATGAACAAGGGTATGAACGATTATGCTAAAAAGTTCTTAAAGAACGGTATTGAGTGGCGTCTTGAAAGAGGCTTCCAGGATGAGCAATTGGGCATTGACAAGGGCGCATTTTACTATGACCTTGTAAGGAAAGCTGTTGATGCTTTAAATGATATTCTTAACACCCCTCTTTATGGTGAGGGTGGCGTTCAGGAAATGGCACTCCAGAAAGGAATTATTATTCCGGATAGTGATTATGTTGATGGTTGGGATGTAGCAACAGAGCTTGTTGCTGCACACTATTCAGGTGAAGAAAATTATCCGTTAATGGAAACTGATGTAACAATCCTTTTAAGAACAATGTGCCTTATTTTAGACACTGAGCTTTCAATGCTCACAGAAGAAGAACTTATGGTGGCGGCAACTGCCATAACTGCACTTTACGGCTCAACACCACCTGATGAGTTAGCAGAAAAATTAGAGCTTGATTTAGGCTATTCTCACGGTGCACAAAGCTTCTTGTTAGCACTTGCCTCACCACTTCTTGACAGCTTTGCAAATGACGACGATGTTCCCGATAACAACGGCTCAATTAAAGGTTACGGAAGAACAGGTGCTGCAGATGGTTTTATAAATATCGCAGGCGAGATTGAATTTTCATTTGCAAAATTGATTGAAAGATTAAAAACAATATTAACTTATATATTTAAAGGTTTAGAGTATATTAAAGGCTAATGGAAGATAAAAAACGGGCAATTCTCAAAGTTGAGAGTTGTCCGTTTTTTGAAATTATTCATCATTCATCAGCGAAAGCGATTTCATTATTCATTATTCATTGAAAATCCGTTCTTCACAAAAGAATAATGAATGATGAATATTGAAGAATGAATAATACAAAACAAAAATCCGTTCCCTTGTGAGAACGGATTTTTGTTTTGGCGCGCTGGAAGGGACTCGAACCCCTGACCTACTGGTTCGTAGGCGCCACCAAAACTTACCAACCATTCCATACCACAACATATAGTGGTTTTTATTCCGGTTACAAATACTATTCCACAACAAT
>SVPR01000003.1 GCA_015065785.1 Oscillospiraceae bacterium | reverse complement strand
TTCAGCATAACCTTTAAGAGAAAGAGTCTTTGTGATAGCAGCTGTAAGAGTTGTCTTACCGTGGTCAACGTGACCGATAGTACCAATGTTAATATGTGGCTTTGTTCTTTCGAATTTCTGTTTTGCCATTGTAATTTCCTCCTTTGTAGTAACGCATATTTTGCATATTACTATAATAACAAAAAATTATAAATAATTCAATAGTTTTTTTAAAGATTATTTTGAACGTTCGTCCATAATCTTTTCAGCAATGTTTCTTGGAACAGCAGCGTAGTGGCTTGGTTCCATAACATACTGACCACGACCTTGTGTTTTTGAACGAAGGTCTGTTGCGTAACCGAACATTTCTGAAAGCGGAACATGAGCAACAAGCTCAGCAGCACCGTTTCTGTCCTCCTGGCCTTGTGGAAGACCACGACGAGATGTAAGGTCACCAAGAACGTCACCGATGTATTCACTAGGAACAACAACTGTAACTTTCATAATTGGCTCCATAAGAACTGGAGATGCCTTAGCCATAGCTTCTTTGAAAGCCATAGAACCAGCAGTTTTGAAGGCCATTTCTGATGAGTCAACCTCGTGGTATGAACCATCATAAAGTGTAACCTTAACGTCAACAACGTTGTAACCTGCAAGAACACCTGAAAGCATAGCGCCTTTAATACCAGCTTCAGCAGGACCGATGAATTCCTTAGGAATAGCACCACCAACGATGTTATTAACAAACTCGTAACCTTTTTGTTCATTAGGTTCGATTTTAATTTTAACGTGACCGTATTGACCGTGACCACCAGACTGACGAGCAAACTTAGTATCAGCATTTGCTTCAGCAGTAATTGTTTCTCTGTAAGCAACCTGTGGTTTACCTACGTTAGCTTCAACTCTGAATTCACGAAGTAATCTGTCAACGATAATTTCAAGGTGAAGTTCACCCATACCAGCGATGATAGTTTGACCTGTTTCACCGTCTGTGTAGCATTTGAATGTTGGGTCTTCTTCAGCGAGTTTTGCAAGAGCAATACCCATCTTTTCTTGACCAGCCTTAGTTTTTGGCTCAATAGCAACACGAATAACTGGCTCTGGGAATTCCATAGATTCGAGAATAACCGGGTGAGCTTTGTCGCAAAGTGTATCACCTGTTGTAGTTCTCTTAACACCAACAGCAGCAGCAATATCACCTGCATAGCAGCAGTCAATATCTTTTCTGTCGTTTGCGTGCATCTGAAGAATACGACCGATTCTTTCGTTATCGTCTTTTACTGAGTTGTAAACTGTTGAACCTGTCTCGATTTTACCTGAGTAAACTCTGAAGAAGCAAAGCTTACCAACAAATGGGTCAGTTGCAATCTTAAATGCAAGAGCAGCAAATGGCTCTGTATCTGAAGAGTGACGAACTTCCTCTGCTTCAGTAACAGGGTTTACACCCTTAATAGCTTCAACATCTGTTGGAGCTGGCATATAATCAATAACAGCGTCAAGTAATTTTTGAACACCCTTATTTTTGTAAGAAGTACCGCATACAACAGGAACCATGTTGTTAGCGATTGTTGCTTTTCTGATGCATGTTTTAATTTCTTCTGTTGTGAGTTCTTCACCTGCGAAGAATTTTTCCATTAAGTCATCATCTTGTTCAGCAACGTGCTCAATAAGCTCATCACGATACTTTTGAGCGAGTTCTTTCATATCATCAGGAATTTCTTCGATACGAATATCTTTACCTAAATCGTCATAATAAACAACAGCGTTCATTTCAACGAGGTCAATAATTCCTTTGAAATCTGACTCAGAACCGATTGGAAGCTGAATCGGAACAGCATTACATTTAAGACGGTCTTTCATCATCTGGAGTACATTGTAGAAATCAGCACCCATAATGTCCATCTTATTAACATAAACCATTCTTGGAACTTTGTATTTATCAGCTTGTCTCCAAACAGTTTCAGACTGTGGTTCAACACCGCCCTTAGCACAAAGAACTGTTACAGAACCGTCGAGAACTCTAAGAGAACGCTCAACCTCAACTGTAAAGTCAACGTGGCCGGGAGTATCAATAATATTGATTCTGTGTTTGTTCCAGAAGCAAGTTGTAGCAGCAGAAGTAATTGTAATACCTCTTTCCTGCTCTTGCTCCATCCAGTCCATTGTTGCGGAACCATCGTGAGTTTCACCTAACTTGTGATTAACACCTGTGTAGTAAAGGATACGCTCAGTTGTGGTTGTTTTACCCGCATCGATATGAGCCATAATACCTATATTTCTGGTTAATTCTAATGGTACTTGTCTTGGCATAATATCCTCCGAATAAATAGATAATCAAATGATTACCATCTGAAGTGTGCAAAAGCTTTGTTTGCTTCTGCCATCTTGTGTGTATCTTCTCTCTTTTTGAATGCAGAACCCTGTGAGTTAACTGCATCTAAAATTTCGTTGGCAAGTCTTTCTTTCATTGTCTTTTCAGAACGTTGACGAGAATAGAGTGTAATCCAACGAAGACCGAGTGTCTGACGTCTTTCAGGACGAACATCGATCGGAACTTGGTATGTCGCACCACCTATACGGCGAGCTTTTACCTCGAGAACTGGCATAACGTTCTCCATAGCTGCTTCAAAAACCTCTAAAGGTTCTTTGCCTGTTTGTTCTGCAATGATATCAAAAGCGTCGTAAACAATTTTTTGTGCTACACCCTTTTTACCATCATACATAACATTGTTAATAAGCCTTGTAACAAGCTTAGAGTTGTAAAGCGGATCTGGCAAAACATCACGTTTTGCTATTTGGCCTCTTCTTGGCACTTCGCTTCCCTCCTTCATAATTATAATGATATCATAGGTACTCGAGTGACGTTGCTTCCCGTGGCGCCAATGGAGGTGTTACAACTCTATAAAAAATAGGTTATATACTTACCATTGGTTGAATAAATTCAGCCTGCAAGAAGATTGTCCTTCAAATAAATTTAAGCTGCAAATAATTTATTATTTTGCTGCTTGCTTTGGACGCTTTGCACCGTATTTAGAACGGGATTGCATCCTGTTGGCAACACCTTGAGCATCAAGGGTACCTCTAATAATGTGGTAACGAACACCAGGAAGGTCCTTAACACGACCACCACGGATAAGCACCACGCTGTGCTCTTGTAAGTTGTGACCCACGCCTGGAATGTAAGCAGAAACTTCAATACCATTTGTGAGACGAACTCTGGCAAGCTTACGAAGCGCTGAGTTAGGCTTCTTAGGTGTGTCAGTCTTAACAACTGTGCAAACGCCTCTCTTTTGTGGAGAGTTGTTGTTTGTAAGAACATTCTTCTTTGAGTTAAGACCTTTACCGAGTGCCGGAGCTTTTGACTTCTTTTCAAGAGTCTCTCTTCCGTTGCGTACGAGCTGATTAAAGGTTGGCAAGTATTTCACCTCCGAAAATTTATTGTATATGCAGGGAGAGGGCATACCTCTCCCACACACGCAAGAATAAATTTACCATTTTAAAATCACTTTGTCAACACTTAACAAAGATTTAATTTTAAAATCGTCAAAATAAACAAGTTTTAGAGTTTTTTAATCACTCTGCTTGTTCTTCTGTTGCACTAACTGCTTCCATTATTTCAGAAAAATTATTATCTGCTAAGATTTCATCTGAAAATTTAGGTTCTGTTGAAACAACATCAACCTCACTATAGCACTTCATACCAGTACCTGATGGAAGAAGTTTACCGATAATAACATTTTCTTTAAGACCGAGAAGTGGGTCAACCTTACCTCTGATTGCTGCATCTGTAAGAACCTTTGTTGTTTCCTGGAACGATGCTGCTGAGAGGAATGATTCAGTAGCAAGAGAAGCTTTTGTAATACCGAGAAGAACCGGTGAATATGTTGCAGGAACAAATTCCTCACCTGTTGCTTCACATCTTGCCTTTGCTGCTCTGTTTGCAGCGTTAAGCTCTCTCTTTTCAACAGATGTGCCCTGAAGTAAATCTGTTGAGCCCGGCTCTTCAATTTTTACTTTACGCATCATCTGACGAACAATAACCTCGATATGCTTGTCGTTGATATCAACACCCTGCATACGATAAGTCATCTGAACTTCTTTAATAAGATAATTGTGAACTGCATCTACGCCGAGAACTGCAAGAACATCGTGTGGGTTAACAGCACCCTCTGTAAGGTGTTGACCTTGCTTGATGTGTGCACCTTCAACGATTTCAGGACAAAGTCTTGCATCGTAAGGAATGAGATATTTCTTAACATCATCTTCGCCTGTAACAACAACATGCTTACTCTTCTTGATTTCTTCAAATGAAACAACACCTGAGATTTCACTGAGCATAGCAAGTGTCTTTGGTTTTCTACCTTCAAAGAGCTCTTCAACACGAGGAAGACCCTGTGTAATATCGGCAGAAGAAGCAACACCACCGGTGTGGAATGTTCTCATTGTAAGCTGTGTACCAGGTTCACCGATTGACTGAGCAGCGATAATACCAACTGCTTCACCAACAGTAACAGGGCCAGCTGTTGCAAGGTTTCTACCGTAACATTTAATACATACACCGTGTTCAGATTCACAAGTAAGAAGTGAACGGATTTTGATTTTTCTATCTTCTTCGTTTTCTCTTGCGTTAACGATTTTTGCAACTTCAGCAGCTTTTGCATCTGTAAGCATTTCATCTTTACTTGCAATAACTACGCCGTTTTCATCACAGAAATCTTCAAGAAGATATCTGCCTGTAAGTCTTTCTTCCAATGGCTCGATAATATCGTTACCATCTTTGATATCATAAACCTCAAGACCATCTGAGCAGTGGCAATCCTCTTCACGAATGATACATTCCTGTGAAACGTCAACAAGACGTCTTGTAAGATAACCAGAGTCAGCAGTACGAAGAGCAGTATCGGCAAGACCTTTACGGGCACCACGAGAAGAAATGAAATATTCAATAATATTAAGACCTTCACGGTAGTTAGCTCTGATTGGAATTTCGATAGTTTTACCTGCTGTGTTAGCAATAAGACCACGCATACCTGCTAACTGACGGAGCTGTGAGTCAGAACCACGGGCACCGGAGTCAAGCATCATAAAGATTGGGTTGTATGGGTCCATAGCGTTACGAAGCTCAGCAGAAACATTCTTTGTACATTCTTCCCAAGCTTTGATAATGCTACGAGAACGGTCCTGATCACTAAGGAAACCGAAATCATAGTTTTCGTTAATAGCGTCAATCTTTGCTTCAGTTTCTGCAAGATATTGAGCTTTCTTTTCAGGGATTGTAGCATCACAAACAGCAACGGTAATACCGCTTCGTGTTGAATACTTATAACCCTGTGCTTTAACAGCATCAAGAACTGCTGCTGATTTTGCAGTACCGTGAACACGGATACAACGCTCAATAATTTTACCAAGCTCTTTCTTATTAACGAGTTTGTCAATTTCAAGAGCAAAGAGATTGTCTGGATTGCTTCTGTCAACAAAGCCTAAATCCTGTGGGATTGGCTCATTGAAGATAACTCTACCGAGAGTTGTTTCAAGAAGCTTTGTATGAGTAACACCGTCAACAGTTTTTGTCATACGGATTTTAATAGGTGCATGAAGACCTACATCGCCCTCATCATAAGCCATAATAGCTTCGTCAAGGTTTCTGAATACCTTACCATTACCCTTTTCATCCTCTTTAACGAGTGTAAGGTAGTAAGAACCAAGAATCATATCCTGTGTAGGAACAACAACAGGCTTACCGTCAGAAGGCTTAAGGAGGTTGTTAGCAGCAAGCATTAAGAAACGAGCTTCTGCCTGTGCTTCTGCTGAAAGTGGTACGTGAACAGCCATCTGGTCACCGTCGAAGTCAGCGTTGAACGCTGTACATACGAGTGGATGAAGCTTGATAGCTCTACCTTCAACAAGAATTGGCTCAAATGCCTGAATACCAAGTCTGTGGAGTGTAGGAGCACGGTTAAGCATAACCGGATGGTCTTTAATTACGATTTCGAGAGCATCCCAAACCTCAGGACGAGCTCTTTCTACCATTTTACGAGCAGATTTAATGTTATTAGCAATACCGAGCTCCCAAAGGCGTTTCATAACGAATGGCTTGAAAAGCTCAAGAGCCATTTCCTTAGGAAGACCGCATTGATAAAGCTTAAGCTCAGGACCAACAACGATAACTGAACGGCCAGAGTAGTCAACACGCTTACCTAAAAGGTTCTGACGGAAACGACCCTGCTTACCTTTAAGCATATCAGAAAGAGATTTTAAAGCACGGTTGTTAGGACCGGTAACAGGTCTGCCGCGTCTGCCGTTGTCAATAAGTGCGTCAACAGCTTCCTGTAACATTCTCTTTTCGTTGCGGATAATAATTTCAGGAGCACCTAATTCGAGAAGCTTCTGAAGACGGTTGTTTCTGTTAATAACTCTTCTGTAAAGGTCATTAAGGTCAGATGTAGCAAATCTACCACCGTCAAGCTGAACCATTGGACGAATATCCGGTGGAATAACTGGAATAGCGTCGAGAATCATCCATTCAGGACGGTTGCCTGATGAACGGAATGCTTCTGCAACCTCAAGTCTTTTAAGAAGTCTTACCTTCTTCTGACCTGCTGCGTCTTCGAGCTCAGCCTTTAATGAATCACATAATGCATCAACATCAATTTCAGAGAGGAGTGTCTGGATTGCTTCAGCACCCATACCTGCTTTGAATGAATCAGCATCATATCTTAATACCATATCATCATATTCTTTATCGCTTAAGATCTGATACTTCTCAAGTGGAGTATCACCCGGATCAATAACAATATACTTAGCGAAGTAAAGAACTTTTTCAAGGTCGCGATGAGATATATCAAGCATAAGACCCATTCTTGAAGGTGTACCCTTGAAATACCAGATGTGAGAAACAGGAGCAGCAAGCTCAATGTGACCCATTCTTTCGCGTCTTACCTTATTTTTTGTAATTTCAACGCCGCAGCGTTCACAAACCTTACCTTTGTAACGGATTCTCTTGTATTTTCCGCAGTGACATTCCCAGTCCTTTGTAGGTCCGAAAATCTTTTCGCAGAAAAGACCATCTCTTTCCGGTTTAAGGGTACGGTAGTTAATTGTTTCCGGCTTCTTAACTTCACCGTATGACCATTCTCTGATCTGGTCAGGTGAAGCAAGACCGATTTTTATTGATTCAAAATCTATGTTGTTATCTTCAACTGTTTCAACTTTTGAAGCGTATGCCATATATGAATAACCCTTCTTCCTAATCAAAATAAGATTTTACAGAACATTTATTATTCGTCCATATCGTCGGTGTAACCGAAGTCATCACCGTCATCTTCGTATCCGAAATCGTCATCCATAGCGAAGTCATCGTCATCATCTGTTTCAGGAATATAGTCTTCGCCATCACTGTCTTTAATGCCGTAGCCTTCTGCGCCCTCAGCATCATTAACATTTCTGAATGCTTCATCATCAACACTTGGAAGATTGATTTCATCATCAAAGTTCTGTTTTAAATCAATTTCATTGTTGTCCTTGTCGAGTACGCGAATATCAAGACCGAGAGATTGAAGCTCTTTAATAAGAACCTTAAATGACTCAGGAACGCCTGATTTCGGAACATTAAGACCTTTAACGATTGATTCGTAAGTCTTAACACGACCAACAACATCGTCTGACTTAACTGTGAGAATTTCCTGAAGAGTATATGCAGCACCGTAAGCTTCGAGTGCCCAAACTTCCATTTCACCGAAACGCTGACCACCGAACTGAGCTTTACCGCCGAGTGGTTGTTGTGTAACGAGTGAGTAAGGACCTGTTGAACGAGCATGGATTTTATCGTCAACAAGGTGGTGGAGCTTAAGGTAGTACATAACACCAACAGTAACAGGGTTATCGAACTGACGACCTGTTCTACCATCTGTAAGCCATGTTTTACCGTCTGTTGAAAGGTTTGCTTCTGAAAGCAAATCACGAATGTCAGACTCGTGAGCACCATCGAATACAGGTGTCATAACCTTAAAGCCGAGTGCTCTTGCTGCGTAACCTAAATGAACCTCAAGTACCTGACCGATGTTCATACGAGATGGAACGCCGAGTGGGTTAAGAACGATATCAAGTGGAGTACCGTCTGGTAAGAAAGGCATATCTTCTTGTGGAAGAATACGAGAAACAACACCCTTGTTACCGTGACGACCAGCCATCTTGTCACCAACGCTGATTTTACGCTTTTGTGCAATGTAGCAACGAACAACCTTGTTTACACCAGGGTTTAATTCATCGCTGTTTTGTCTTGTGAATACTTCAACCTGAACAACAACGCCGTATTCACCGTGTGGAACACGAAGAGATGAGTCACGAACTTCTCTTGCTTTTTCACCGAAGATAGCTCTTAAAAGTCTTTCTTCAGGTGTAAGCTCAGTTTCACCCTTAGGTGTAACCTTACCAACAAGAATATCGCCTGAGTGAACCTCAGCACCAACTCGGATAATACCCTCTTCGTCGAGGTTAGCAAGAGCATCTTCACCAACATTTGGAATATCTCTTGTAATTTCTTCTGGTCCGAGCTTAGTATCTCTTGCTTCTACTTCATGCTCTTCAATATGAATAGATGTATAAACATCTTCACGAACAACTCTTTCATTAAGAAGAACGGCGTCCTCGTAGTTGTAACCTTCCCAGGTCATAAAGCCAACAAGGGCATTCTTACCGAGAGAGATTTCACCCTGTGAGGTTGCAGGACCGTCTGCAATAACTGTACCCTCTTCTACCTTTTCGCCGATTTCAACAACTGGGCGTTGGTTTACGCAAGTACCCTGGTTTGAACGCATGAACTTAATAAGCTCATAAGTATCAACCTCACCTTTGTCTGTTGTAACTTCAACTGTTTTAGCACTAACCGCTGTAACTGTACCAGCGCGTTTAGCAAGAACAACAACACCACTATCAACAGCAGCCTTGTATTCCATACCTGTACCAACGATTGGAGATTCTGTTTTAAGAAGCGGAACTGCCTGACGCTGCATGTTTGAACCCATAAGTGCACGGTTCGCGTCGTCGTTCTCAAGGAATGGAATCATTGCAGTAGCAACTGAGAATACCATCTTTGGAGAAACGTCCATATAATCAGCAACAGTAGGAGCAACCTCTCTGAATTCGTCGCGATAACGAACTGTTACACGGTCATTGATGAAGTGACCATCTTCACTGAGTGGTTCGTTAGCCTGTGCAACGCAGTAGTTATCCTCTACATCAGCTGTCATATATTCAACCTCGTCAAGAACTTTACCTGTCTTCTTGTCGATTTTACGGAACGGAGCTTCAATGAAGCCGTATTTGTTAATTCTTGCGAATGTAGCAAGATATGAGATAAGACCGATGTTAGGACCTTCAGGAGTTTCGATAGGGCACATACGGCCATAGTGGCTGTAGTGAACGTCACGAACCTCGAAGCCTGCACGGTCACGGGAAAGACCGCCTGGGCCGAGTGCTGAAAGTCTGCGCTTATGTGTAAGCTCTGCAAGTGGGTTTGTCTGGTCCATAAATTGTGAAAGTGGAGATGAACCAAAGAACTCTTTAATTGCAGCAATAACCGGTCTGATATTGATAAGTGCGGAAGGAGTTGCCTTGTCCGGCTCTTGTGCCTGGAGTGTCATTCTTTCACGAATTACTCTTTCCATTCTTGTGAAACCAATTCTGAACTGGTTCTGAAGAAGCTCACCAACAGAACGGATACGACGGTTACCTAAGTGGTCAATATCATCTGTTGTGCCGAGCTCATTGCCAAGGCAGTTAAGATAGTTAATTGTAGCAAAAATATCATCAATAGTAATAGTTTTTGGAATAAGAGCGTCGCAGTTCATTCTCATTTGCTCTAAGAGCTCTTCACCGCTGTCGCCATATTGGTTGATAAGGTCTGAAAGTACGCTGAAGCACACTTTTTCATTTATAGCAATTTCGTCAAGCTGTTCTCTTGTAACGCCTTTTACGAAATCCATCGGGTCAACCATACCGTTAGAAATAACTTTAACTACTCTTTCTTCAACAGTGAGGAGTACTTCCTTAACACCTGCTCTGTCGATTTTGTCAGCCATTTCTTTTGAAACCTTTTCGCCCTCGTCTAAAAGGAGCTCACCTGTCATTGGGTCAAAAACCGGAGCAGCAAGAACTGCACCTGCTATTCTCTCTGCAATAGCAAGCTTTTTATTATACTTATAACGACCAACTCTTGAAATGTCATATCTGTGTGGGTCAAAGAAAAGACCGTCAATATGAGCCTGTGCAGTTTCGAGTGTTGGTGGTTCACCAGGACGAAGCTTTTTGTAAACCTCAAGTAAAGCTTCCTCTGTGTTTTGTGTTGTATCTTTTTCGAGAGTTGCTTCGATTCTGTCGTCATCACCGAAGAATTCACGAATTTCAGCATTTGAGCTTAAGCCTAATGCTCTGATAAATGTAGTAATAGGAAGCTTTCTGTTCTTATCAATTCTTACATTGAATACATCGTTCTGGTCTGTTTCGTACTCAAGCCATGCACCTCTGTTAGGAATAACAGTAGTTGTGAAAAGCTTTTTACCATTTTTGTCAAATGTATTGCCGTAGTAAACACCAGGAGAACGAACGAGCTGTGAAATGATAACACGCTCAGCACCATTGATAACAAAAGTACCGCTGTCAGTCATAATCGGGAAGTCACCCATATAGACCTCGTTATCCTTAATCTCGCCGGTTTCCTTGTTGTAAAGTCTGACTGTAACTCTTAAAGGAGCAGCATAAGTTGCATCTCTCTCCTTACATTCAGTCACACTGTACTTCGGCTTTTCGTCCATACGGTAATCTACAAAGCTTAAAACAAGATTACCTGTATAGTCCGTGATTTCATCAATATCACGGAAAACCTCTTTAAGACCTGTGTCAAGAAACCACTTATAAGAATTCTTCTGAACCTCAATAAGATTTGGCATTTCCATAACCTCATTGATTTCAGCAAAACTCATACGGGTATTCTTACCAAGTTTAACGGGTTTCACATTCGCCATAAGTTATATCACTCCGTTCCTATAATTAACTCCTTTTTCACTGAATAATCAGCTGAAAAAAGAAATATTTAACAAAATAATTAATAATTTTTTTATGCGTAAAATTTAAACCGCATAAATTGTTAGTTCTGCACAATAACAGAATAGTAAAATATGGATAGCGACACTATTCCATTATTATAGATTTTAATAGTATAATACAATAGTTTCAAGATGTCAAGGGGAAAAGAAAATTTTGTGAAATTTTCTTTTTCAGGGACTAGAGGTCAGTAGTCAGTTTGTGCCAAAGGCATATCGCATACGAGCAAAGCGAGTATATATCGCAACTGAATTTATACAGTTGTATCGCGTTTGCGTAAGCAAACATATCGCAATACAAAACAAGTTCTATCACTTTCACAAACCGAAAATGATAGAACTTTTATTTTTATAACTCTTGCAACTTGCACACTTGCACACTTGCACACTTGCACACTTGCATACTTGCAACTAAGCAACTGCTTTATTAACTACTGCATTGAAATCATCTTCAGTAATCTGACCGTTTTCTGCAAGGTCACCTGCCAGAAGATATGCACCATCAAGAGTTGTGTGGTTGTTTCGTGCAAGTTCAATTAACATACAGTCAAGAACATCGCACACACTGTCACCATTGACATCACCTTTAACTATTAAGGTGTATTCTTTAATTACAGCATTGTTTGAATCACTTACAGAAACTTTTGAACTTGTACCATAGAAACCTGCTTCTGAATTTGCAGTTGTATTTATAGTATAACCATCCATTTCCATAAGAACACCCGTTAAATCTGTACTCGCGGAAATATCAACCACAAGGAAGTTATTTGTATCATCTACTGTTAAACCAGAATCACCTATTCCAGCAACATAATCATTAACATATTTTAGCGGTGTTTCACTGAATTTATAATCACACACGGGACAAGCATCAGTAATTACCCCATCAGTACCCGCAAAAGGTTTCACTGTGTATATTTCGTGACTGTGGTCAGTTGCATTGTAATGTATTTTAGCAGATGTTAAATACTTATTTGTAGCTTCTGAAGATGATGATTTTATTAAAACTTTTGCCCAATCATCTTTTGATGCGCTATAAAACACATATTTTAAAGATTTGCAATTATAAAATGCCGCATTTTCTACAGTTTTTAAAGAACTACCTAATGCCACAGACTCTAACTTTTCACAATTATAAAAAGTTCGTTCAGGTATTATTTTAAGATTATCACCTAAAATCACTTTATTTAAATTACTACAATCATAAAAAGCATAATTTTCTATAATGATAACAGAATCAGGTATAACGAGTTCAGTTATGCTATCACAGTCATTTAAAGCATATCCACCTATAACATTCAAACCATCAGTTACATTAAATTTTTTTATACCATCGCAATTATAAAATGCATATTTACCAATACTTTTCACAGTGGTTGGTATACTAACGCTACTTATTGAACTACAATTATAAAAAGCATATTTATTAATACTCTCAATTCCTTCAGGAATTATTAAATCTTCAAGCAATTCACCATTAAGATATAATTTATTCGCATAATAAACCGGATTCGATTGTTCATTAGCATATGCAGAATAAAAATCTATACTACACCATTTTCCGACATCAGTTATATTTACAGCTTTTAAACCCTTACAATTAGTAAATGCATGTTGCCCAACGTTAGTTACTGTTTCCGGTATATTAATTGAACTAAGTTTTGAGCAATAATAAAATGCATAGTTATTAATCTGTGTTACATTTTCAGGAATTGTAATATTTTCTAAGATAGCACAATTATAAAACATATAGGCAGGAATAATTGTTATTTTATCTGAAAGAATTACTGTTTTCAACATTGAACAACTATAGAAAATGGATGTCCCTAATTCCTCTATATTATTTGACATTTCTACTGACTCTAATAGACTACAACTATTAAATGCAGAATTGCCAATATATGTCACACTTTCTGGAATTGTAACAGTTACAAGTGTATCACAGTTATAAAAAGTAAAATCATTAACCTTAGTAACTGTTTCAGGCACTTCTAAATCAGTAACAATTTCCCAATCAACATAAAGGTTTGTGGCGTAATATAAAGGATTTGCCGTAACACTACCAAAACTTGTTTCACACCACTTTGCGAGGTCTGTAATTTGCACAGCAGAAAGAGTTGTGCACTTTTCAAATGCAGCAGTACCAACCTGTTCAACACCCAAACCCCAAGTCACAGATTTTATTGCACTACATTCATAAAATGCGTTTGAACCAATCGATTTTACACTATCTGGTATTGTAAGCGATTTTATTGCTTTACAACCAGAAAAAGCAGAAGCACCAATTGAAACTAAAGTAGTTGGGTACTTTACGGTTGTTAAACTTGCACAATTCAAAAATGCAGAATCTGCAATACAAACAGTTCCTTCTTTTACTGTATAGGTACCACTTACTGTTTCCTTCGCTTTTATAAGATGATTACCTATATAAAGAACATCATTTTCCCATTTTGTTGTATCAGCATAATAAGCAGTCTTAGCAAATACATCTGTAGCAATAGAAGTTACCGTGTCTGAAATTTTCAAAAATGAAAGTGCTGTACATCCTGCAAATGAATTAGATTCGATTGCTTTGACACCATCATTAATCACGAGTTGTGTTAAAGCTGAACAACCATTAAATGTATATTGCGGAATCTTCTCAACACCACTTATTGATGCATTTTTTAATGCTGAACAATTATTAAATGTATATTCACCAAGGTTTTCTACATTTTCAGGGATTGTAATAGTAGTCAAACCAGAACAACCTTTAAAAGCATAATTTCCTATATTTTTTACAGATTTTGGAATCGATACAGAAGTTATTTTTGTGCAACCACTGAATGCGTAATCACTTACTGTAATTGTTCCATCTTTAATAGTGAATTCGCCTTCAACACTCGTTTTTACACCACACAAATGAGAACCTATATACAATGTCCCATTTTCCCAATTTGAAGTTTCATTGAAATAAGCAGTATTGCTAAATGCCGTTTGACCAATACTCTCAACACTGTCGGTCATCATTATATTTTCTAGTGTAACACAACCATAAAAAGCTTTATTTGCAATTGTTTTTACATTATTACCAAGTTTTAACACCCATAAATCATCGCAACCACTGAAAGCTGATTCACCAATAACTTTAAGACTATCTGGTAATGAAACAGATGCCAAAGCATCGCATTCACTAAATGCGTGTGAACCAATACTTTCAACACCATTACCAAACTTTACACTTTTCAACGAAGTACAATCGGAAAAACTAGAATAGGCAATAATTTTAACATTATCTGGTATAATAACCGATTTCAAAGCTAAACAACTATAAAATGCGCTACCTGGTATTGTTGTAATATTTTCGCTAAGTTTAACTGTAGTAAGTTTTGAACATCTATAAAAAAGTTGCTCACCAAGGCTCGTTACGGAATCAGGAATTACTACCTCTTGTAAAGAAGTGCAGTCAAAAAAAGCTCTGTATCCGATAGATTCCACAGTATTGGAAATTGTTATTTTCGTCAAAGATTCACATTGACTAAAAGCAGAATCTCCTATTTTCGTTACAGGTAATCCATTAAACTCACTCGGAATTTCAAGTTCACCTGATGCATATATCGAACAATTACTTACAATATATGAATTAGTATTTTCATTGAAAGTAAAAGTCAGATCACTTGCACTCGCAGCATTTGCTTTTATTTCAAATGGTGCAAAAGCACATATTCCTACAATAAATACAAATGCTAAAAATAAACATAAAAGTTTTTTCATATTTAACATCCCCTATAAAATATTTATTTAATATCTATTCTACTGCAAATTGCGGTAATTGTCAATACTGCATTTTGCGGTAATAACCGCACCGCATTTTGCGGTTTATGTATAATAAAAACGAGGTGAATGTTATGTTCCGTAGAATAAGAGATTTAAGAGAAGACCATGATTTAACCCAGAAAGAAATGGCAAATATTCTCAACTGTTCACAACAGGTTTACAGCAATTACGAACTCGGACAACGCGACATTCCTACCGATATATTAATAAAACTTTCAAATTATTACGATGTTTCAATTGACTACATTTTAGAAACCTCAAACAATCCACAAATATTAAAATAAACCCGACAGCTGATTTTGAAAATTCACTGTTGGGTTGTTTTTATATCAGTTGTCAGTGAGTCAGTAAGTCAGTGGTTAGTTAAATTACAAGTGAAAAATAACAAGTTCTATCATTTTTAGTTTACGAAAAACTTTAAATGATAGAACTTATCTTTTTGTTATTAAATTATAATGCAACGCAGTTCCGAAATTCTTAATTTTTAATTCTTAATTCTTAATTCATTTTAAGCGTTTATTTCTTTCAAGAAATTAATGCTCATCTCGGCACACTCGATAGGTGTTTTACCCATAGATGGGTCGTCTTGTTCAACAACTACCCATGAAGCGCCCGCTTTTTCTGCTGACTCTAAAATTGCTTTAAAATCCTGCACGCCGTAGCCAACAGGTCTGAATTCAAAGCTTTTTTCTGTCTTTTCTGCAGTTTCTTCTTCATCAATGCCAATAAGCTTATAAAGAGCGCCGCCGTCTTTACCGCCGACAAAATCCTTAAGGTGAACAACCGGTGATTTGCCTGTGTATTTTTCAATATACTTTGCAGGGTTTTCGCCACCAACATTTACCCAGCAGGTATCAATTTCTGTCTGAAGATATTCTGATGGAATTTCGCTGTAAAGAATATCAAGTGCATATTCGCCATCAATTTTAATAAATTCAAAGTCGTGGTTGTGATAAAGAAGCTGAAGACCGAGATTTTTTGCAACCTCACCTATTTTGCGGATACCCTTAACAGTATCTTTAAAGCCATCTGTCCCTGGACGGCATTCTTCTGTAAGGTAAGGTACAACAACATATTTGCAACCGATTTCCTTATAATCCTTTAAAACGCTTTCAGGATTTTCGAGCATATCGTAATAAGGCACATGAGCAGAAATAGGCTCCATTTCAAGCTCAGCTAATTTTGCTTTGATTTTTTCAGGTGCTTCACCAAAAAGACCTGCAAACTCAACGCCGTCGTAGCCTAACTCTTTTACTTTTTCGAGAGTGCCGTAAAAGTCTTTTTCCATATCATCTCTTACTGAATAAAGCTGTAATGCAATTGGGAATTTCATATAAATTACTCCTTTGAGTTATTTTTTTACATTTCAATTATACAACAATAAAAAACATTTTCAATATATTTTTTACAATTTATTGACATTCACTTTAAATAAGTTGTATATTTATATAGTAATTTTTGAATTTATTTATAAGGTGATATTTATGAAATATGTAGTTGTACTTTATGATGGTATGGCAGACTACCCTGTTGACGCATTGGGTGGCAAAACTCCTATGGAGGCTGCTAAAAAGCCAAACCTTGACCGTCTTGCAAGATTCGGCAAAATGGGTATTGTAAAAACTGTTGGTGACGGCTTAAAGCCTGGTAGCGACATTGCGAATATGAGCGTTTTGGGTTATAACCCTAAAGAGTGCTACACAGGACGCTCTCCGCTTGAAGCAGTCAGCATTGGTGTTGATATGAAAGATACTGACATTATCTTCCGTTGTAATTTGGTTACTCTTAGCGATGAAGAAAACTATGAAGATAAAACAATGGTAGATTACAGTGCCGGTGACATTTCTACAAAAGAAGCACGAGAAATTATTAAAGATGTGCAAAACCACTTTGGTAATGATATTTTTAAATTCTACGGTGGCGTTGCTTACAGACATTGCCTTGTGTGGAATAATGGTACACTTGATTTAGGCAAAATGACACCGCCTCACGATATTTCCGGTAAAGTAATAAAAGAACATCTTTCCTCATCACCTAACGCACAGGAGCTCATTAGAATGATGAAAGAAAGCTATGACTTTTTAATGGAGCATCCTGTTAATAAAGCAAGAATCGAGAAAGGCGAAAAACCTGCTAACTCAATCTGGCTCTGGGGCGAGGGCACAAAGCCTGCTTTACCTGACTTTAAAGAAAAATATAATGTAAGCGGCTCAATTATTTCTGCTGTTGACTTACTTAAAGGTATTGCAAAATGTGCCAATATGTCCGCACCGGATGTTGATGGTGCAACAGGCTACATTGACACTAACTTTGTTGGCAAGGCAAAATGTGCTCTTGAAGAACTCAAAACTCACGATTTTGTTTACATACATTTAGAAGCACCAGACGAATGCGGTCACAGAAACGAGCCTCACAATAAAGTAAAATCACTCGAAATGATTGACGAGCAGGTTTTAGGAGTAATTCTTCCTGAACTTGAAAAATATGACGATTATAAAATTATGATTTTACCTGACCACCCTACCCCAATTAAAACTATGACTCACGCAAGTGACCCCGTGCCATTTATGATTTATCAGAAATCGAAACACGCTGATAACGGAATAGAAACATTCACAGAAAGCACCGCAAAGTCAACAGGAGTATTTGTTGAAGTTGGGCACGAATTGATGAACGAGTTCATCTTTTGAATTGAAAATTAAAAATGGAAAATTGAAAATTTCGGGGCTACGCCTTTTTAAAGTGCTGAGTGCTGAATGCTGAGTGCTGAGTTTCGGAAGTCCTGCGGACTTGATTATAATTATTAATTAATAAAGAATAGTTTATCCTATCATTTAAAGTTGGTTTTAACATCAACTATGAATGATAGGATAATTTCATCTTTATTGATATTTAATTATAATATCGTCGCAGACGCACAATTCCGAATTACGCATTACGCATTCCGAATTATAATTGCCGACCGCAGGTCCCACAATTTTCAATTTTCCATTTTCAATTTTCAATTATAATCAAGGCGAAGCCTTCCGAAATTCTGCATTCTGCACTCTGCCTTCTGCATTTTCGCGAAGCGAACCCTGACTCACTGCCAACTTGCAACTTGCAACTTGCTACTTGCAGCTGCATATAATGTACTGGTGAAGTGCATGATAAAGTTCTATTTCAAGCCGAGAAGGCGTAAAAGATTGATAAAAGCAAAATATTACATACCAAAAAGACAAAAACACGCACTCGCCTTTAAAATGGTGTGCGTGTTTTTAATTTTAATTATAATCTTTATTCTTGTTGATATTGCAATAAGACCTGTTGTAAAAGAAAATGCAAAATACATAGTAAAAAATGAAGTTACTATTATGATAAACGAATGTGTCGGAGATTACATTTCAGAAAACAATATAGTGTACAACGATTTAATAACCGTTTCTTTAAATGACAAAAAAGAAGTTACAACAGTCGAAACTAATACAATTGCAATTAACAAGTTAAAAGCCGACATTACGAATGCTATTGCAAACGAGTTGAAAGACAGTCGTGGAGAAAAAATCAGGGTATCTTTAGGCAATCTTCTCGACAGTTACATTTTAGACCATATCGGTATAGAATTTCAGGTGAAATTAACTGACTACGGATTTATTGAAACAGATATTCTTTCAGAATTCAAAAGTACAGGAATTAACCAGACTCTACACAGAATAAACTTAAAAATAAAGGTAGATGTAAATATAAATGTCGGCACACTTTACCAAACCGAAACAGTAGAAACCGAAATTCTTTTAACCGAGACAGTGCTTGTCGGAAATGTGCCGGATATGTACATAAAATAATTGCTGAGTTGCGGACAATAATAATTAAGAATTAAAAATGAAAAATTAAAAATTGTGGGACCTGCGGTCGGCAATTATATTCGCTTCGCTCAAGGTAAGAGATAATAGTAAATAGAGAATAACTTAGGAACTGCGTTGGCATTTATAATTAAATAACAAAAAGATAAGTTCTATCATTTAAAATTTTCGTAAACTAAAAATGATAGAACTTATTTTATTTAATCGATAAATAATTATAATCGGCGTAGCCCCGAAATTTTTAATTCTTAATTCTTAATTTTTAATTATAATTATAACTTATCAACATCTGCTTCTGTAATTATATGGAAGCCGGAGGTTGTCAAAGCTCTCTTTGCCAAATCATTATCTTCAACTCTTATAACTACATAAGCGTGTCTTTCTGTTCTTGCCATAAAAGCGTAAAGATATTCTAAATTGATTTTATTTTCACTGAGAACCTTTAATGCTTCTGTAAGTTTACCGGGTGCATCACCGATTTTAACGCCGACAACATCTGTTACTTTTATAAGATAACCTGCTTCTGTAAGAATTTTTTCAGCAGCCTCGACATCGTTTACAATAAGACGAAGAATACCAAAATCTTCTGTTTCCGCAATAGATAACGCTCTGATATTTATATTATTCTTTGAAAGTATGTCAGTTATCGGAATAACTGCGCCCTGCTTATTTTCAACAAATACTGTTAATTGCTTAATAGACATAATCAATTCTCCTCTCAAAATTATATAAGATTTCTTTTATCAACTACACGAACAGCTTTGCCTTCGCTACGAGCAATGCTTTTAGGTGCAACAAGGTGTACTTGTGGATTGATTCCAAGCATAATCTTCATTGCATTCGCAAGACTTTTTTCCATAGCAAGAATATCGCTGACTTTATCCGTGAATTTTTCAGGTGTCATTTCAACATTCACTTCAAATGTATCATTGTTATTTACTCTGTCAACAACAATCTGATAGTTTGGCTCATAACCCTCTTTAAGAAGAACTGTTTCAATCTGGCTTGGGAAAACATTTACACCACGAATTATAAGCATATCGTCAGTTCTACCCATAGGCTTTGCCATTTTTACAAGTGTACGGCCACATGAGCATTTTTCTCGGTTAAGCACACAAATATCACGGGTACGATAGCGAAGTAACGGGAACGCTTCTTTGTCAAGAGCAGTAAATACAAGTTCACCCTTGCTTCCTTCCGGTAAAACTTCGCCTGTATCAGGGTCAATTATTTCTGCATAGAAATGGTCTTCATTTATATGCATACCGGTTTGCTCTGAGCATTCAAAAGCAACACCGGGACCGCTTGTTTCAGTAAGTCCGTAAATATCATAAGCTTTAATACCAAGGGTTTCTTCTATACCCTTACGCATTTCTTCTGTCCATGGTTCTGCACCAAAAATACCCGCTTTAAGAGGAATATCTTCTGGTTTATAACCCTGTTCTTTTAATGATTCACCTATATATGCAGCATAAGAAGGTGTACAGCAAAGAATAGTTGCTTTAAGGTCTTCCATAAACTGAATCTGACGGTCAGTATTGCCTGATGACATTGGTAATGTAAGGCAACCAACCTTGTGTGAACCACCGTGAAGACCTGCACCGCCTGTAAATAATCCGTAACCATAAGCAACCTGGCAAACATCTTTTTTAGTACCACCGGCAGCAACAATAGCACGAGCACAGCAATCTTCCCATAAATCTACATCATTCTGTGTGTAAAAAGCAACTACTCTGCGACCTGTTGTTCCTGATGTGGAATGAATACGAACACAATCCTCAAGGGGCTTTGCTAAAAGACCATAAGGATATGCCTCTCTTAAATCTGCTTTTGATAAAAACGGAAGCTTATGTAAATCTTCAATACCTTTAATATCTTCAGGCTTTACACCTTTTTCATCCATAAGATTTCGATAGTAAGGTACATTTTCGTAAACATGCTTAACTTGTTTAACTATTTTTTCCGATTGAAGTTTTTTCATTTCTTCTCTCGACATAGTTTCAATTTCTTTTTGATAGTAATTTTGTGACATTTTGTACACCCTTTCTGATTTGTCTTTTGGGGAATGTGAAAGAGCAAATAAAAAACGCCCTCCGCATTCCTAAGAATACAGAGGACGAGAAAATCTTCCCGTGGTACCACCTCAGTTTGTCGCGACCTCACGGTAACGACCTTATCAGGTACTATCATACCTTAGTTCTGTTACGGGAACACCCGTTGCATCCTAATTAAGAAAATTCTTGTTCAGTGCACTGCTAACAGAAGGAATTCGAGAAGGAAGCCACATTGCCTCGCACCACCCGGCAACTCTCTTATGAGTCTTTCCAACCTACTGGTTTCTGATCATCGCATTTAACAATTTGAATATACCATTCTGACAAACAAAAGTCAATACTTTTATAAAAAAGTTTTATTTGTAACCAAATATTTTTTAATTGATTTATGAGTTGTAACCTAACTCAAATGCTTTAAGATTTACATCTAAAAACTTTGCAGGTACACATTGCTTCAACGCATCTAACCATATTTCTTTTTCAATATCAGTAGTTTTAGCCATAGCACCAATTAAAACAACATTGGCAGATTTCGGGTTACCTGCTTCAACTGCCTTTGAAAGTGCATCAAGTGTGTAAATTTCAACACCTGCATTTTTAATTGACTCAATAACACCATCCGGGTATTCTGCATCACCAATAACAACTGACATAGGGTCAATTTTTTGTGTATTGGCAACTATTTTACCGCCGATTTTAAGGTGATTTAACCAACGCGCTGCTTCAAGCTGTTCAAATGCTAAAATAATATCTGCTTCGCCGAGACCCACAACCGGTGAATAAACCTTGTCACCATATTTTACATAAGTAACAACAGAACCACCACGCTGACTCATACCGTGAACCTCAGAAACCTTAACATCGTAACCCTTTAAAAGAAGTGCAGTACCTAAAATTCTACTTGAAAGAAGTGTACCTTGACCGCCTACACCAACTATCATAATTGATTTATTCATCTTACTGCACCTCCTTATTCGCAGATTGCGTCAAATTTGCAAAGCTGTTCGCAAACACCGCAACCTAAGCATTGTGTAAAGTCAATTTCAGCCTTACCATCTTTCATACTGATAGCAGGACAACCGATTTTCATACAAGCCTTGCATGATTTACATTTATCTTTATCTACCTTTAAAGCAGGTTTGTGTTTAACTGTTTTAAGAAGTGCACAAGGTCTTCTTGAAATAACAACTGCTGCTTCATTTAATGAAAGAGCCTTTTTAATGCCTTCTTCTGTTTCTTTCAAATCATAAGGGTCAACAACAAATACATTTTTAATACCAACTGCTTCGCAGAGCTTTTCAAGACTTACTGCAGTTGCAGGCTCACCTTTAATGTTTTTACCTGTTGTCGGGTTTTGTTGGTGGCCTGTCATACCTGTAATACTGTTATCAAGAATAATAGTAACAGAATTTGTATTGTTATAAGCAATATCTATAAGACCTGTAACACCTGAATGAATAAATGTTGAGTCACCGATAACTGCAACACTTCTGTTTGCATTTTCAGGGTCTGCTAAATTTCTGCCGTGAAGACCTGAAACGCTACCGCCCATACAAAGAACAGTATCCATCATACCAAGTGGCTTTGCAACACCTAATGTGTAGCAACCAATATCACCACTAACAGTAACATTAAGCCTTTTAAGTGCATAGAAAAGACCACGGTGCGGACAACCTGCACAAAGAACAGGCGGTCTTGGTGGAATATTTACACTTGGTAAAATGCTCTTAACCTCTTCTTTAAGAATAACTTTTCTGATAAGGCCCTGTGAATATTCGCCTAAAAGAGTGAATTCGGATTTACCGATTACATTAACACCGATTTTTCTGCAATGTGTTTCTATGTAATCGTCAAGCTCTTCGAGTACATAAACTGTTTCGCATTCGTTACAGAAATCTTTAATGAGCTTTTCAGGAAGCGGATAAACACAACCGAGCTTTAAGTAAGAAGCCTTGTCGCCTAATGCTTCCTTTGCGTAAGTATATGTAATACCTGATGTAATAACACCGATTTTTTTATCGTTATATTCAACTGTATTAAGACCGAGTTCAACTGCTTCTGTTTCGCAGAATTCAGTTTGCTCTAAAATACGCTTTTCAACCTCTACATGTTTCACCTTTGCATTAGCAGGTACCATTACATATTTTTGTGGATTTTTCTCGTAAGCCTTAAGACCACCGTCAACTCTTTCGCCTACTTCTGCAAGGCTTCTTGAGTGTGAAACCCTTGTTGTAAGTCTTAAAAGAATTGGTGTGTCAAATCTCTCTGAAAGAGTGAATGCCATTTTAGAAAATTCAAGACATTCTTCTGAATCTGATGGCTCAAGCATCATAATTTTTGAGCCTTTAGCATAGTGACGGCTATCCTGCTCATTTTGTGAAGAGTGCATACCGGGGTCATCAGCAACAATAATCACCATACCGGCATTTACACCTGTGTAAGAGGATGTAAAAAGCGGGTCTGCTGCAACATTAAGACCTACATGCTTCATAGCACAGAATGAACGAGCACCTGCAACTGCTGCACCAAAAGCAACCTCACAAGCAACCTTTTCATTGGGTGCCCATTCGCTCTTGATTTCATCATATTCTGAAATAAATTCTGTAATTTCAGTACTTGGTGTACCTGGGTAGCTTGAAGCAACTCTGCACCCTGCCTCATAAAGACCACGGGCAACCGCTTCATTACCTAAAAGTAATTTTTTCATAATTCCAATCTTTCTCTCTATGTAAATTTATATATAATTATTTAATTTCGTTCTGCTTTGCAACAACGCTTTCGCCACAATACATTTCGCGTAATTTTGGTTTTTCTATTTTACCTGTTGGGTTACGCGGAACAGTAGCAAAAATAATTTTTTTAGGTCTTTTGTAACGAGGTAAATCGTAACAAAAGTCGTTTATATCATCTTCTGTGAGTGTTTCATTTTCTTTCACTTCAATAATTGCAGCTGCAATTTCACCAAGACGAGCATCAGGAAGCCCAATAACCGCAACATCCTTAATTGAATTGTGCTTTCTTAAAAAGTCCTCAATCTGAACAGGGTAAAGATTTTCGCCACCTGTAATAATAACATCTTTTTTTCTGTCAACAAGGAAGATAAATCCGTCTTCATCTTCTCTTGCCATATCCCCTGTAAAGAGCCAACCATCACGAAGAACATCGTTAGTTGCTTTTTCATCTTTGTAGTAGCAGGTCATAACACCGGGGCCTTTGACTGCCAACTCACCGACATCACCTTTTTCTACTGCTTCGCCCTTTTCGTTGACAATTTTAACCTCCCAGCCGTAGCCTGCTTTACCAATAGCACCAACCTTATGAACATTCTCAACACCTAAATGAACACAGCCGGGGCCGATTGATTCACTAAGACCATAGTTTGTGTCATACTGATGGTGTGGGAAAACAGAAAGCCAACGCTTTATAAGGCTTGGTGGAACAGGCTGAGCACCTATATGCATAAGACGCCACTGAGAAAGCTCATACACAGATAAATCAATTTCTTTTCTTTCAATAGCATCAAGAATATCCTGTGCCCACGGAACTAAAAGCCAGATAATAGAGCAATGCTCTTCACTCGCAGTTTTAATTATCCACTCAGGCTTTGTGCCCTTTAATATAACAGCTTTACCACCAACAACAAGTGAGCCGAACCAATGCATTTTAGCACCTGTGTGGTAAAGTGGCGGAATACATAAAAATACATCTTCTTTTGTTTGTGAATGGTGTGCCTGTTCAGTCTTTGCGGCGTGAACAAGGCTTCTGTGTGCGTGAAGAATTGCTTTAGGGAAGCCTGTTGTACCGGATGAAAAATAAACTGCGGCATCATCGTCATCAGTTAATTTTATATCGGGTGCTTTTGAAGAACAATATGTAACAAGCTCATCATAGCTTTCTGAAAAAGTCGGGCAATCCTCACCGACATAAAATGTATATTTCACATCAGGAATTCTGTCGCAGATTTCTTCAACACGGCCAATAAATTCAGGGCCGAACACTAAAACAGAGCTATCTGAAAGCTTTAAGCAATATTTAATTTCTTCTGCGGTGTAGCGGTAGTTAAGCGGTACCGCTAAAGCACCTGCTTTTAAAATACCGAAATAAACGGGAAGCCATTCAATGCTATTCATTAAAAGAATTGCAACTCTGTCACCTTTTTTTATTCCTCGTGAAAGAAGAAGATTAGAAAAACGATTAGCCTTTTTGTCAAATTCACCCCAAGTCATTTCTTTTCTTAAAGAATTGGTGTTGCTTGGCTCAATAAGTGAATATTCACGCCAGGTCATTCTGCTTTTTTCTTCTACTTCCGGATTGATTTCAACTAACGCTGTATCATTCTTAAAATTCACAGCATTATTTACGAGATATTCCGTAATAGGCAAAATTCTCATTCCTTTATATATTTATACTATAATATAGAAAAACTCTTAGAAATAATACACCTATTTTTTCAATGTGTCAACATATTTTTCAATATCAAAGCTTTCTACAGGGCTATTGTTTTTAAGGTAAAGAGGATGATGCGGATGCCCCTTTACGGAACGCTTACCAACTGTAAACCATTCCGCTCCGAACTCGTTACCAATTTCAATCATCTCTTTAACGCAATTTATTAAATACGGGCGTTTTTCAATGATAGTACCCCACGCCGCCCAGACTGCAGGCGTGTTGCCATTTTTGTAAGAAGAAAGAATATATCGGAAAGCTTTCATATTTTCGCTATGTAAAAATTCGTTATTTAAAGAGTCCATATCATTCGGGTTAGTCGCTCTTTGTGCATAGACATTGAACATAATAAAGCTATCATATCCGTTAAAACGGGCAGTTCTTTCAACTGACTTTAAAGTATTGTCAAGGTCATCAGGCCGAGCAGTTGATGGATTTATACCAATACAGATAAGCGGATTTTCGCCCCTTGTTCCTAAAATGTAACGATAATCAACATATTCATTCGGAACATAAATCCATTTGTTTATATCATATTCAAAAGAACCATTCTTTTCATTTTCGAGTGCTTCATTAAATGATAAAATTTCTAATTTTTGTGTTTCACAGGTTGGAATATGCATATTTACCCCCGTTCAGAAATAATTGTTTTTGTATTTTTTACATATACTTTATTATACTCAATTTATGCACCGTTTTCAACACATTACTACATATTAAAGCAATTATTTCTGAGCTTCATTATTTCTTGACTTTTTCCTACAATATATTATAATTATAGTGTATTTTAAATTTTGAAATGAGGGCTTATTATGTACCATTCAATGACTATTGCAGGACTCGAAAGAAAACTCCCTTTATGCAAATTAAACGATGACCTTAAAATCGGCGCTTTCGTTATTTTTGGCGACGCAGAATTAACAGTTGCGTGTGCAAGAGATTTATTAGAAAAAGCACCCGAATTTGACTACATAGTTACAGCAGAAGCAAAAGGTATTCCACTTGCACACGAAATGTCAAGACAAAGCGGTAAAAAATATTTTGTTGCAAGAAAAAAGCCAAAGCTTTATATGACAGGTGTTTTTGAAGCAACAGTGAATTCAATTACAACTGAGGGCGAGCAAAAGCTTTATTTAGATATTGCAGAAGCAGAAGAAATCAAGGGCAAACGCGTTATTATTGCAGACGATGTTATTTCTCTTGGTGAATCTTTAAAGGCTGTTCAGACTCTTTTAGAAAAAGCAGGGGCAAATATTGTTGCCAATATGACAATTCTTGCAGAGGGTGACGCTGCAAACAGAAAAGACATTATCTATTTAGAAAAGCTCCCACTCTTTAAAAATGACGGAACGGTATTAGAATAATATGGCAGGTAAACTTTTTGTTGTAGGCACACCTATCGGTAATTTAGGTGATTTTTCACCGAGAGCAGTTGAAACACTTTCTTCGTGTGATTTTATTGCTGCAGAAGATACACGGGTTACTATCAAACTGTTAAACCATTTTGGTATAAAGAAACCTATGATAAGTTACTACGAACATAACAAAGCAGGTCGTGGTAACAAGATTATAGAAAGAATTTTAAATGGTGAAAACTGTGCACTTGTTTCAGATGCAGGTATGCCTATTATTTCAGACCCGGGCGAAGATTTAACAAAGCTTTGCTACGAAAACAATATTGAAGTGTGCGCAGTACCAGGACCCAGTGCTCTTATTACTGCACTTGCAATTTCAGGAATGAGTGCAGGCAGATTTACCTTTGAAGGCTTTTTAACTACTGCAAAGCAGAACAGAAAGAAGCATTTAGAAGAATTAGTAAACGAAAAACGCACAATGATTTTTTATGAAGCACCACACAAATTACCTGCCACATTAAAAGATATGGCAGAATATTTTGGTGACAGAAAAATTGCTCTTGTTAAGGAGCTTACAAAAATCCACGAAAATGTTGAACATACCTCACTTTATGAAGCAAGTAAAAAGTACAGTGAAGTTGCTCCTAAAGGTGAATTTGTTTTAATTGTTGATGGTAAGCCCGAAGAAGAGGAAGAAGAAATCACTTTAGAAATGGCTACTTCTATGGCTGAAGAGTTAATTCAAAGTGGCACTTCTATTAACGAAGCATCTAAAGAAATTGCAAAGAAAACAGGACTTAAAAAGAGTGATATATATAAATCTCTGCAAAGTGAGTGATTAAATGTTATTTGGTGTTCAATGGTACTTGTGGGTACTTCTTTTAGTTGTTGCCGTTTTAGCGGTATTTGTCTGGATTAAAGCAATGTCCGCTTCAAAAATAAGACGAGAAAAGCTAAAGAAAGAAGCAGAAATCTGGAAAAAGGATTATGAATTGCGACAAGAATTCAAAACTCTTTCCTTAGAAAAGCTTAACTCAACACCTAACAACAAAATGCTTTCAGGTGTTTGTATGAATATTCAGATTTTCTTAGAAAACGAAACGGATATGAACGAAGCTTTCTTAGCTCTTCCCGACGAAAAGAAATATATTTACTGTCTGGAATATTTCGATGAGGACAGTGTAAAAAGTCTTTCACAATTTTTCAAAAACAACGGCTCACCTCTTACAGATTATATTGTTGACGCAATTAAAGCGGTTGGCTACGGCGAAATTTTACCACTCGTTGAAGAAGTTCAACCTATGTATGACGGTGACAGTGAGGTTTCAATAGACTACGCGGTAATTGACAAAGCTGACGATAAATTCAAAGAAGCTTACAACTCAAACAAACTCTACGATTTAGTTACTAAATATGTTAAGGCTAACAAAGAAATTTTTATAAATTAAAGGTGATTAAAAATGGCTAAATTTTATCTTTCTGCTTTCGCTGATGAAGCAGGTGGCGGAATAAAAGAACAGATTGAAGCACTTAAGGCTCACGGAATGACTCATTTAGAGCCACGCGGACTTGATGAGGGCAACATTTCACTTTACACAGTAGAGCAAGCAAAGGAATTAAAGAAAATTCTTGATGAAAACGAAATTAAGATTTCTGCTATTGGCTCACATTACGGTAAAATTAAAATTACAGAAGATTTTTCTAAGCACTTTGATGATTTTAAAAACTGTGTTGAGGTTGCCAACATTTTAGGCACTGAAAGAATAAGAATGTTCAGCTTCTATTTCTCTGAAAATGAAAAATATGAAGATTACAAGGACGAGGTTTTTAAAAGAGTTGAAGCAATGTGCGACTATTCTTTTAAAAACGGAATTTATTGTTGCCACGAAAACGAAAAAGGCATTTATGGCGATAACGAAAAAAGATGCTACGAAATACTTTCGACATTCAAAGGCAAAATAAAAGGCGTTTTTGACCCTGCAAACTTCATTCAATGTGGTGTAGAGATTTTACCTGCATTTGACCTTTTGAAAGATTACATTGATTATCTTCACATTAAAGATGCAATTTATTCTGACGGCAGTATTCGCCCTGCAGGACTTGGTGAAGGACAGATTGTTGAGCTTTTAAAAAGATTTAACGAAGCTAAAAGCGGTGACACATTCTTAACACTTGAGCCACACTTAAAGGTATTTGACGGACTTAAAGATTTAGAAGAAGAGGGCGGCACCGCCGATAAATTAAAAGAAGACTTTACCTACAAAACAAATCGCGAGGCATTTGATGTTGCGGCAAATGCACTCAAAAACTGTTTAGAAAAAGCAAAAATTATAGAGAATACAGTTATCAGATAATGAAACAAATCACCCTTGAATTTCAAGGGTGATTTGTTTCATATATTTACAATTATTGTAAACACTTCATTTTCATATTTAATAAGCATATCGCCTTTATGCTTTTCAACAGTTCTTTTAATACTCTTTAAGCCTAAACCGTGATTTTCTTTATCAGCTTTTGAAGAAATGTAATTCCCTGCTCTTTTCTTTGGTGCTTCGTGTGATGGATTTTTAATTGAAATAAAAATACCGCTTTCATCATTTGTTATTTTTGTTTCAATATATCTGTCACTCATTTTTTCTATTTTGACATTCGCTTCAATTGCATTATCAAGTGCGTTGCTTAAAATTGTGCAGATATCCATACTCGGAACATTGATTTTTTCAAGCGGTGTAACATCAAAATGAGTAGAAATGCCGTTTTTTTGAGCCAACAACATTTTTTCATTAATAACCGCATCAATAGCAGAATTTTTGCTCATTGAAATATATGTAGCCTCTTCAACCGCATCAGTCATTTTTTCAAGATATTCTAAAAGCTCTTCTTTTGAGCCGTTTTCTGCTATGCCCTTTAAAGAGAATATATGATTTTTCAAATCGTGTCTTAATTCTCTTGTTCTGTTGTAGCTTTCTTCTATTCTTAAAAATGACTCCTTTTCAAGTCGCATCTGCGTATTTAAAAGGTCCTGGTTTCTTTGCATTTCTAACTGATTCTGAAGTCTTGAAAAAAGCATAAACACAAGAACATTTATAAACAAAATGCCTATTGTTGAAACAATTATGTAAGCGTTTATTTCTTCACCGGGGGCTAAACGGTCAATGTAATACTGGTAAACCGTGAGTGTACCAAGAGTAGTAACAGGCACAGTAAGAAGTAAAAGCCAATATCTTAAAGGTACATTTTTATTTTTTGATTTTGTGAAAAGACCTAAAAGGATAATTATCAAAAGCATAATTATATTAGGCATTTCAATTGAAAGAATTCTATAGAAAAAGCTTTCATTATCCATATAAGGAATTTTTGTTATGTATTCATCAATAAACAATGAAAATGCAAAGTACGACACTATTTTAGACAGTGCTACAAAAAGTGAATAAATCACTACGAAAACTGCTTTTAATCGTTTCTTCCCGTCGTAAATTATAAAGACAATGGCAATCATTAAGAGCATCTGAATAACAGTTTTAATGTTACCGCTCTGACCTGTTTCCTGTAGTGCCAAAAGAATTCCCGCACTTATTACAAAAGCAATTCTTTTTGGATTTTTGCTTTTATATTTCTCCTGAAAGAAAACATTCATAAGTAAAAATGCCAGAAGAATTTCTAATGTTGAAGAAAAAAGCCTTATTAAATAGAACAGCGATGTTTCTAAAAACTCTAACATTTAACTACCTCTTTGACCACAAATATGCTTCCTTTACTTTAGAAGCCTTGCTTTTACTTACAGGCAGGCTTTCGCCATTTGTAAGCAGGACTGAATCCTTAGACACACTTTTGATTTTCAGTGCATTCACTAAATAACTCTGGTGTGTTCTTATAAAATCTTTTTCTTTAAGCTCGTTTTCAACATTATCAAGCTTTTCATAAAAAGAAACAACTTCATTTTTTGTGTAAATATTTAAAACGCGTTTATCGCTTTCAAAATAAAAAATATCTGAAAGTGGGATATTTTTAACACTTGAAGATGCTTTCACGGTAAAAAAGCTCGTGTTGACTTTTTTGAGCTCCAAAAGACATTCTCCAAAAACCCGTGAAAATGCATTAACCAAATCAGTTTTTAAAATATAACGGAACGCTTTAACCTCATAACCCGAAAAAACATATTCGGCAGAAGATGTAATAAACACAATAAGCGACTCAACGCCAATTTCTCTTAAAATCTTTGCACACTCAACGCCGTTTAAGGTTTTCATTTTTATATCAAGAAAAATGATGTCAAAGCCTTGTCCTGCATTTTTACATTTTTCTAAAAGCTCGCTACCATCTTTAAAAACAGAAATTTCTGCCTCTAAATCATTTTTAGCCAGAATTTCAGTTGTACGGTTTTCTATGTAATCACATATATTCTTTTCATCATCGCAAATTGCGATTGTAAGCATTATAACCACCTGCCCCCAAGTTATTTTTACTATAACATAAATCAGTATAAATTGCTACTGTTTTATATTTTAAAATGAATTTTCAATAAGATGCGTAATCGCCAATGTACCTGCAAAAGATGTGGCAATTGAAGAGAGCACTAACGGGTGAACAAAAACTCTCAGATTTTTTCTTTTCACTAATTCTATAAAAGCAACCGATATTAAAAACATTGTTATAATTACAGGAATAACATAAATTATTTTTGTGATATACAGTAATATATTCGCAAACAAAACAGGACCATACACAATACTTATAAAACATTCTATAAAGTTCTCAAAAAAATCGTATAACTCTACAGGTAAAGAATCAGCAACAAAAGCAATGAGATAAGTAAGCCCCACAAGAAAAATCATGAAACCATAAAATATGGTTACTAAAAGACATACACGCCTTGTTACCTCTTCTAATTTCCATTTTTCACTTTTCAGAAATTTCATAATATCACCCCAAATAAAAATACAGACGAAGCTTTAACTTCATCTGTATTTTATTCTTTTTAATTTAAAATTTGCCTAAAATGTAACTTTTGGGTGTGTTTTTGTAATTTTTGGTTATTTTGCGGTTGCAGTAATGCCTTTGGTGTCATAGTAACTATTACTAACTTTACCATCTGTTGTATCAGACAGCGCTCTCACGGTGTATGTGTATTCTACTCCGCTTTTTGCAGTTTTATCTGTATATCCACAATATTCCACACCATTAAAAGTTTTAGTAAACTCAACATAGATAGATTCATTTATGCATTTCCATTTTGTTTCACCTTCAGCTTTTCTGTAAACAAAAAAGTTTCTGCTTACATCTGATGTGTCTTTCCAATAAACTTTTACAGTGCCATCTGAATTTCTTTCAGTTTTATAAAGCTCAGGAATACCTAAAATTGTTATTTTATCCTCATATCTTACTGCTTCTGTATCTGATTGATATGCATACACAACAAAATCAATATAAATATCTTTTGGAACAGTAACGTCTGTTTTTAATGTTGTAACTCCAACACCATTATTATCAGCATCAAACTCAACTTGTTTTGTTTCGCCACTTTGAGGTTCTGTATATATCACTTTAAATTTCCGGGCTTTTTTAGAACCCTCTGGAAAATCATCTATTGAAAATGTTACTTTAACACCATTCGATACGGGTGATGTAATTACATCAATAAATTGTGTAGGAAATCTTGTTTCAAGAACATTTTCTTCAATCGGCGACTCACAACCATCAATTACATAAACAACGCTAAATTTATAATTTTGTTTCGAATCACAGGCATGGTATGAATAAGCCGAAATCATACCATTTTCACCATCAACCTCACCGCAAGTTTTCCAATTACCACTATCATTCAAATAATAAACCTTTTTAACTATATCCTTATTATCATCAGTTATTTCTAATGACCCGATATACCCACGAACAGCTAACATTTTAGCTGTATTTTTAATATTTGTCATATCAAGTCTTGCCACAGATTCTTTGGCTGGTGTTTCTGTTACAACTACATCATCAATAACGAATTTAACAATATAACTATATTTCTTGCCATATTCGGTTGTTTTATCAATATAGGTCATTTTTCCTGTATTTGTTTTATCGCCATCAATAGTTGCAATCAATTCATACTTTAATTCTGTGACACCATCAACAATTTCAGCTCTATTAATCTCATATTTATCTGCGGCAATAATATCCTTCCAGGTTATTCTGTTGCCTTCTGTAATATTATCAATACCTTGAATAGAAATATTAGGCATTGCGTTGATTTTGCTTGGGGCGGAGTAATCACTATAAATTACGTCATCACGGATCGCACGAACAGAATATTCTAACTCACCATATTTTTCTGGTTTAAATTGAACTAATGTAAAATCGTATGTTTTATCAACATCAAATTTATTGAGTTCTATCCATTCTCCACCAGGTCCTCTGTAATAAACAATATACTGTGAAGCATAGGGAACATTTTTGATATTTATACGCATAATATCGTTATGTTCAATATAATCATGAAGGTGTATTTCAGGTGTTTCAAGATGTACTACCATTACCCCCTGAGAAGAGTATGACCCTCGACAAGTTTTACCCTCTGAACGAACTGTGTAAATAAAAGCACTGTTTTCATTTGCAGTTGTGTCTATAAATTCTGTTACACTAGAAGAAACCTTACCTAAATTCACCCAGTTAGCACCTGCTTCAAGTGTCTTTTTGTAAACTGTGTAAGCAGTAGCACCTGTAACTTTACCCCAGGTTATTTTAAGACCGTTATCTACAACTGTAACAGGATTAAGTTTTGGTTGTTCTACAAAATCGACTGTTTTATTAACATTATGATATGCACTTATGGCATTACCGTTTGCGGTAGGAATAACCGCTTTTACTGTGTATTTATAATTCTTACCAATTTTGGCAGTTGTGTCATAATAAGTTGTACCTTTAAACTTACTGTTTAAAAGCTGCCAAGAACCACCATTTTCACTTCTGTAAACTCTGTAATAAGCTGAACTTGAAGTGTTATTCCATTTAACCTGAATTCTGTTGTCACTTGTTGTAGCAACAGAGCTGACCTTTGGTGCTCTTGCAAAAAGACAAGGGAGACCATTGTAAATATATCTTGAAGCAGTATTCTTTTTGTCATATGCCTTTACTGTATAAATATATTTACCATTTTTATCTTTAACTGACTTATCTGTATAAGAAAGAACTGAAGCTTTAACTGTTGCAACCTTAGTCCACTTTGTACCTGACATACTTCTACGGTAAACAACATATTTAGAAACATCGTTTGAAAGCTTTGACCACTTGACTGTCGGACCATTCACGGTATTTGTTACACTTTTTAAAATTACCATTTGCTGATTAAATTTAGGGCTTCTGTTTACTGATAATTTAAATTCCTGCAAAGATTTCTCTGAAATAGTTACATTACCGTAATCATCAATTTTTGCAGCGTAAGTAACACCATAAAATGTACCTGTTTTAACTACACCCTTCAACTTAATCATTGGCGACCATGAATATGTGCCGTTTGAATCACAATATGTGTAATCGCTCGCTACAAGCTTTGTCATTTTTTTGTCTGAATAAATTTCATAAAAGAAATAGACATAGTCATGGTATGAATTTATGTAAAAGTTTATATAGTCATAATTACCATAAACCTTTACTGTTGTTACCGCTTTACTGATTTTAGCATCTGTCGTAAGCATATAGCCGTAATGTGACTTTGTTGTAGAAAGGCTTGCAGCATTTGCTACAACTGCTACAACACCAAAAAGCATAATTACGGTTAAAAGTGTTGCTAATAATCGTTTTGTTGTTTTCATTGTAATTTCTCCTTTAACTAATAAATATAATACCCGTTAGGTGTTGTAGGATATGGTATTTTTGGATATGGTACTGTTGGCAATTGCGGACCAAACGCTCGCGTTGTCACAACGGCATAAGGCTGACTTGGTCTGTTAAATGAAATATCAGGAAATGTTATTTCCCAAAGCTCTCCTGCTTCCGTTGTAGTTTCTTTAGTTGGTCTCTCAACAGGACTTGCGGGCATAACTTCTCCAACATGCTTACCCTCTTCTTGTGCTATTGAAAAAATCTCTCTGTATTCAGGGTCAAAATCTTCAAGGTTAATTTCAGGTTGTTCTTCCTGATATTCTACATAATCCTCTTTTTGCTTTTCTGTCACAGCCTCGGTTACCGACTCTGTAGCAGGCTCTGTTGTAGATTCTTCAACATATACTTCTGTTGTTGGCTCGGTTGTAGGCTCTTCTATTTGCTCCTCTGTTACTTCAGTTTCTTCTAAAGGCTTCATAGAAGTTTTTGGCACTGTACCAAAGAAAACAAAAGAAGCTACCGCTACACCTAAGAATAAAAACAAAATTGCTTTTAATGTCTTTTTATAAGCCACTACAGATTTAATTCTGTCTTTAACGCTTACCTCGCCAAAAGCCACCGGATAAATAAGACCCTTTCGGTCATTTACCGCACAATTGAGCAGTGCTGTTGCGTACGATTTCCGCTTTTCTAAAGAATAGTTTTTAACTACTCTTTCGTCACACGCAAGTTCAATGTCTTTAGTAACAAGCTTAAAGCAAACCCACACAAGCGGATTAAACCAGTGAACTGCAACTAAAGCAAATGACGCTATTTTTATAATGTGGTCAAGGTTTTTTATGTGTGACTTTTCGTGTGATACTATATGTGAATATGTTTCATCATCTAAATTAAAGGGTGTATAAATTTTAGGTCTTAATACACCTAAAACGAATGGTGAAACAACCTTTTCACTCTGGAAGATGTTTTCTTCCTTTTTTATAGCATCGCTTATATTTTTATGTAATCTCCAAAAACTAACTGCGCCGTAAATTAAGATTATACTTGCTCCCACTACCCACAAAATTGAAAAAATCAACTCTGGATTCACTGCATTTTTCACAGCTTCGGCTTGTGGCAAAACAACTTCTGTTGCGACATTCCCTATGTCGCTTGTTGTTTTTTCTGCAATAGACCTGGGCACTAAGCTAAAACGACTTTCTAAATTAAACGGTAAAATCAGCTTTACACCTACGAGCACCCACAATAATAATCTTGAATTCTTAGACGAGTTTTTAAACAAGAAACGAACAACTAATATTGCTAAAATAAAAACATTGGTTGACAATGTCATATTCAAAAGCAAACTAAGCATTTCTTTCATTTATTACTCTCCTGCTTCATCAATTATCTTTTTTAATTCATCAATATCTTTTTTACTTAATTTTTTGCTTTTTGAAAATGCTGCAATAAATGCAGGTAAGCTATTTTCAAACTTTTTCTCAATAAGCTCATCCATTTCAGAAATCTGAATTTCCTCTTTTGTGTAAACGGGAATTACTGTTGAGCCTTCTTTTCTGAGAATTCCGCGTTCCTCTAAACGCTTAATAACTGTGTAGGTTGTAGTTCTTGACCAACCTATTTTTTCTTTACAAGCCTTTGCTAAATTTGACATTGTCATCGGCTCGTTTTCCCACATAATAAGACAAAAACGATATTCACTTTCAAATACTTTTGGTGCACTCATTTTTACATCTTCCTCTCATTTTTAAACCAGGTTTAATTTGATAGACAAATGATACTATTTTTTACAATTAAAGTCAATAGTTTTTTAAATCTTTAATACAATTTTAAAATTGACTTTTTTATAAAAAAATGTTACTTTTATAACAGTTTAGTAAAATAGACAAGGGGGCATTTAGTAAAATGAAAATTATTTCTGTCATTGTAATTTTATCATTACTGTTTATATCGGGCTGTACTGCTTCCGTTAATAACGAAACCACAACAAAATCGGAAGCAGAAAACACAACCGTCAGCAATGATTACAACATGGTGTTTTCAGACAAAATTACCTTTTACAGAATTTCCCGTGATAATTTTGAGATGTTTTTAAATGAGCCGTTACATTCATTTTTAAAAAATAATTGTTCCAATGAAGCAACATTAAATTCAAGCGGTGTTTACACACGCGGCTCTGCTCTTTTTAGAGTTAATAAAGAACAGTTTGAGTTTTTATCAAACGAAAACAATTTATCAAATTATCTTTCTGAAAATGGTATTTTCGGAACAATAAAAAACACAGCTATTCTCGATGTCCCAAAAGCACCTATTATAATATGGATTGAAACAGATACCGAAAACATTTTTGTTACTGTTGATGAAAAAGCAGAAGAAAAGCTCGACGAAGAATATACTCTTTCGCTCTATTCGAATCAAGAATTTTGCAACAAATTTAAAAAAAGAGATGGAAAGTTAGTTGTATTGGGTAAAGAAATCAATTCTGATTTCACACCACAGATTTATAATGACTACGCCGATGTGTCTTTTATTGAGGTAATAAATGCTTTAAATGTAAAAACAGAAGTAAAAAACAATCTGATTTACATTCACACTAAAAATGATGTCTATATATTAAACGAAGAAGAGTGTTTACTTTATAAAAAAAGTGACAGAAACAAAACAAATCTATTACACCTTATAAGTGGTGATTATTATTTCGTTTATTCAAGCAATGGTAAGTTAATTGTCGATTCTGAGGTTTTAGTTTCAACGCTATATGGTATAGGTATTAAAATTTCTGGAAAAGTAGATTCAGAAAATAATACAGTTAATATAAATTTAAGATAAAGAAAAAACAGTTGATTGATTTTTCACCAATCAACTGTTTTATTTTAATTAAAAATAATATCCTTTTTCAATTCACTTAGCCTTACATCATAAGCTTTCATAATATCCTCTTCAAAAGGAAGTGCAGGATTTTCTACACCGAGTTTTTTCATAAGCTCTTTTGTGAAAATTGGATTTGAAATAAGGAATGGCCCTAAAAGATATGTGCCGAAGAAGTTGTTTCTTTTTACACCCTCAATTTTTGCTTCCTTAGAAGCGCCATAACCTTTTTCAACTTTAATAAAAGCATCTTTTTCATCAATATTATAGGTGTGAGTGAATCTGCTTGTGTAACCTACAATATCAATATTTTCATACTTTCCTAAAACAAGTGAATTATGTCTTGTCGGAATTGTTCTTACTGAATTAAAAGAGAAAATGTTAAGACCCTCAATTTTTGTACCGTCTGCATTTTCAATATATTTGCCAAAAATTTCAAATGCATTACCGGTCATTAAGAAAACAACGCCTTTTTCAATAAGAGCGTTTATTCTTTCTTCGTAGCCCTTTAAGCGAGAGAGAATTTTCTCCTGATTTGACTCACTACAGGAACCAATGTAAACCATATCTACATCTTCTGTAAGAAACTTAGGTTGCTCTTTTATAGGGGTTTCAATAAATTCTGCATCTGGCAAACACAGCTTGAAATATCGCATATTGGCTTTATCACCAAAAAGGCAACAAACTTCTGGGTAAAGAACTTCTATTTTCATTCTTCTGTGCCACCTTTCTTTTGTGAATTACCAAATATTTCTGCTATTTCTTTTTCTAACTCAATGGCATATTCAATATTATATGCATCGTGAAGAAGATAGAATTTTTCAACATCGGTATCAATATGCTTTAAAGCATCTCTTTCTTCAAACTCGCAGGAAAGCTTTTCTTCCTCTACCCCTGCAATAAGAAGTCTGAGCTTTAAATCGTGGCATCTCGGACCGCCAATTATAATTTGCTTGGTGTCAGGGTTATTCAAAAATTCAAAATCGACATCATAAAGCCATCCGCTGAATTCAGAAGAGTTCTTTTTGTCAGATGAGTCATCAATCATAATCATAATGCCCTTTACACCTGGCTCATTACCAACAAAATCGACTGTTCTTGAACAAGAAACAGAGTTTTGTCCCTTAGCCATTGTACGAATAATTGAAGTTCCACCTGCGTTTTGCTCATTGTAACGAGTTTGTGTAACACTGATTTTACGAATGTAAGCTTTCACCTTTTCGTTATCGACTTTAAACTCATTCATAAGTGAAATTGCCGCAAGCTCGTTATAAATATTATAAAGTGCTCTGTTCACTATAGGGTAAGTGTCGAGTTTACCGTCAATGCTTACTGTTATTTCTTGCTTTTCATAATCTATATCAGTAAGGCGATATTTCGCTTCGTCTGATTTAAAATCACAATTAGGGCAATAAGCGTTACCTATGTGGTGGTATCTTAAATAATTGAAAACAAGCTTTTCGTCGCACTTAGGGCAAGTTGAAAAGTCATTTATTAAGTTAACACATTCTGTAACATCAGTAGGAAGCTTATCAATAGCAAAAAATACTTTTTCGTTTTCCTTTAAAAGCTGTGATGTCATTAAACAGTCAGCATTGAGAATAAGCTTTGTATTTTTTGGAACATAAGTATCTAAAATACTGAAAATATATTCAGGGTGTGCATTTCTTTTAAGAGAATCTCTGAAAAGATTTGTAACCACAAGATAATCAGGCTTAATAAAAGGTAAAATAAGTCTTGAATATCGCTCATCCACTTCTAAAGCTAACACTTCAGCGGTAGGCCTACCAAAAATATTAACACTATGTGTTAAAGCAGTTGCAACACCTGTGTTTATATTAGAGCCATATCTGTTAGAAACTACCCTGTAGCCACTTTCCGCTAAAATATCGGCCACCATATTTGTAGTGGTTGTTTTGCCGTTAGTACCTGTAATGCAAAGAACATTAGGGCATTTTTTAGTTTGCGCTAAATAATCAGGGCAAATTTTAAGAGCAACTCTGCCCGGAAACATTGTAGCATTTCGTTTTAAAATTTTTAAAAGAAGATAAGCAGCTTTAGACGCCCAGAGTGCAATAAAATATCTTATTCTGCTCATTCTGCTTCTACCTCTATTTCAGATGTACAATTAGGGCAACGGGTTGCCTCAATGTTGATTTCGCTTTTACAGAATGGGCAGACCTTTGTTGTTGGTGCTTCTTCTACAGCTTCTTCAGGCTTTTTGCCAATATCTCTTAATTTGTTAATACCTTTAACCATAAGGAAAATAACAAAAGCAATAATTATAAAATCAATAACTGCCTGAAGGAAAAGACCGTAGCCTAAAGTAGCCGCACCCGCTTCAGTTGCCGCCTCTAATGATTCATATTCATTACCATCGAGTGCAATAAAAAGCTCTTTTACAGAAACCTTACCTGTAATTAAAGTAATAAGCGGTGTAACTATATTATTAACGAGTGAATTAACAATTGCAGTAAATGAACTACCTATAATAACACCGACTGCAAGGTCAATAACATTACCACGAGAAATAAATTCCTTAAATTCTTTCATAAAACCTTTACCTTTCTTTAAATCTTTTTTTAATTCTTTCTGGAGCTTTGACATTTTTACACATCCTTATGTTGAAATACATAGTAAGTTAATTATAACACATTGCACAATAAATTAAAAGTATTTTATTCCAATTTCAATAATATTTTTACTCTTTTTACCACCTCTTTCTCTTGATAATTTAATTTTTCGGGTGTATAATTAGGTTGATTTTAATTTTAGTCAGGTGGTGTTTCTTTTGGTATTAGTTGCTGACATAGGTAACACAAATATAACACTCGGTATATACAAAAACGATGAATTGATTTTCGTTTCAAGACTTGCTACTCAACGACACAGAACAAGCGAACAATATGCAATTGAATTAAACGCTGTTTTTAATTTAGAAAATATCAGCGGTGAATTTGAGGGTGCAGTTATAAGTTCTGTTGTTCCTGAGCTTACCCGTGCTTTTAAAGAAGCAGTTGAAAAAGTTGCAAAGGTAAAGGCTCTTGTTGTTGCCGCGGGCATTAAAAACGGTCTTAAAATTTCAACCGATAACCCGAAAGAAGTCGGTGCAGATTTAGTAGCAGGCGCGGTCGGTGCTATTTCGCAATATGAATTACCTTGTCTTGTTATGGATTTAGGAACTGCAACAAAAATCTCGGTAATTGACGAGGGCAATGTTTTCTTAGGCTGCACAATTGCACCGGGTATCAGCATTTCACTCGATGCACTTTCTTTAAGAACCTCTCAATTACCGGCTATTGATTTGAGCGCACCTGAAAAAGCAATCGGTACAAATACAATAGAATGCATTAAATCAGGTACGGTTTTAGGCAATGCGGCTATGCTTGACGGTATGGCTTTACGCCTCCAGAAAGAATTAGGCAAAACAATTAAAACTACTGTTGCAACCGGCGGACTTGCAAAAGAAATAGTCAACTGCTGTGACAGAGATATAGTTTATAATAAAAATCTCGTTTTAGAAGGTCTTTTAGTTATCTACAAGAAAAACAGGTAAACATAAACAGACAATTCTACATTAAAGCATTGTATCTCGCAAGAGAATAATAGCAAAGGAGAAATTTTTATGAACAAAAAACAAAAACTCACACGCCTCGTGCTTTGTGCGCTTTTCGCGGCATTGATAGTCGTTATGACATTCACACCGTATTTAGGCTACATTACAGTTGGCGTAATCGAAATCACAACCTTACACATAGTAGTTATCTTCGGTGCCTGTGTTTTAGGTGCAAAATATGGTGCTGTTTTAGGTGCTGTCTGGGGTGCTACTTGCATAATGAGAGCATTCCAATTAGGAATTATTCCATTCCAGAATCCGCTTGTTTCACTTTTACCAAGATTGATTGTAGGCTTAGTTGCAGGACTTATTTTCTTAGGCCTTTCTAAAACAAAGCTCAAAAAACCAATCTCTTTAGGCGTTTCTGCTTTAGCAGGTACCCTTACAAACACAGTATTAGTACTTAGCTCATTAAATATCTTCGGTGGTTTCTCAGTACTTTTCGGTGAAGATGCAAAAACCCTCGATGTTATTATAGGAACACTCATAAGCACAAACGGTCTTATTGAATTAGTTGCTTCAATAATTCTTGTACCTACTCTTTATATGGCAACTGAAAAATATTTTAAGAATAAAATATAAAATAAAAATCCTGTTTTTCTTTTAGTAAAATAAAACAAACGGTTAATTGAACTTTAAAATTCAATTAACCGTTTGTTTTGTATTAGAATTTATTCTGCTGTTGTTTCTCCATAATAAGTATATGGTTTAAACTCAAGCGAATCATATATTGTTAAAATTTCACTTTCCATATCAGCACTACTACAATCACCATTAGCAGTTAAAATAATCTCATAAAGATTCTTGCTATTAACAAAAAACAAAGTTGCTTGACTGCCTTCGCCTTGCTCTGCAACTAACAAAACCACTTTTGAATCAGCGGTTTCATACTCCAACTCTTTCCATATTACTTCTAAGTCTTCTTTAGATTTATCTTGTTGTTCTGAAACCAACAAATCATAAACACCTTTAGAGAATTCATAATATTTTTCAAAGGTTTGTTCTTTAATTGCAATTTTCAACGCATAATTCTTTGTCTTGTTCTCAAATTCACCACGGTCGTTAACTGTTTTCCAACCACTTGGTAATGTAAAGTAATAAGCGTAATCCTCGACAACACCGTCGTTTTCAATCTGACCAATGAAGCCGTGAACCTCTGTTACAAAATTACCCTCTTCATCTTTAACCTTTTTACCATTTTCATCAGTTACATAAACTAACAATTCGCCGTCAGGGCTTAATACCTTTTCACCATTTTCATCGGTTACTAATATGTATTTATCCCCTGATGACGGGTCAGTGTAATTATCTTTATTACAAGCAGTAAAAATAGCAGTAAATGATAAAATTGCTGCAATTAAAATCACAATTGCCTTCTTGCTCATAAAAATACCTCCGTATTTTATAAAATACAGGGGCGGTTTCCCACCCCTTTTTAAGCTTTATTATTGAGCCACAGCAGCTGCCTCAGTCATAGTAGCTTCTACTGTTGGTGCTTCAGTTGTTGTTTCTAAAGGACTTGTCGGGTCTTCGTTGTTCCAGTTCATTTCAAAATAAGAGTTATCTTCAAGAGTAAACAATATTGAAAGGTCCCTGTGTGCTTCAAAAGTACCCTTACCTAAAGCAGAAGCAGTAACATTTGCTGCTTTGAAGTAGTTCATATTTTCAATTTTATTTGTAAGACGATTTACTGTTGCTGTGATTTTGCAACCACTGTAAACAACTGAGTAATCCTTTAATTCAAGGTAAGCCTTTGTCTTAGCAAATTCTTCTGAATAAAGAATATCCGCTTTATCACGAAGATTAAATGCTTTTGAAAGAATTTCTTTAGCATCTTCTTCTGTGATATCATCAAACTCGATTGTGATGTAATATTTATCGCCAACCTCTGTCATTGTAGCATATTTAATATCATCAACAGTAAGCTTTGAAGCAAAGCTTTCGCCTTGAACAAGCATAATATCTGCATTATCAGCACCAAATGCTAAATCGCCTGATGTTTCTTTGATGTTTTCTAACATAAGGTCTTTTACAGCCTCAGCTGCATCGTTAAGAGCAGAGAGAGATTCGTCAATTGTTTCTGCTTGTTCCTGACCAGCTTTTGTTACTTTAAGGCTATCATTCGGAACATTTTTCTGGAATCTGTAATACATCGCAGGCTTCTCTGTTTTTACGCTGTTAACAAGAGAATTAAAATAATTGAGAATTTCTTCACTTGATTTTTCAACAGGCACAGCACTTTCTGTATAAACAGCTGCAAGAGTTGTTTGCTCTTCAACTACCTCTTCTTCACCTGAAGATGAGCAAGCTGAAAGTGAAAGCAAGCTTGCGCTGATAACTATAAGAGCTAAGCCTAAACTTAAAATTCTTTTCATAAAGGATTTACCCCTTTTCAAATTGATTTATTATACAACAGAGTAATTATATCACAAAAAGTATATTAAAAAAATACTATTTTAATATTTTTTCATCTTTGTAAAAATAGCACAAATTACAAAGCTTTCTTTTGTTGTTATGTGCCAACTGTAAATTATTTAAGATTGACATTCTTTATTAATAATACTATAATAATTTGTTGTAAACAATAAATACATTTTAGGAGTTATACAATGGTAAATTTAACAAAAAGCAAAAATGCCAGAGGCTTTCTTTTTTTAATGCTCTCTATTGTTATTCTTTTTATTTCTATTGTCTGTCTGGTTATAAATAACAGAAACAGCAAAATTATAAGCGGTGCTACTATTGGTGAAACCGATGAAGTCCAGGAATACCAAAGCACAGAAGAGGCAAATGATATTATAGAGCCTGACACCGAAAAAAGTGAAGCAAAAGCACCTGAAACTACAATCACACCTGAAACAACTAAACAGCAGGTTACAGCAGTTGCTGCCGGCACTATAAACAACCCGACAGTTATTACTATTGACGAAGCAAACTGGAATTTAACACTTGTAAATTCAGGCTACAGAATTCCTGACAGCTACAACCCTGATTTAGTTTATGTTTGCGGTACCTCTGAAAGACTTGATTCAAAGGTTGCAAAGCATTACGAAAAGATGTTTGAAGCTGCGCAAAAGGATGGCGTTTATTTAACACCGTGCTCAGGCTACCGTTCTTATGATTTACAGGAAAGAAACTACAACAACAAAATCGCATACTACGAAAGCTTAGGCTACTCAAAGGAAGATGCGGCAGTTAAAGCCGCAACAATAATTATGCCACCGGGAAGCAGTGAGCATAACTTAGGCTACGCTATGGATATTGTGTGTGTTGACGAATGGTTTGAAGACACTGACGAATTCCAATGGTTAATGGAAAATGCCGCAGACTATGGCTTCATTCTTCGTTACCCTAAGGATAAGCAAGACATTACAAAGGTTACCTATGAGCCGTGGCATTGGCGTTATGTTGGTGTTGAAGCCGCCAAAGAGATAAAAGCAAGCGGTCAGGTTTTAGAAGAATATTTAAAAGCGAACTAAACAGGAGCAAATTAAAATGATTAAATTAAAGGTTGAAAAAGCTTACGGTGATTACGACTACGGCACCAGCAAATTTTTTGGTGCACCTACAATGCCTGAAGAATGGCTTTCGGACGGCACACTTTCTGATGATGATTTTTTCTTTTGTCAGATTAAGCTTTCAGAATTAAGAAATAATTCAGATTGCACTTTACTTCCCGAAAAAGGCTTTTTATACATCTTTCTCACTATTACAGAGGACGGTACATTTAAACCGAATGTGCAATTATGTAGCGAAGAGCCTGACACATTGATTGACGATTTCAATTTCGGCTTTGATTTTTTAGGCAATACCGATGATGAATTTTCAATTGATTACAGTGGTGAAAGTGATTCTTCTGAAACTGCACTTTTCATTGATGATGGCGATAATTACATTTTACTTCAGTATGACCCGCTTGATGATAATATGCCTGAATTTTTACAAGAAACCGAAAAACAAGCAATCTTCACTATCACTAAAAAAGATTTAGAAAACCTTGATTTTTCAAATGTGACTTTTGAATTGAAATAAAAAAAGCCTGATAGTCAATAACAACGACTATCAGGTTATTTTTATGCTTTCACATACATTTTTTCTTTTGTATCAAACTTATAAACAGTTTCTCCATCAATTGCACAGGTGTAATTTGTTGGTGTACCATCTGTTTCATACATTTTTACAGGGTAAACTGCTTTTCCGTCTTTAGCTTTTACAGTTGTACCTAAAATCACCATTACATATTCCTGTGGATTTTTCTGAAAACCTAATTCCCTTGCAGAGAATTTATCTATTACTTTATGAAGCTTTGTATTATTTTCTTCATCATAAAACAATGTTTCATCAGCTTCAGTTGTTGTTTCAGTTACTTCAACTGAAAATGCACCGTTAAGAGTAAGTAAAAGATATTCATTTTTAGTAGCATCAAACACAAAGCATTCATAGCCCGAAATTGCAAAAATCGCTTCCGGAATTTCTGCTTCTTCAGTTAAAAAAAGTTCAACCTTACAGGCAAAATTATTAAAAACACTTGTTTCACTGAGCTTCATAATATATTTATCAAGTGGCTTTTCAATGCCCAGAACCTCAAGTGAATATTGACCAAGCATTTGTCTGGCAACGCTTTCATTTACTGTTACGCTACCCTTATTATCTGACACCTCGTAAACCGTGTCGGCAGTTGCTAACGCATTATTTTCTTTGTATTTTTTAATTGCAAAGGTAATGCCAAAAAGAATGGCAGACACTACAATTACTGCAACTAAAACAGTAATTATTTTTTTCACAATAATCACTCTCCTGATACATCATAATATACATTCAGAGAGCAAATTTGTCAAGTTTGTAGCTTACAGGTAAATTTTGCTAAATTTTCAGACGCCACTTTTAAGATATTTCTCTTTTGTGGCAATTCCCCCACGAATGTGCCTTTCTTCTTTATTCTTTTCAAGCACAGCTCTCACCTCATTATATAAAGCAGGGTTAATCTTCCGAAGCCGCACTGTTACATCAGTATGCACAGTAGATTTTGAAACGCCGAATTTTTTGCCCGTTGCTCTTACGGTTGAATTGGTTTCTGCTATGTATCTTCCAAGCTCTACAGCTCTTTCATCATATTGTCCGTTTAAATTCCCATTGTAATTAAATGCCATAATGCACCCCCATAATTTCTACCTTTTTAAATTTATGAATTTAAAACAGAAATTATGACTCGGGGCAAAATAGATAAAAAATCAAAGAAAAATAAAAAGCAAAAGGAGCAATAAGGAGAGGGCGGTCAGCGTGAAAACCAAGCCTTGATTTTCCTTACTGCAACTATGGAAATTTTTACTATTATATGATATAATCGGCTTTACAATCTTGATTTTATCAATCAGAATTCCAACTATAAAGTGAGACATTTTTATGAAAGACAAAACTTATTTACTTAATAAAGCTCAGGAGAATTATCCTGAACTCAGATTTACCATTCTCACTCCCGATATAACAGAATTTATCGCTTCAAATGGTGACAGCGTACTTCTTGACCTTGGCGAGCACGCAGTGGGACATTTTTCATTCAAATTTGATAAGGTTAATATCTTTGTTGATGCCCCTGTTCGTTTAAAAATAAAGTTCGGTGAAGATATGAGAGAAATAAATGATGATTTTTCTCATTACAGCGGTACACTTTCTGAAACCTGGTTACAGGAAGAAATACTTAATCTTGATTTCCCTCAAAATGTAACTATGCCAAGAAGGTACGCCTGCAGATACATAAAAATAACGGTAGAAAGAACAACCAGACCAATCAGACTTTTTGATTTCAGCTTCCGTGCCTCAACAAGTGCCGATGCTTCCATTCTGAAACCTGCAAACACAAAGGATGCTTTACTTAGCAAAATTGACCTTGTCGCAACAAACACTTTAAAAGAATGTATGCAGACATTCTTTGAGGATGGTCCGAAGCGTGACCGTCGGCTTTGGATTGGCGACCTTCGTCTTGAGGCTCTTGCAAATTATTATACATTCCAAAACCTTGAAATTGTAAAAAGATGCTTGTATCTTTTTGCTGCCGGTGAGTGCAATAATATCGGCTTTCTTCCATCTTTTATTTATGAAACTCCTTACTACCATTCTGGTGCAACACATATTGAGGACTACGCTCTTTTATATGTTGTTAGTGTATGTGATTACTACGAACACACAGGCGATTCAGATGTTGTTTATGACCTTTTAGAGATTTGCAAATCACAGCTTGAAAGTTTCAAAGCAACTCTCAATAAAAATCTGATTGCAACAAAGCAGGATGGCTGGTTTGCTTTTATCGATTGGTGTCCGGGACTCGAAAACCTGACTGCTTTACAGGGTGTATATCTTTACACTCTTGAGCGTTTTTCTAAAGTTTTAAAAACAATCGGTGATGAAGACTATGAAAAATACTCAGCACTTCTTTCTAAAGTTCGTTCCGCTTGTAAAACACAGCTTTATGATGAAAATGCAAACGCATTTATAAATGCTTATGATAAAAATCAGCTCAGCGTTCATTCTCAGGTCTGGATGATATTAGGCGGTGTCATAGAAGGTGAAGAAGCGAAAAAGCTTCTGCTTTACTGCCTTGACAATAAAAATTTCAAGCAACCTGTTACGCCTTATATGCGCCACTATGTTATTGAGGCTATGATAAAGCTTGATATGAAAGCTGAAGCGATACAATATTTAAAAACATTCTGGGGTGGAATGGTAGAAATCGGGGCAGATACATTCTGGGAGGCGTATATTCCGGATGACCTTGATTTTTCACCATACGAGGACAGAATGATAAATAGCCTCTGCCACGCGTGGAGCTGTACACCTACTTATTTCATAAGAAAGTACGGATTATAATTTCTTTCACTCTAATGATGATGGTGATGTCCGGAAGAATTTGCGTTGAATTCAACATGGCAATCCTTTTCGTGGCAATGTTCATCCTTCGATTCTAATTCAAGTGTTACATGAGCAATGCCGTGTTCCTGCAATTCCTCACGGATTTTTTCTTTAATCTTGTGAGAATCTGAATTTGTTACGATGTGCATAGTAGCGTAGTTACTTTGACCATCCATACTCCAGATGTGGATATGGTGAACATCAAGTACCCCATCAAGCTCAGAAATATGTTCTTTTATTTCATTAACATCTATACCATGAGGTGTTTTTTCAAGAAACAGGTCAATTATCTCTTTGAGATTCTTAATAGCATTTACAAGAATAAACACTGACACACCAATGGACATAATAGGGTCAATGAGTGCGAAATCAGTAAACCTCATTACAATAGCACCGACCAATACAACTGCCCAGCCAAGAACATCTTCAAGCATATGCAGATTGACAGCCTTCTGGTTCAGAGAGTCACCCTCACGAGTGAAAAATGCCGCACCAAAATTCACAAAAACACCTATAACCGCAAATACAATCATACCATTATAATCAATTTCTGTGGGCTCGATGATACGGCTGACGGCATTTGTAATCACCATAACCGAGCCGAATAACAGGATAAAAGTGGTGATTACACCACCGATAACAGAGTATCTTGCATATCCATAAGTATAAATTTCATTGGGCTGTTTTTTGCTTTTCTTTTCAAGGAAATACGATATACCAATGCTGGCCGCATCACCAATATCGTGAACAGCATCTGAAACAATAGCGACACTGCCGGTAAAAATACCACCGACAAATCCAAATACAGAAAAGGCAAAATTCAGAATAAAAGCAATTAAAATATTCTTCTCTGTTTTCATAAAGTCCTCCTATTGACCTGGTATAATTTTTGCAATATAACATCAGTACCGAATTCATTGTTTATTATACAAAACCAAACAGATAAAAGCAATATGCAGATTGGCGTAGATTCACGATACTGAACATTTTTGTAAATTTGTAAAACTGTAAGATTGACTTATCAGAATAACAAGTTATTCCTATAAATTTTTTCCTTATATTTAAAATATAAACTTAAAACACAAATTTATCTTTACACTTTTTTCTTTATATGATATTATTTATGTGTATGCTTTAAATTTCGAGGTGGTATTATGATTAAATTTGGTACAGGTGGCTGGCGTGCTATAATCGGTGACGATTTCACACGCGAAAATGTTCAACTTGTAGCAACCGGTATTTTAAAATACGCAAAAGAATTAAATAAGACGGACAAGCCAATTATTATTGGTTACGACAGACGCTTTTTGTCAGAAAGTGCGGCAAAATGGATTGCGGAAGTACTCGCTGCAGGTAATATTGATGTCTGGTTTTTAAACCGTTCTGCACCTACACCGTTAATTATGCACACAGTAAAAGACAGTGAGCTTTATTTTGGCATTGAGGTTACTGCAAGCCACAACCCTGCCCGTTACAACGGAATTAAGGTTATTGTTGATGAGGGCAGAGATGCTTCACAAGAGGTTACCGAAAGAATTGAAGAATTGATTGAAGAAACAGCAGATGTAGAAACAATTGATTTTGACGAAGCAGTTGCTTCAGGTAAGGTTTTATATCTTCGCAACCCTTTCAACAAATTCCTTGATGATATATTAGCGCTTCTTGATACAAATGCTTTAAGAGAAAGAGGTCTTCGTGTTCTTTTTGACACAATGCACGGCTCCGGTGCTTATCCATTACAGGTAATTTTCCACACAACACGATGCACTGTTGACACTATAAATCTTAATAAAGACGCTTACTTCGGTGGCATTATGCCTGCACCTACCGAGCAGACACTTTCACCTCTCAGCGATATGGTTGTTAAAGGCAATTATGATTTAGGTATTGCTATGGACGGCGACGGTGACCGCTTGGGTATTATTGATAAAGATGGTACATACATAAACGCTAACCAGATTCTTTGTATGCTTTACTACTACCTCGTTAAATATAAGGGCTGGAAAGGCGGAGTTGTAAGAAACCTTGCCACAACTCATATGCTCGACAAAATTGCCGAAAGCTTCGGCGAAAAATGCTACGAGGTTCCTGTTGGCTTTAAATATATTTCATCAAAAATTGATGAGGTTGACGCAGTTTTAGGCGGTGAGTCTTCAGGTGGTCTTACAGTTCGTGGACATATTCACGGTAAAGACTCTGTTTATGCGGCTTCACTCTTTGCTGAAATGATAAGCGTTACAGGTAAATCCCCTGTTGAAATCATGAAAGAATTAGAAGCACAATTCGGTGTATTCACAATGGTTGAAGATAACCTTGTATTTGCACCTGAATATAAAGAAACAGTCAATAAGATTATTATGGTTGACAAAAAGCTTCCTGAATTCAGAAACAAAGTAACACGCGTAAATTACGAAGACGGCTGTAAAGTTTATTTTGAAAATGGTGACTTTGTAATCTGCCGTTTCTCAGGCACAGAGCCACTTCTTCGTATATTTGCAGAATGCAGTGAGAAAGCTACAGCAAGAGAATATGTTGATGCATTCAAAGTGTTCCTTAAGCTTTAATTGAATTGAAAATTAAAAATGGAAAATTGAAAATTGTGGGACCTGCGGTCAGCAATCATAATAGTTATTCATAAAAACAAAAAATTCTATCATTTGAAGTTTGTGTAAACTAAAAATGATAGAATTCTTTTTTCAAGTCTTAAAATTTGTAATCAGTTTAAATGAAAAAGTCAATTTACCGCTATAACCAATTATTATAATTACGGCGTAGCCCCTTAATTCAGCACTCAGCACTCAGCATTCTGCATTCTTATAATTACGGCGTAGCCCCGAAATTTTCAATTTTCAACTTTCAATTTTCAATTATAATTACGCATTCCGAATTATTTTTCATTCTCTCTAATCCACTTCACCATATCTGTAACAGATTGTTCAACTGTCATTGGATTATAGTCAAGCTCTTTTCTTGCTTTTTCTATTGAGAAATTGCAGTTAGAAACAAGCTTTCTTATAGAGTAGCGTGTGAAAAGTGGTGTTTTCTTTGCTACCTTGTAGAATATTTCTGCAGCAGGTGCAACCGCTTTTGCAAAACCGTAAGAAAGCGGAATTTTAGGTGCTTTCTTACCGCAAGCCTTTGCAGTAACTGCAATGAAATCTGCAACAGAAATCTGTTCACCGCAGAGTATGTAGCACTCACCCTTACCGCCTTGCTTTGCCGCCATATACATACCGTGAGCAACATCACGGATATCAACGAAGTTGTAAGCACCAAATGAAAGTGTTACAGGGAACATTCCGTTAACAAACATTCTCACCATTTCACCAACATTTGAAACCTTAAAGTCATAAGGACCAATGCAAGCACCGGGATGAGTAACAACTGCATCTAATCTACCTGCTTTAACCTCATCGAGTACAAATTGAGTTGCGGTAGCCTTTGTTTTAGCGTATGTACCATCGAGAATATCCACTTCAAAGTGGTCAAGCTCTGTCATAAGCTGATTATCAGGAAGCGGTGGGAATGCATCAACAGAAGAAGCATATATAAGTCTTCTTACGCCCTTTTCCTGACAAGCCTTTACAACATTTTTAGTACCGCCGACATTAACTGACCAGATCATATCCTCCTGGTCTGCGTTAATATCAATAATACCTGCAAGATGGTAAACAACATCAACGCCCTCAAACGCTTTTAAAAGTGCATCTAAATCGGTAACATCACCGTACACCTTTTCACATTCAATACCGTCAAATTGCTTACTGTCTTTTCTGATAAGAATTCTTACCTTTTCACCGCTGTCAACAAGCTCTTTTAAAAGTGCATAACCTATATGACCTGTTGCACCGGTTACTAAACTGATTTTATTACCCACTTCATTACCCCCACTTTTATTTTATAGGTTTGTTTAAAATACACATTAAAATAATGCTGAGTGCTGAGTGCTGAATGCTGAATTTCGGGACCTGCGGTCAGCATTATAATTACCATAAATTTCACTGCACTATCCTTTTTCAAGACATTTTTAAAATCAATGCACATAAGCATCGTAGCATCATTTAAATTTTCATTTTTTCCTGAGAAGTCTTACATATAGATGTTAAAATATTAATTAATTCTTCAGCATCTTTATGAATACTTTCAAATTGTTTTTCTTCTAAGTAATCAGTTTTATATAACAATCTTAACCAATATTCGGATTCATTTGCTTCTTTTAAAGCTATGCACATTTTTGTAGTAAAATCAGCTAATGACTGACCGCGTTGTGCTTCTGATATATTAGCACCAATACTTGTACCACACCTTAAAAGTTGTTTTGACATAATATACTCTTTTTTATCATTATTAAGATACTTACAAAGATTTACAATTCTCACTGCATAGTCAAAACTTTTGTCTAAAGATACATTTTCCACAAAATCATCCTTCAATTTTAACACTCTATAAATATAGAGTTTTATAAAATATTGCTCGTTTGTAGTGTATTTAATAAACACACTACAAACGAAACAATAGCATATTCTATAAAACAAGCAAATATAAATCAGTAATTACTGACTCGCTGAACCTGGTACAAATGATAGAATCAAGTTCTTTCCACCCGCCTATAATTACAATCAAACGCGTAGCGTTTCCGAAATTCTGCACTCAGCACTCAGCATTCAGCATTTAAAAGGCTTACTCGCCCTTCATTCCAAGGAGTTTTGCTTTGCCATCAAAAACTGCCTGTGAAACTTTAATAGAATCAAAAATTGCAGATTTAATATCATCATCAGTAGCGCCGAGTTCACGGGAATAGCTATCCGGAATAAAGAGGTTAACACCCATAATATCTGCAAGTCCGTCAACATCAATACCACTTTCAATGCCTTTTTCAGCATATTCCTTCTTAACTCCGCCGAGTCCCATTCTCATCATCCAAGGTGCAACTGAAATAATCTTTCTGTCGCTACCCATTCCACGAGCATCGTAAACGATTTTGAGGAACTCTTTCCATGTTAAATTATACATAGAAATAGGCCAAGCCTTTGCTCCCTTTGATTTTTCAGCAGCGCCAACAATAACCTCACCAACCTGGCGAACTGTTAACATTGCTGTACCACCGCCCGGGTACATTGTGAACGGAAGCTTATCCATTCTCTTGATTTGCTCAATGAGAATAACCCAAACAGGCTTTCTGCCTGGTTGTGTACCAAAGATGTAAGGAAGCTCAAGAACAGAAACATCGAAGCTATCATCTGCAAATGAGAAAGCAACCTCTTCCTGGTCAATTCTGCTTCTGATATATGGATGCTTTTCAGTGAGGTTCATATCAGGTCTTTCTTTTGCAAGGAATGCAAAATATGAGCCTAAAATAACCGCACTCTTCATTCCAACCTCTTTACAAAGAGGAAGAATTCTTTTAAGTGGTGCAATATTATATTTATAATATGCATCATAAACAGGTGCAGGGAACTCAACTCTTTCGTCAATACCTGCAGCAAAAACGAAGCAGTCGTGACCTTTTAAAAGCTCACGGATTTCGTCGTCTGTTTTTTCATAAATATTGCACATTTCGAGCTTCATTTCTTGTGGAATCGGAGCTCCTTCAGGAAGTGGAGGGAGAGCAACAGATGTTACCTCGTGCCCTCTCTCAATAAATATTCTTGCAGCCTCACAGCCCAAAAGACCTGTGCCGCCAATCATAAATACTTTCATTCTGTAACCTTCTCCTTAAAGTTGTCAAAGATTTCAGGACCATATACATTATCTTCACCTTCACGGTCCCAAACCTGTGCAAAGAATGGGTTAATTCTTGCTTCTTCGTCATATTTCCAAGGCCAAGGAAGCTCTGCAGGACACCAGTGACCGCCCTTAAGAACAAGGTTTGGTGACATTTCGAATTCATTGCCTCTTGCACTTACCCATTTAACAGGTGTGTACATATCAACAATTTCAGTTGCAAGACACTTACCGCCTCTGAACTCTGCAGCCTTCTGAAGATCTTCAAGAGTGAGAGAATCAAATGGCTTTGTTTCATCGTAACCGTGGTCAAGAACTTTAACATCAGGAGCAGTTGTCTGCTTTGCAGGAATGATGATCTCAAAATCGTCCCAGCTTCTTGGAAGCTTTTCATATTCTTCCATACTGCCGTAGTATGCTTTCATTCTTACATCAACCTTGTTTGCAGCCCACCAGAGTGTACCATATTCAGGAGTTTCTGCAATCTTTTTCATCCAGAGCTTCTTAAGAATTGGTGCAAATGGTTTTGCAAGGAAAGCGAGCTTATAATAACCCTCAACCTTATCCATCATACTCTTGAAATACTGCTTAACAGGAATATTAGCACGGAAGTGACAATATTTTTCAAGCTCGTCGCCATCATAGTACCATTGACCGTGGAAGTTACGGGTTGTGAACCAATATGGGTCAAAGAGCTTTTTAGGTGAACCAAGACCTAATGTACCAAGAAGAAGCTCTTCAAATTCATAGTTTGTAATTCTGTATTCTTCACCTGAACCGATGTTGTAGAAGCGTCTCCAGAATTCTTCAGGAATATCGTCACCGCAAACATTAGCAAGAAGACGACCTGAATCTTCAACAGTTGCCCATTCAAGCATACCATTGATTGGAACATGATACATAATCGGCTCAAGATTTTTAAGAATTGCAGGATAAAGAATACCTGACTGACGAAGAGATACCCAGTGCTTAAGACCTGATTCTGCAAAAACAGCCTCTGCCTTGATTTTACTGATAGCATAGTGGTCATAAACGCTTACTTTAAGAGGGTCACCTGTTCTGCCCCAATGGATAGGTGCATTTCTGTCACCTGTTTCAGCAACTGTACCTATGTAAACAACCTTAATGTCATCTGCATTTGGTTGTGCTTTAACTGCATTAACAATGTTTTGTGCAGCAGTAACATTTGTTTTCTGTGTTTTTACAGGATAATAGTCAGCAGCAGGTGACACCATACCACCAACATGAAGAACATAGTCAGAGCCTGTAACGCACTCTAAAACATCTTCGTAATTTGTAAGGTCACCCCAGACAAGCTTAACACTTGGGTCGTTTTCATAAGCTTTAAACTTATCCTTATTTTTCTGACTTCCTCTGTTAAGAAGGACAATGTCATATTGGTCTTTTTTTGCATAAAGCTCTTTAAAGCCTTGGAAGCCCATTGTACCTGATGAGCCTGTTAAGAATACGGTTTTTTTAGCCATACCTAATCCCTCCGAAAATCAATATTTTTCGTTATAAATTTAACATTTCAATTATACTATTTTTTTACAATAATTGTCAATGAACAATGTGTAGGTTTTTGAAGTCTATTATTGTATATATTTACGAAAATAAGTGTTTAAAAAACAGAGATTTTTTAATTAAAAGTTAAAAATGAAAAATTTCGGGGCTACGCCGTAATTATAAGAATGCAGAATGCAGAGTGCAGAATTTCGGAAATGTGTTGCATTATAACTCAATAACAAAAAGATAAGTTCTATCATTTAAAGTTTGTATTAACTAAAAATGATAGAATTTTTTGTTTTTAGCGAAGCTATACCTTCGTTGAAAAGAAGGGGGACCATTCTTCATATAAACTATATTCCATAATATTTTTCAAGCGTGTAGTGAATTTATTTTCAAAATTCAAGTTAAAACGGAATGGTGGAAAATTGATTTTAAAATGCACGGTAGTGCAAGGCAACGAGGTTAATATATTGATTAACTTCAATTCGTGTTCGTACGCTTACGCGTATTCTGATATCAATTCTCCACCAAGCAGAGCTTGGTCCCCCTCCTTTTCAAAGGAGGCTTGGCTTCGCTTTCAGTTTACGCGTTGCACACGATTGCTTTGTTAAAATAAAAACTACTCCCACAACTGCGGGCGACCACAGGTCTGCCCCTACCATTTTAGAATTAAAAATTAAGAATTAAAAATTAAAAATTTCGGAACTGCGTTGGCAATTATAATTGAAAATTGAAAATTGAAAATGGAAAATTTAGGGGCTACGCCGTAATTATAATAATTGGTTATAGCGGTAAATTGACTTTTTCATTTTTACTAATTACAAATATAAAGACTTAAATATAAAAATTCTATCATTTTTAGTATATCAAACTTCAAATGATAGAATTTTTTGTTTTTATGGATAACTATTATAATTGCCGACCGCAGGTCCCACAATTTTCAATTTTCCATTTTCAATTTTCAATTCAAAATAGCATTCTGCACTCTGCATTCTTATAATTCCGAATTAAATCTTTCTCACTCTTACAACACCATCAAGTGAAGCAACCGCAGAAGTAATATCATCAGAAATGCTGTCAAAAACAAAGAGTGAATAAGCAAAGTCGCCCTTTGCGCCTGTTTTAAAGCCTTTCACTTCTGCACCGCCGAAAGCACCTAAAATATCATTTGTACTTAAGGACGCTTTATGAATTACAGAAACTCTTTCTCCGTCACCGTCAACTGAAACATTCGGGAAGTTTACAGAATTTTTAATGTTACCTTTTTCTAAAAATTCTTTCATCTGTACTGCTGCCATATATGCACAGTTTTCTTCTGATTCAGGTGTGGAAGCGCCAAGGTGTGGAAGTGCCACAACATTTTCAGCGCCAATTACATCATCTGTCGGGAAGTCTGTTACATAGCAAGAAGCTTTACCTGATTCGAGTGCTTTTAAAAGGTCGGTAGAATTTACAAGCTCGCCACGGGCAAAGTTTAAAATTCTTACGCCATCTTTCATTTTCCCTATAGTGCTTTCATTTATACTGCCTTTTGTTTCAGCAGTTGCAGGAATATGAAGTGAAATGTAATCTGAATTTTCGTAAATTTCATCAACACTGTTAACGAGCTCAACCTGTGAATTAAGAAGTGCTTTTGCTTCATCAGTTAAAAATGCATCAAAGCCGATAACTCTCATTCCAAGGGCAATGGCAGAATCTGCCACAAGGCGACCTATAGCACCAAGACCAATAAGACCTAATGTTTTGCCCATAATCTCCGGACCTGCAAATTGTGATTTACCCTTTTCAACTAATTTGCCAACATTTTCGCCCTCGCCTTTTAAGCCCTTGCACCAGTCGTAAGCTGCCATAACCTTTCTTGAAGAAACCATAAGACCGCAAATTACTAATTCTTTAACTGCATTTGCATTAGCGCCCGGTGTGTTGAAAACTACAATACCCTTACCGGCACAATCAGGTACAGGGATATTGTTAACACCTGCACCGGCTCTTGCTACTGCAAGTGTTTTTTCAGAAAAATTATATTCGTGCATTGAAGCAGAACGAACAATAATACCATCAGGATTTTCGCATTCCTCTAAAATGTTATAGCTTGAGTCAAATTCTTTAAGACCGATTTTTGAAATTTTATTTAAAGTTAAAATATCCATTTAAGCATTTTCCTTTTCAAATTTTTCCATAAACTCAACGAGCGCCTTAACACCCTCAATTGGCATTGCGTTGTAAATTGATGCTCTCATACCGCCAACGCTTCTGTGACCCTTAAGGTTTACAAGACCTGCTTCTGTTGATTCTTTTACAAATTTAGCGTCTAATTCATCGTTACCTGTAACAAAAGGAACATTCATAAGTGAACGGTCTTCTTTTCTTACTGTACCCTTGAAGAGCTTACTGTTATCAAGGAAGTCGTAAAGCATTTTTGCTTTTGCTTCGTTTAATTCTTTCATTTTTTCGAGTCCGCCAAGATTTTTAATCCACTCTAAAACCAACTTGCAAATATAAATTGTGTAGCAAGGTGGTGTGTTGTAAAGTGAAGCGTTATCTGCGTGAATTTTATAATCTAACATTGTAGGTGTAATGTCACGGGCATTACCTAAAAGGTCTTCACGGACAATAACAATAGTAAGACCAGCAGGTGCTACATTCTTCTGTGCACCGCCATAAACCAACGCAAATTTTGAAACATCAAGTGGCTCTGATAAGAAACAGCTTGAAATATCTGCAATAAGCGGAACCTTGCCAGTGTCAGGAATTTCTTTATAAACTGTACCATAAATTGTGTTGTTAAGGCAGATGTAAGCATAGTCTGCATCCTGACGGAAATCTTCTGCCTTTGTTTTTGGAATGTAGCTGTAGGTTTCATCCTCTGATGAAGCAACTGCCTTTGCATCACCATATTTTTTTGCTTCAGAAAAAGCTTTTTTAGCCCATTGACCTGTGATAATAAAATCCGCCTTATTTGAGCCATTCATAAAGTTTAACGGAATTGCACTGAACTGTGTTGAAGCACCGCCTTGTAAGAATAAAACCTTGTAGTTATCAGGAATATTCATAAGTTCTCTTAAAAGTGCTTCCGCACCTTTAATAATGCTGTCATACACCTTTGAACGATGTGACATTTCCATTACAGACTGACCGCTACCCTCATAATCGAGCATTTCTGCTGCTGCCTTTTTCAATACTTCTTCAGGTAACATTGATGGACCTGCTGAAAAGTTATAAACTCTACTCATATATTTAATACCTCTATCCTAATTAAAAATATGCAATATTATACACCTAAATTTATGCAACTGTCAACACTTTAATGTGTGTACTATCGCTCAATTTTATATTTTTGCATAATTTTGCACAATATTGCATATTTTTACAAAACTTGTTTTTTGTTTTCAAATGTTGTATTATATATAGGTATAATTTTTTCAGATATAGGGGTATTTCCAAATGTTTAAACCTGAACTTCTTTCACCTGCGGGTGATATGAATTGTCTTAAAACTGCAATAAAATTCGGTGCAGATGCTGTTTATGTAGGTGGTCCGCTTTTACAGTTAAGAGCAGACAAGGCGGCATTTTCTGAAGAAAAGCTTCGGGAAGCGGTAAATTATGTTCACGATAACAACAAAAAGCTTTATGTTACTGTAAACAGCTTCACTAAAAATAATGAAATTGAGCCACTTAAAGTTTATGCTAAAACACTTCACGAAATTGGTGTTGACGCGGTAATTGTTTCTGATATTGGTGCAGTTGCTACTATTAAAAAAACAGCACCGGATTTACAGGTGCATATAAGCACACAAGCTAACTGTTGTAACTATGCGGCGGCAAATGCTTACTATGAAATGGGGGCTTCAAGGGTTGTTTTAGCCCGTGAAATGACAATTGAAGAAATAGGCGAATTACACGCAAAAATCCCGAAAGAATTAGAGCTTGAAGCATTCGTGCACGGTGCTATGTGTATGGCATATTCAGGCAGATGTTTAATATCTTCATTTTTAAATGACCGTAGCGGTAACCGAGGCGAATGCACTCAGCCTTGCCGTTGGAGTTATTATCTTATGGAACGAAACAGACCAAACGAATTTTATAAGGTTGAAGAATACCCTGACCACACTGCAATTTTAAGCTCACACGATATGAAAGCTGTTTCGTTTTTAGACGAGCTTAAAGACGCAGGTATAGATTCCTTTAAAATTGAAGGCAGAATGAAAACTGAATATTATGTGGCACATGTTGTTAATGCTTACAGACGAGCTATTGACAAAACCGCTCCGATGGAGCTTATTGAAAGAGAATTAGAGGCAGTAAGCCACAGGCCATATAATTCAGGCTTTTACTATGGCAATTTAGTTCACAACCATTTTAACGACGGTCTTTATCATCAGGACTGCACCTTTGCAGGTGTTGCTTTAGAAGATTCAAAAGACGGTAAAGTTCTTATTGAACAGCGCAACTTCTTTAAAAAGGGCGACAGACTTGAGCTTGTTACCCCACTTTCATTAGGCACTGCTTTCACTGTTGAGGCTATTGAAACCGAAGAGCATGAGCAATTAGAAACTGCGTGTCACCCACAACAGCTTCTCTATATTTCTTGCGGTGATACAGAAGTTAAAAAAGGCGACATTTTAAGAGTGAGAAAAAACAATGAATAATCATCCTGAAATTTTAGCCCCTGTCGGCTCAGACGAACAACTGCTTGCTGCAGTAAGAAGTGGTGCGAATGCAGTTTATCTTGGAACAAAAAGCTTTAACGCAAGACGAAATGCAGACAATTTTGACAGCCTCAATTTAAAAGAAGCGGTTAAATACTGCCACTCGTACAATGTTAAGGTGTATGTCACTTTAAATACAATAGTTTTTGATTATGAGCTTAAAGAGCTTTACAGGACTATAAAAGAAATTGCTGAATCTGGGGCAGATGCAGTAATCGTACAGGATTTTGCAACTGTAAAGGCAGTAAAAAAAATCTGTCCCACTCTCCCCTTACACGCGTCAACACAAATGGCAGTTCACAATGTAAGCGGTGTAAAACTTTTAGAAAAGTTCGGGTTTTCAAGAGTAGTACTCGCTAGAGAATTATCATTTAAAGAAATAGAAAAAATAGTAAAAAGCACTACCTTAGAAACTGAAATTTTCGTTCACGGAGCTCATTGTATGTCTGCTTCAGGCAACTGCTACATTTCAGCCTTTTTAGGTGAAAGAAGCGGTAACAGGGGGCTTTGTGCTCAGCCTTGCAGGTTAGACTGGAAAATTGACAATAAAAATTTCGCACTTTCTTTAAAAGATATGTCTTACATTGACCACCTTAAAGAATTGGAAAGCATAGGCGTTACCTCTTTTAAAATTGAGGGCAGAATGAAACGCCCCGAATATGTTGCATCATCAGTCAACGCTTGTAAAAATGCTTTAAATAATAAAAACTACAACAAAGAATTATTAAAAGCAGTTTTTTCAAGAAATGGCTTTACAGATGGCTATTTAATGGATAAAAGAAACAGCGATATGTTCGGCTACAGAAGTAAAGATGATGTTATTTCTGCAACTAATGATGTTTTCAAAGAGCTTCAGGCGTTATATAAAAATGACACACCTGTTACACCAGTCAATATGACTTTTACTGTTACAAAAGAAAGCACTGTTTTAGAAATGACTGCAAACGGTGTAACTGTAAGTGCTACCACAGATGGTGGAGAAATCCCGATTAAAAGCGCGCTTTCTTTTGAAATGGCGGAGAAAAATCTTAAAAAATTAGGTGGAACCCCTTACTTTTTAAATGATTTAAAATTCAACAATCCTGCAAATTTAACTTTATCACTTTCAACCATAAATGCATTAAGGCGTGAATGTGTTGAAAAATTAGGTAACAAGTTAAATTCAACCAAGAGAGAGAGTTTTGATGTTGTACCAGAATCAAAAGAGAACAACAAAAAAAGAGTACCAACATTAAGAACAAGATTTTCAGAATTCAGACAATATTCAGGCGAATTTGATTATTGTGAATATTTAATTTTCCCTATTAAAGAAGTTTTAAGTCACGCAGAGGAACTTGAAAAAATCAAGGGAAAAATTGTAATTGAATTACCTGATTTAATTTATCCGTTTTATGAAGATGAGCTTTTAAAAGAATTACAGGAGTTAAACTCCCTGGGCTTTAAAAATGCTATAAGTGGCAATATCGGTGGCATTGAAATTATAAAAAATGCAGGTCTTGATGTATTTGGTGGTCACACGCTTAATATAGCAAACTCTGAAGCAGTAGAATTTTACGAAGCACAGGGTGTAAAGGATTTAACATTGTCAGTCGAGTTATCTGCCAAAAGCATTGACAACATTAACTCAAATGTAAAAATCGGCGCTTACTGTTATGGTAATTTACCACTTATGTTTTTCAGAAACTGCCCGTTAAAGCAAAAAGACGGTTGCGGTAATTGTAATGGCAGACGAAAGCTAACTGACAGAAAAAACATTGAGTTCTTAGTTTTTTGTCACGATAAAATGTACTCGGTTTTACACAACTCCGTTCCGCTTTATATATGTGATAAAATAAACTTAAATTGCGATTTTCTTACTATGTATTTTTCAGATGAAAGTAAAGAGGAATGCAAAGAGATATTAAGTTTATGTAAAAGCAAGCAATCCGCACCTTTCAAAAAGACAGCGGGACTTTATTTGAGAGAAGTATTGTAATTCAGAAAACAGGAAACAGAAAGCAGGAAACAGGAAGCAGGAAGCAGGAAACAGGAAACAGGAAGCAGGAAACAGGAAACAGGAAACAGGAAATAGGAAATAGGAATCAGAAAAAAATCTATCATTTATAGTTTATTGAAAACTGTAAATGATAGAATTTTTTCATTGTAGCGAAGCCTTACCTTCTTTGAAAAGAAGGGGGACCATTCGTTACATAAAGTTTATTATAAAAATTTTTTCAAGCGACAAATAAATTTTATCATTCTACAAATGAAAACGGAATGGTGGAAAATTGATTTTCAAATGCACGTTAATACAAGACAACGAGTTTAGTTCATTTGCAATTTTCAACTTATGTCCGTACGCTAAAGCATATTATGATATCAATTCTCCACCAAGCAAAGCTTGGTCCCCCTCCTTTTCAAAGGAGGTTCGCTTCGCAAAAATTTAATTTACACTTTATTATTAAACCTAAACTCTGTTATTTTTCCCTGATATGTATATCCCACTTTTTGATAAACTGCATTTGAAGCTTGATTATTAGCATCGGCATAAAGAATGGGAACAACGCCTTGATTAAGAAGTTGATTGGTAAGAGTTGCAATAAGCATTTTGGCATACCCTTTACCACGATACTCACGGTCAGTAACAACAGTATTTATCCTTGCGTATTTATCTGTTTTGTGTGCTATCATAGCCAACGCAACGATATTTTCGTCTTTCCATAGAAAAATATTATCAGCGTGTTTTCTTGCTTTTGCCCATTCGTATGCTGATTTTTCTCCAATATCAATATTTTCAGAATCAAATACCATCTGGCGAATGAGACGAGCAATATTTTCAACGTATTTTCTTGATGGTGCAATCATTTTTCCTTTAGGTTCAACCGAAACACACTCATTACAAGCATACACATTCATAGGCATTTTCACAGCATAAGAAACATTCATCTTTTCAGAAACTTTATCCAAAATTTCAGTTACTCGAGTAGATTCACCATTAATTATAAGTTCAGGTGTTTCAACAAGTATTTTAGAAATCACTTGAACTATCTCTGTTTCTACATTTTCTGTGAGATTATCATTTACAAACAACCAGGCTGATGGTGCTTTTCTACTTTTACCAATAATATATGATTTGTTATCGGTTATAAACAAAGCATTTTTATCATCGGAAATCAAATAAAAAAGATTAAATAAAATTTCATTCTTTCCTGTCAAAAGTTTTTTAACAACACTATACTTTTCTTTAGTTTTCACAATATCACCCACCTAAGATTAAACTAAAGATTAAGGTTTCCTATTTCCTATTTCCTATTTCATATTTCCTATTTCATATTTCCTATTTCATATTTCCTATTTCCTGCTTCCTATTTCCTGCTTCCTGTTTCCTTGTTTCTAATTCCTAGTTCCTAATCATCTCACTAAACTCATCTTCACTAATAACCTTAATTCCAAGCTCATTCGCTTTTCTGAGCTTACTGCCGGCATCTTCACCTGCTAAAACTACGCTTGTTTTCTTTGAAACCGAGCTTGAAGTTTTGCCGCCGAATTTTTCTATAATTTCACTTGCTTCAGTTCTTGTGAACTGTGAAAGTGTACCGGTTAAAACAAAGGTCTGCCCTGCAAAACGCAAGTCTTCGGTTTTTGAGAGATTTTCCATATTAACGCCTACCGCCTTTAATTTCGCAATAAGCTCACGGGTTCCCTCAAGTGCCAAAGTGTCTGTAAAGGTTTTAGCCATTACACCACCAAAACCGTCAATCGAAAGCACCTCTTCGAGAGTAGCGTTCAAAAGATTATCCATAGTGTTAAATCTTTTACTGAGAAGCTTTGCCGCCTTTTGACCTATGTGACGAATACCCAAAGCAAATATAACTCTGTATAAATCATTATGCTTTGAATTCTCGATAGCTGTTAAAAGATTCTGTGCACTCTTTTCGCCCATTCTGTCAAGACTTGCAATATCCTGTGCCTGTAAATGATAAATGTCAGAAGCTTTACTAATAAGCTTTTCATTCACTAAAACCTCTAAAACTGCATCTCCAAGCCCCTCAATATCCATAGCATCTCTTGAACAGAAATGTATAAGCTTTCTTAAAAGCTGTGCAGGGCAATCGGGGTTAAGGCAACGAATTGCCGCTTCGCCCTCTTCCCTGATTGTTTTACTGTTACAGGCAGGGCAAACTGAAGGCAAAGTATATTCAGGATTTTCGTGATTATGTTTTGCTACTGTCACAACCTCAGGAATAATATCTCCTGCTTTTCTGACAACTATTGTGTCACCAATTGCAATTTTCTTTTCTTTTATGAAATCGGCATTATTTAAAGTTGCTCTCCCTACAGTTGTACCTGCAAGGGTAATAGGCTCAAAAACTGCAGTAGGTGTAAGCACACCCGTTCTACCAACCTGAACATCAACTGAAAGAAGCTTTGTCTCCTTTTCTTCCGGTGGATATTTAAAAGCCACCGCCCATTTAGGAAACTTTGCAGTGCTACCTAAAGTCTGTCTTTGTGAAAAATCGTTGACTTTAATAACCGCACCGTCAATATCAAATGGCAAACTGCCACGATTATCACCTATATTTTGAATTTTACTTATACATTCATCAATACTTTTACAAAGTGCGAAGCCGGGAACTACACTAAAACCTAACTCACTTAAATATTTAAGTGATTCATAATGAGTATTAAGCTCTTTGCCACCCTCAATTTGTTGAATATTAAAAATGAAAATATCAAGTTTTCTTGAAGCGGTAACCTTTGCATCCTTTTGTCTTAATGAGCCGGATGCCGCATTTCTTGGATTTTTAAAAGGCTTTTCATCATTCAGCTCTTGTCTTTCAACTAATTCGTCAAATGACTCGTGCGACATATACACCTCGCCACGAACTTCAATAAATGGCACTTTTTCATTTAATGTAAGCGGTACCGAGCGGATTGTTCTGACATTTGCAGTTACATCCTCACCCACCAAACCATCACCACGGGTGGAGGCTCTGACTAAAACACCATCACGGTATTCAAGTGAGCAGGAAAGACCGTCAATTTTAGGCTCTACTGTATATTCTGCATTTGGAAATACAGTTGTTACGCGTCTTTCAAAATCGTAAAGCTCGTTATTTGAAAAAGCGTCCTGAAGACTTTCCATTGGTACTGAGTGCGTAACGCTACTAAATAAATTCTCGTCACTTCTGCCACCTACTCTGTGAGTTGGTGAATTCGGCATTAAAAGCTCAGGGAATTCATCTTCAAGCTTTGAAAGCTCACGCATCATCATATCGTAATCGTAGTCAGATACATCACTTTCATTACCCATATAATATTTTTCAATACAATCATTGAGAATAGCTGTTAATTCATCTGCTCTTTTTTTTGCCAATTCAAAATCCATAACGAATCACCTTTTAAAATATATCTTTCATATTTTACCACAAACTAAAACAATTTAAAAGTATTAAAATAAAAAAAGCCACGCACCGAGACTTTTTGCTCAGTGCGTGTGTTTTGGCTTTTAATAAATATGAATAGAAAAATATATGTGAACATCTCTAGAGTGAGTGTTATGGGTGGGTTAGAGTTGCTCTAACAACCTTTGTATAACTTAATATAAAAATTATTGAAGGTTGTTGAGAACAGCGTTTAACTCAATGATTTTTGCAAGTTTCTTGAATGAAAAACCTTTTTCATTTTCGATTTCTGCTAAAAGTTGATTTTTAATGTCATTCATGCTTATCATTGTGTTTTTCTCCTTTGTTTAATTTACGAGTAGATTATAGCATATATTTTGCAAAAGTCAAGTTATTTTGCACAATTGGATTGACTTGTATTTGTGCAAAACGACGAAAAAGGCGTTTTTTGGTGAATTCAGGCGGTTTATTACCCTCTTAAACAAAACCACCAAACATAGTCTATTGTTTTTGTGTAAAATCCACAAACACAATAAACAACTCAACCCCAATTCCCCTACTAGTAAGTAGTAATATTAGGCACCTGTCAAAAAAGTTTGTATATTTTTTCTTTAAATTTTCTTCTTTTATTGATATAAAAACAAAAATATATTATAATCGATGTAAGCTTATTATATTATATAATCAATGCAGATTTTTTGTAGGTAGGTGCGTTATGGAACAAATATCTTTTGAAAATATAGATTTAGGTGGTTTTTGGGAAACGAAACAAAACACTAACCGAGATGTAACACTCCCTGTTATATACAAACAATTTTATGAATCAGGCAGAATTACCGCCTTTGCTTGTGACTGGAAGCCGGGCGACGAAAAAAAGCCTCATTGGTTCTGGGATTCTGATGTTGCAAAGTGGATTGAGGGTGTAGCCTACTCTTTAATCAATGCCCCCGATGAATCTTTAGAAGAGATTGTTGATATAATAGTCGACTGGATTCACGACAACCAGTTTTTAGACGGATATTTTAATATTTACCACACCGTTTGCGACCCTACAAAGCGTTTTACAAATCGTGATGCTCACGAGCTTTATTGTGCAGGGCATTTAATTGAAGCGGCAATTGCTTACCACAAGGCAACCGGCAAATCCAAGTTTTTAAGGTGTATGGAAAAATATGTGCTTCATATTAAAGATGTATTTATGGACAAATATGACGCAGAATTTGCAACACCCGGTCACGAAGAAATTGAGCTTGCTTTAATTAAGCTCTGGGAACATACCGAAAAGTTAGAATATTTGAAATTAGCCCGTTACTTTGTTAATTTAAGAGGCGCCAACGAAAAGGACCTGCCACTTTCTGTTAAATTTGATTTAACCTATAACCAGAGCCACGAGCCTGTAAGAGAAATGAGAGAAGCCGTAGGCCACGCAGTAAGAGCCGAATATCTTTATTGTGCTATGGCAGACCTCGCAAGAATTGACAATGACGAAGAATTAAAAAAATCTTGCTTTGCTCTCTTTGATGATATTGTAAATAAAAAAATGTATATTACAGGTGGCGTTGGCTCAGGAATTATTGGCGAATGCTTTACTCAGGAATATGACTTGCCTAACCAGCTTGCTTACTCTGAAAGCTGTGCAGGTATTGGTCTTGCGCTTTTAGCAAAAAGAATGAATCTGTTAGATGTAAATTCAATTTATGATGATGTTGCAGAAAGAGTTATTTACAATAATATTTTTGCTTCTTGCTCACTTAACGGCAGAGAATTCTTCTACACAAACCCGCTTGAAATTAATTTAAAAGAACGCAGATTAACTCATAAATACAGAATGGAAAATCAGAACTACCCTGCAACTGAAAGACAGGCACTTTTCGATTGCTCCTGCTGTCCGCCAAACTTTGCAAGATTTATTGAGTCATTTGGTGATTTTCTTTACACAAAAGATGATGACACAATTTATATTCATCACTACGCAAAATCCTCCGCTGCCTTTGACGGAATTAAAATCAAGCAAACAACTGACTACCCATTAAAAGGCAAAATCAAAATTGCAGTTTCGGGTAAATGCGAGGGCAAAAAAATTGCTTTAAGAATACCGGGCTGGTGTCAGAAATACACAATTAAAGTAGATAACACCGCAATTAAGCCTAAAGCAGTTAACGGTTTTGTTTATGTTAAATGCGAAAATAAAAAACTCACTATTGAGCTTGATTTACAAATGAAAGCAGTTTTAAATGAAGCAAATCCACTTATTGACCAGAATTTCGGCAGAGTGGCAGTATCTTACGGACCTTTTATTTATTGTCTTGAGGATATTGACACCGACCACAGAATTTCTGAGATTGCTTTAAGCAAAACGCCTAACGAAACAGTTAAATATGTTGAATTCTTCAAAGCGAATATTTTAGAGGTAGATGCTTTCGTTCAGGAGAATTTCACAGGACTTTACAGACCGCTAAAAAATGATAAAAAACCTATCCGATTAATGCTCGTACCATATTTCGCATTCGCAAACCGTGGCGAAGCAGATATGGCTGTGTGGTTAAAGCTTTCAAAATAAAAAATCTTTCGGTAACACTTAGTGCTACCGAGAATTTTATTTTTAATCTTTACTTATAACTTTCTTATGCCAGCTTTTTTTGTTACATTCAGGGCATTTCATATATCTTGTTCTGTTTATGTGCATTGCCGCAAAGACACTTTTATAATCAGGTACATATTTGTGACCACATTTTTTACATTCATAATACCCTGCTATCTGCTCAATTTTAAGCATAAACGGACACGCAATAAGAAGCGGAACAAGACCTATTAAGATAAGCAAAACTCTGAGCCACTCTTCCATTGCTACAAGTGAAGCAACGACTGTTAATGCTAACATTATACTTATACAAACCACGCCCATTAAAATTTCGCATCTGAGCAAGAGCTTATCATTTTTTTCTTTTTCTTTTACCATATTGAGTATAATTTTTTCTGAATTTTCGTTATAGTTTTCCATAACAACAACCTCCCCTGATAATAAATCGTTTACTGTGATTCCTAATTCTTTGCATAAGTCGAGCATTATAGAAGAATCAGGCATCGATTTGCCATTTTCCCATTTAGAAACAGCTCTGTCGGTAATATTAAGCTTTTCTGCTAATTGCGCCTGAGTTAAATTATTGCTTCTGCGACATTCAGCAATAAACTTTCCGATTTTAGCTTGATTCATTTTTTCAACTCCTTTCGCTTTCAGTATAAGCTACTGACTGAAAAAGTCTACACACCAGTGGTTGAGTGGGGAGGTTTTGTTATATCAACCATTGGTTGAACTATCATTTTTATTATATCGCAAGCATTTAAGATTTTGTATTAAATTATACATTTTATAAAAAAGATTTCAAAACACTTGATTTTATAAAACAGATAATGTATAATCCTATTGCTTGAAAGATAGCATATAACATTTATCGAGATGTGGCTCAATTTGGTAGAGCGCTTCGTTCGGGACGAAGAGGCTGTGGGTTCAAATCCCGTCATCTCGACCATAAAACCCTGGATGACATTTGTCATTCAGGGTTTTATTTTCTAAATGAGGTTTAAACTGACCGTCTCTTCTATTCCCGAACGAATTCGGGACGAAGGGCAAGGAGCACGACCGCCGCCTGTGGCGGATGCAGGAAGTGCGAGTTGGCGCAGCGGTCAAAATTGTGCGAAGTGAAAAACGAGCAAACAATTTTGGGCACCGCAAGAGGGCACTTGTGGGTTCAAATCCCGTCATCTCGACCATAATCGGAAATCCGCTGATGAAAATCGGCGGATTTTTGATTTTGTATTATTCATTTTTCATTATTCAATATTCATCATTCATTAAATCTAACCCGTATCCGTACGCTTACGCGTATTTTAATATCAATTCTCCACCACGCTTACGCGCGGTCCCCCTCGTTTTCAAAGGAGGCTTGGCTTCGCTTTCAGTTTACGCGTTGCACTCGATTGTTTTGTTAAAATAAAAACTACTCCCACTACTGCGAGCGACCAAACTTAAGCCCCTACCATTTTAAAATTAAAAATTAAGAATTAAAAATTAAAAATTTCGGGGCTACGCCGTAATTATAAGAATGCAGAATTTCGGAACTGCGTTGGCTATTATATATTTACTAAAAATAAAAAGTTCTATCATTTAAAGTTTTTCATAAACTAAAAATGATAGAACTTGTTGTTTTTATTGAATAATAATTATAATCAAGGCAAAGCCTTCCGAAATTTTCAATTTTCCATTTTCAATTCAAAATAGCATTCTGCATTCTGCACTCTGCATTCTGCATTCTTTATCCCGTCCCCTGATTTTTTGTTAACTTATTTTTGCAACAATATCTAAGAATACATTGTAAACTGCTTTAAGCATTTTACGAAAAACGGTAACAAAGTCAACCGGAGCAAAATTTATTTTATCTTCTCTATTAACAAGTGACTCCATATCACCGTCATCACAAACAAATGCTTGTGTAAGTGTTCTGCCACCTGCACCGTTAAGCTCTGCACGGACATAACAGCTTATATCTCCGGAATAATCCTGAAGCTTGATTGTTGATTCGCATGTGCCGTTTGCAGAAATTGTATCTGTCTGAATTGTAACACCATCTGCAATCCATTTTATAGAATTTGTGTTTTTACCGGTAATTGTGATTGTATCGTTTTCATCGTCAACTGAAATACTTGTAACTGTTGGGTATTCTTTGGTTGTACCGATTCTGTCGCCCCATTCGTATCTGGAAACTGCAAAGAATGTGCCGTTTTCCATAGCTGTACGCACATTAGCGTCTGAATATTCAGGTAAAATGAAATCCATAAAGCATGTGTCAACATCTTCATAGGTGTGAGCATCGTTGTTAGCAAAGCCCCAGACATTTCTGCCTTCAGGGATAATTACTTTAAGAAGCTCATCCCAAAGAATACGGTCACTTCTTGTTGGACGGTCAAAAGCGTTGTAAACCTCAATACCAAGGCAGGATTTGTATTTGCGTAAAGAATTTGCAAAGAATTGAACATTACCTGGGTCAGTTGCAATCTGGTAACCAACTGTCAATTCATCGCCATCAGGTGTGTACATAACATTGCCGTCTTCGTCGTAAACAAGCTCGCCATCTGCAGAGCCAAGCCAGTCGCCAGGATGGTTAATGTGTGAAACGCCACCTGCATCTTCAATCATCTTAATCATTGTATTGAAGTCGCCCTCGTCACCAAGAACGCCTTCTGTTCTGTAATCATTCATAAAGTAACCGTTAACATGGTTCTTTTGTATAACGAGCATATTTCCTTCAATGGCACCTGTAAGACACTCCATACCACGCTGTGCAGTACGGGTTGTTCCGTCATAATATCTACCTGCAGCAATAGCTTCATATTCTTCAGTTGTAAAGTGTTCTTGTTTATTACCGATTAAAAGATTATATTGGTAAAGTGGAATAAGAGTTGGTTGTTCATCCCATTCCCTACCAACAACACCATGGTCTGATATGCCAAGAATATCATAATCCTGACTATAGTGCTCCTTAACCATTTCAGTTAAAGGAATTGTTGCATCACTGTATGTTGAGTGAGTATGAAGATTTGTTTTGTAGTGATTAGCATCATTACCTAAAAGATGAGCTACACTTTCATAAGGGTTTGTAATTTTGTAAGTAGTTCCAGCAGCACTAACAGAAATCTGCATAAGACCAAATATCATTGAAAGTGCTATTACGAGAGATAAAACTTTTAAAATGTTTCTTTTCATAAACCATCCTCCTTTATAATAGTGATTATACCACAACATAAAATATTGTCAATAAGAAAGGAGTGCAAGTGGAGTTTTTTTTGGTGTAATCGTCCTTGTTTTTTTATGCGTATAAATTTTAATTGAAATGAGCAGGAATCTGACTTACTTATTTTTTTACAAACTAATTGTTAAAATGAAAAAACTGTGATATAATCAATTTATTATTACTTTTAAGGGATATTTCAGAATGAAGAACAAAAGCAAAATTTTTAAAACTGTGCTTTCGGCACTATTTTTGGCGTTATGCTATGTTTTGCCGTTTATTACAGGGCAGATTCCCGAAATTGGTGCAATGCTCTGCCCTATGCACATTCCCGTAATTATTTGCGGATTTATATGCGGTTGGCCGTGGGGACTTTTAGTTGGCTTTTTAGCACCGCTTTTCAGGTCACTTACTTTAGGTATGCCGCCACTTTTCCCAACAGCTATCTGTATGGCTTTAGAGCTTGCGACTTACGGCTTAGCTTCAGGAATAACACATAAAATATTACCAAAGAAAAAGCCTTACATATATTGCTCGTTACTCATTTCAATGATTATTGGCAGAGCAGTCTGGGGCGTTGCAATGTTCACGCTGATGGCAGTTAATGGCGATACATTTGGTTTTTCGGCATTTTTAGCCGGTGCAGTTACAAACGCAATTCCCGGAATTATTCTTCAGATAGTTTTAGTTCCCCCGATTGTGATGATTTTAGAAAACACGAAAATAATAACAGGCAGATTAAAATAAAAAATATATACATATATAAAAAGAAAAGAAGGTGAGATTCTGGATAACACAAAAAATATATTTTTAGGCAGAGATTGGCTCAAGCTCGACAATGCCGCAAAGGTATTCCCTGCCCAGAACACAAAAACCTGGTCTAATATAATCCGTTATTCAATTAACCTCACCGTAGAAATTAAAAAAGATGTTTTAGAACAGGCTTTAAAGGATATTTTACCGAGATTCCCAAGCTTCTGTGTTAAAATTAAGCGGGGCTTTTTCTGGTATTATTTTGAGTACAATGACAAAATGCCTGTTATTTTAGAGGACACAAGAAACCAATGTGTGCCTATTAAATATTCTGAAAGCAACAATTTTCTTTTTAAGATTTTTTATTATAAAAACCGTCTTTCAATTGAAGCCTTTCACGCTCTTACAGATGGCTACGGCTGTGAGGTGTTTTTAAATACACTTGCAGCACAATATTTAAGGCTTTTAGGTCACAAAATTTCTTGTGGTGGCTCTGTGCTCGATATTACAGAAAAGCCTAAAAAAGAAGAACTTGAGGATTCATTTTTAAAGAACGCCACAAAAGGAGCAAAGGCAAGCAGAAGCAAGCCTAATGTTTATCATAGAAAAGGCGAAAAGCTACCTGCGTTTTGCTCTCATGTGATTTTGGGCTATATGCCTGTTGATAAAATAAAAGAGCTTTGCAAAAAATACAATTGCACAATTACAGAATTTTTTACTGCAGTTCTTACAGAAATTTTTATTGACTTTCAAAAGAAAGAAGAGAAAAAGCAGAAAGAAATCAGTATTCAAGTGCCTGTTAATGCCCGTAATCAATTCAAAAATGAAACTCTCCGAAATTTTTCGGTTTGCTACAGTGTAAGAACTGACCCGACCTTAGGTGACTACACATTCGAGGAAATTGTTCGTCAGGTTTCACTTTATTTAAGATATATAAATAACCCAAAGACATTAGGCGCAATGTTTGCTTCTAATATTAAACTGGAAGCGTTTCCGCTTATGAGGGTAATTCCGCTTGTAATTAAAGACTTGGCAATTGGAATTTCATACGCATTAACAGCCGAAAGCACAACTACTGCACTTTTTACAAATCTTGGCAAGGTAACACTGCCAGCCGATATGTACGAGTTTGTTGAAAGCTGTATTTTAATGCCAAGCCCCGGACTTTTAAACGGCGGTAGAATGGGCGCCGTTTCTGTTGGTAACACATTTACCGTTGCAGTTGCTAACTGCTACAATGACACCGACATTGAGCGTGAATTCTTCAGAAGGCTTGTAGAATTGGGAATCCCTGTTCAGATTGAAAGCAATCTTTTTTAAATTAAAATAAAAGGAAGATAATATGCCATATTGTGTAAAATGCGGTGTAAAGCTTGACGACTTTACGCCAAAATGTCCGCTTTGTATGACAGATGTCATAAATCCGGACGAGCCAAAGGAAAAAGCTGACTCACCTTTCCCTGAAAGAGTGAGCATTCCGGAACAGAAAAAGAGAAAATATTGGGCAGTAATAATTTCAGTGTTGTTATTTTTACCGAGCATTGTTTGCTTTGTAGTTAATTTACTGCTTTCGCCGAGCACACCGTGGTCTGCTTATGTTATTTCAACAAGTGTGCTCTTGTGGATTCTTTTCGCCTTTCCGTTTATGTTAAAAAAGAAAAAGCCTTATCTTTTAATAGCACTTGATGCAACTGCCATTGCTGCTTACGCTTCAGTATTTTTCATTTTAGTACATTCGGGCGAATGGTTTTTAGAGCTTTTTGTTCCACTTGATATTTTAAGCCTTGGTGTAGGCTTAACTCTTGCAAAATACTTCAAGAAAAAGCATTCAAGACTTCATAGCATTATGGCAGTTTTAGGTGCAGTTACAGTTTTTGCAGGTACAACCGAAGCAATTTTGCAATTCACACCACACAGCATAATTTTTGATTGCATTGCAATAAGCATTGCGGCTACTGCGTTTATTTTATTTGTTTTGCTCAGCATTGCAGACAGAAACAAGCATTTCAAAATCTGGCTTACGAAGAACTTTTATTTTTAGTTTTCAGTGGACAGGAAACAGTTTTTTTAATTGAAAATTGAAAGTTGAAAATTGAAAATTGTGGGACCTGCGGTCGGCAATTATAATAGTTATCCATAAAAACAAGAAATTCTATCATTTGAAGTTTGATATAAACTAAAAATGATAGAATTTTTATATTTAAGTCTTAATACTTGTAATTAGTATAAATGAAAAAGTCAGTTTACCATTATAACCAATTATTATAATTACGGCGTAGCCCCGAAATTTTCAATTTTCAACTTTCAATTTTCAATTATAATCAGTTGCACTCTGCATTCTGCATTTCTTTAGTTCTGCATTTCTTTAGCTCATTAACCTAACTTATGGCTTGTATCTGAGCAAGAAACCTGAACTCTTGCTGTGCCCTGATCGTTTGAAGATATTACTGCTGTAATTGTGTTTTCTTCAGCACCGCAAACAGGAACTGTCTGGAATGATGCTTTAATAGTATCAAGTGTAATGTTACCGCTTGAGAATGTGCTGAGCGCACCGCTGGATGTTTCTCTGATTTCAGAGTTTTCGCCTGCAACAAATTCGAGCGTAACAGATTCGCCAACACCTGAGAGGTTATGCATTGCAAAAAGATTGCCAATAACGCTTAAAACTTGTCTTTGATTATCAAGGCAGGTTTTTTCTCTTGCATTGTCTGTAACTGTGTTATAAATAGGCACTGCAATAACTACAAGAATTGCCATTATAACAACAACAATCATAAGTTCAACTAAAGTAAAGCCTTTTTTGCTTTTTAAAAATTTAAACATTTACGAACATCTCCTATAATTTTGCGAGAAACTTCCGTAACTCTATTACTAATAGTAGCACAGATGTTAAAATTTGTAAATAGTAAAAATAAAAAAGTTCATAATTTTTTAAAAGAAAATATAAATTACGACAAAAAAACACACGGTGCTCTTTCGAGCACCGTGCTTTAAGTACACTAAACTAAATATTAGTCTTCGTCAACAAGAACGTGGTCTGTTGCTGTTGTACCAGCAGCATCTGAACAACATTTAACTGAAATTAAAGCTGTACCGCCTTGTGTGTTTTCGCTAAGTGTTGCAACAAGATAGTTTTCTTCAGCACCGCAAACTGGAACTGTCTGGAAAGAAGCTTCGATATCATCAATTTCAACAAGCTCTGAGAAAGTGTCAAGATTTGCTGGTGTAATTGTATTACCGTGGAATGTAAGAGTAGCTGTACCGTTACCAGTAACACCTTCCATCATGTAGAGGTTACCAACTGTGCTGAGGATTTGTCTTTGGTTGTCAAGACAAGTCTTTTCTCTTGCATTGTCTGTAACTGAGTTGTAGATCGGAACAGCAACAACAACGAGGATTGCCATGATAACAACAACGATCATAAGTTCAACGAGTGTGAAACCTTTTTTGCTCTTCATAAATTTAAACATTTACGAACAACTCCTTTTCTAAATAAAAAATTTTGTTTTTCTTCATATATAAAAGGCAAAGCCTTAAATATATTCAGAATTCGAGGGATTTCCCCTTTTTTTGAAGAAAGTGGGAATAATCCGTAACTTTCTTTATCTGTATAGTAGCACATTATTTTCCATTTGTAAAGGGTTTTTTTTGAAATTTTTTAAAATTTCAAAAAAAACAGTGGCAAGTGTGCAAGTTACAAGTTGCAAGTATGAAAGAATTTAGTTCGTTTTTTAGAATAAAGAAGATAAAATAAATAATGAAGAATAAATGAAACGACAAATTAACTGTTACAACAAATTATTATAATAGCTGGCCGCAGGCCCCGAAATTCTGCACTCTGCACTCAGCATTCTGCATTTTGCGTAGCAAACCCCTGTTCCCTAGTCCCTAGTCCCTGCCTCACTTAATCTCCGCAATCGTAACTCCGTCTTCGCCCTCGCCGAATGTGCCGAGGCGGGAAAAGCGGACTCTTGGGTCAGCCTTTAAATATTTTGTTACGGCACTTCTTAATGCGCCTGTGCCCTTACCGTGAATAATGGTGCATTCATTAAGACCTGACATAACAATATCATCAATAAAGCGGTCGAGTACTAAAAGAGCTTCATCAACCATAAGTCCTCTTAAATCGCAACGGTTGTTAATATCTTTACTTGCTCTGCTTTCAATAGAATTTTTACGAGTACTGCTCTTCGGCTTCTCATTTTTCTTTTCTAAAAGCTTTAAAGAGTCCTCTTTCACTCTCATTTTGAGCATGCCTGCGGCAATCTCTACATTACCCTTTTTATCTTTAAGAGCAGTAACAACTGCATTTTTACCTATTGTCTTGCAGTAAACATTATCACCAATCTGTAGTTCTCTTGGTAAAACATAACTTTCGTCATCGTCAATATTTGCAAGCACCGGATTCACAGCATCATCAATAGCATTAAGGTGTGAATTAACTGTTGAACGAGCCTTTCTTAAAAGCTCTGCGGCATCTTTTGTGGATTTTGTTTCTTTTTTGAGCTTTTCAATTTCTGCTAAAAGAGAATTCGCTTCTCTTCTTGCCTGCTCCACAATTCTTAAAGACTCGCCTTTTGCATTTTCAATTTCTTTATCTCGCCTTGCCTGTGCTTCATTTAAAACCGCACGAGCCTTTTCTCTTTCGGCTTCTGCCTCTGCTTTTACCTTTTCGGCTTCTTTCCTCTCACTTTCCATTTCGAGTCTGCTTTGCTCTAATTTGTCAACAACATTCTCAAAGCGAACACTTTCAGAAGAAACTAAATCTTTAGCTCTTTTAATAATATCAGAAGCTACGCCTAATCTTTCTGAAATTGCAAAAGCATTTGAACGACCCGGAATACCAATTAAAAGACGGTAAGTAGGTCTTAAAGAATTAACATCAAACTCACAAGAGCCGTTTTCAACTCTTTCAGTTTCCAAAGCATACGCTTTTAATTCTGCATAGTGAGTTGTTGCGGCAATTTTTGCACCTTGAGAATGCAACTGCTCTAAAATAGCCATAGCAAGTGCCGCACCCTCAACAGGGTCAGTACCTGCACCTAATTCGTCTATTAAAACGAGTGAATTCTCGTTTGCTGTTTTTAAGATATTTACAATATTCACCATATGTGATGAAAATGTTGAAAGTGACTGTTCAATGCTTTGCTCGTCACCAATATCAGCTAAAATTTCATTGAATACTGAAATTTCGCTTTCATCACCACAAGGCAACATAAGTCCGCACATAGCCATTGCAGACAAAAGCCCTAAAGTCTTAATCGCAACAGTTTTACCGCCTGTGTTAGGGCCTGTAATAACAAGAGTATCAAACTCTTTACCCAGACGAATATCTGTAGCAACAACACTTTTCGGGTCAATTAAAGGGTGCCTTGCCTTTTTTAAATCTATAACACCCTTTGCATTAAGCTTGGGCATTGTAGCGTTCATTTTATAAGCTAACTGTGCTTTACTGAAAATAACATTTATTTCAACCGCACACTCATAGCTACCCTTAATTTCATCAACAAAGCTACCTGCAATTGAAGAAAGCTCATAAAGAATTCTTTCAATCTCCTGTGTTTCTTTGCCCTTTAAAACGCGGATTTCGTTATTTGCTTCAACCACGCCTGCAGGCTCAACAAAAACAGTAGCTCCTGTTGAAGATGTGTCGTGAACAAGTCCTGAAACTGTTGCTCTGTGCTCGCTTTTAACAGGCACAACATATCTGCCGTTTCTTTGGGTTATAATCGCGTCCTGCAACACATTTTTTAAATTTTGTGAGCGAATAATTTTTTCAAGCTTTTCTCTTACTGCATTTTCCTGATTTTTGATTTTCCGTCTGATGCTTGCAAGCTCTGCAGAAGCATTATCACTCATTTCATCTTCACTTAAAATTGCAGAAAAAATTCTTTCTTCTAAAAACTTATTTGGCATAAGCGAAGAAAAATAAATATCAATGCTCAAAGGGTCCTGTCCGTTACCGTCACGCCAATCGCGTAAATTTCTGACGGCTCTTACCGTGCTGCCAATATCGAGCAATTCTTTCATTGTGAGCATTGCCCCTGCTTTTGCACGAGCTAATGCATTATTAACATTTTTAAGTCCACCAAAGGACGGACCGCCGAATTTAGCCAGAAGTATGTAGGCATCTTCGGTCTTTTTTAATAAATCGGCTACTAATTGCAAATTAGATTCAGGGCGTAGATTTAAAATTACTTCTTTAGCGTCATCATTACAGGCTCTTTCAGCAACCATCAAAAGCACCTTATCTAATTCAATAGCCTTTAAATGTCTGTTCATTTCGTTCATTTTTTATTTAATCCTTTATAACATTATAAAAGTCAAGTGTTTTAAATTTTCTTTGTGTTTTATTAAGAAGATAATCCTCTGTTAAATATTCAAATAATTTTATGTTTTCTTCTGAAAGCGAAAAAGAAAAAATCTTAGGGAAATCAGAAAGTGCCACATGGCGCATTGCTTTAATTACCGACGACGGAGCTTTAAAAGCATAACCCGGAATACAATTTTCACAATAAATTTTTCCGCTTTCCTTGTCAAAGCCCATCACGGCAGTTTCATATTCACCGCAATTATCACACGCAATAAGTCGGGGCATATAACCGGCGAGTGACATCAGTCTGAATTCTGTTACAGCCTTTATGAAGGATGCGGTTTTTTTATTACTTTTAAGTAAATAGAGTGAATTGAGAAAAAGTCGGAGAATTTCCTCCGACTCGTAATCTTCTTCGCAAAATTCATAAGCTAATTCGCATAAATATTGTGCTAATGCCATTTTAACAACATCCTGACGAAGCTCGAAAAAAACCTCTTTAACCTCAGCTTCATCGACTGTAAAGGCATCTTTTGTTTTATTAAAGGTAAACTCGGAATATGTAAGAAGTGCTGTGGCAGAAAGCTTTTTGCTTTTAGCCTTTTTTGCACCTCTGCAAAACGCTTTAACTAAACCGTATTGCGCTGTGAGAACAGTAATTAAGCGGTCATATTCTCCTACGCTCTGTTCCCTTATCACTAATCCCGAAGCACTGATTTTGGTCAAACTTACCCAACTCCGTTTCAACTTCAGCTTCCAAACCGTTTATATGCTTACGGTACTCTAAATAATCTGCTACTTTGCCGTTTTCTGTGAATTTATCCCAAAGCATTTTGCCTTCCATAAAAACATATCCCTTCAAAACTATTGTGATAATAGTTTATTCATTTGCTATGCTTTTATGTGCTTATAATCCATTTAAAAAACTGTAAATTTTTACTGGTCAAGCCCGAAATTGTGGATTAAGCCCTCTCGGTTACGCCAACCCTCTTTGACCTTTACCCAGCATTGAAGATTGACCTTGCAATCAAAAAAGTCTTCTAAATCTTTTCGGGCACTTGTTGAAACAGCCTTGAGCATTGAACCACCTTTACCGATAATTATACCCTTGTGGCTATCTCTTTCGCAATAAATAATTGCTTCAATATCAATAATATCGCCTGTTTCGCGTTCTTTCATGCTTTCTATAGAAACTGCAATACCGTGAGGAATTTCTTCATTTAATCTGTAAAGCAATTTTTCTCTTATCATTTCAGACGCCAGAACACGCTCAGGCTGGTCTGTTAAAGTATCTTCAGGGAAGAAAAACTCTGACTCGACTGCTAATTTGTTAAGTTCTTCTTTCAACTCACTCATACCATCGCCATTTTGTGCAGAAACCGGTACAACCGCAGTAAAATCGCAAAGCTTTGAAAGCTCAAGAATTCTTTCCATAAGCTCTTCTTTTTTAGAAAGAATATCTATTTTGTTTATTGCAAGAATTACAGGAATTTTCTCTTTTTTAAGTCTTTCTAAAAGCTCGATTTCAGTAGGTCTTATTTCACCCTTGCTTTCTGTTACAAAAAGACAGGAGTCAACACCTGAGATTGCATCGTCAACAGACTTAATCATTTTTTCGCCTAATTTTGTTTTCGGCTTATGAAAACCAGGTGTATCGGTGAAAACCAACTGAATATCATTCTCAGTTAAAACACCCATAATTTTTGTTCTTGTTGTTTGCGGTCTTGATGATACTATTGCGATTTTCTGACCTAAAAGTCTGTTTAAAATTGAAGATTTACCAACATTTGGTCTGCCGACAATAGCAATAAAAGCAGTTTTTCTATTTCCCATTATTTTTTCTTTCCTCTGATATATTTTGCGAATTTTCCAAACTTAAAAATAAATAACAAAGCCACTACTAAGCTTAAAGCCAAAAGTAAAATATAAACAGGCTCTGTTACATAATGATTGAACAAAGCAACAAAAGCTTCCGGCTGGAACATTATAACAATGCCTATAATCACCGAAAAAACAGCGAAAATCAAAACTGCACCTGCAGCGGCATTTTTTGAAATTTCGATTGTTCTTCGTCTTTCTCTGGATACAGTATCATCTGCCTTTTCAATGCCTGTGTTAATAAGCTCGCCACCTAACACCAAGGCACACGATAAAAGCAAAATGCACATTTCTGCTTTTGAAACAGTAAAGAAATCATATCTTAACAAGTAGTAGAACATATAGCACATACAAGTGATATGAATTCTGAAATTACGCTCGTGACAAACAGCCCACCTTATACCCCTGTAGGCATAAACAAAGCTTTTTGCAAGACTCTTTACATCATTCATAAAAAATTATTCCTCATTCTCATCCATATAATAAGAATTGTTGCGTTTTAAACCAAGCTCTGTTAATACGCGTTCTTCTTTTTCACGCATACGAACCTCTTCCATACCGCCATTCACATGGTCGTAGCCTAATAAATGGAGCATTGAATGAACTGTCAAAAAGCCAATTTCTCTTTGAAGGGAGTGGCCATAGGTTTCAGCCTGACGCACTGCAGTAGGTATTGAAATAACAATATCGCCCAAAAGACTTGCACCTGTATCATTGTTTTTATCATAAACACCGTTTTCACCAAGTGGGAATGATAACACATCTGTGCTGCTATCCACATCACGATATTCTTTATTAAGACTATGTATTCTTTCGTCATCAACGAAAGTTACGCTTACTTCTGTAGGCTCCTTGAAGCCTTCGTAAAGAAGAACTGCGTTACAGCATCTTCTGACTAAAAGTCTGACGCCTGTTGGAATTTTTACTTCCTTTTGCTCATTTGTGATGATTACCTTTGTCATTTCGCTTCTTTGCCTCCTCATATTTTTCATAAGCTTTTATAATATCCTGAACAAGCTTGTGTCGTACAACATCCTTTTCAGAAAATCGCACAATATCAATCTGTTCAATATTTTTCAACACCTTTGTTACTTCAACAAGTCCTGAACGCTTACCGTCAGGCAAGTCAATCTGTGTAACATCGCCTGTTACAACAACCTTAGAATTAAAGCCCATTCTTGTTAAGAACATTTTCATCTGCTCAGGGGTTGTGTTCTGTGCTTCGTCTAAAATTATGAAGCTGTCATCTAAGGTTCTGCCACGCATATAAGCAAGAGGCGCTACCTCAATATTGCCTCTTTCCTGATATTTCTGAAAATTCTCACTTCCCAGCATATCAAAAAGTGCATCGTAAAGCGGTCTTAAATAAGGGTCAACCTTGCTTTGTAAATCGCCCGGCAAAAAGCCTAACTTTTCACCTGCTTCTACTGCAGGTCTTGTTAAAATAATTCTGTTTACCTCTTTCGCTCTGAATGCGTTAACCGCCATTGCAACTGCTAAATATGTTTTACCTGTACCTGCAGGGCCAACCCCTAAGACGATTGTATTTTCTTTAATTGACTCAACATATTTTTTCTGCCCTAAGGTTTTTGGCTTAATCGGTTTACCCTTACTTGTTATGCAAATGCAGTCATTTGACATAGCAGTAAGCTTGTCCTCATTGCCATCACCGACAAGTGAAATTACATAACGAACATTCTGCTCGTTCAAAACTTCACCTCGGTTTATGAGCATTAAAAGACCATTTATAGCCTTAACGCCCTTGGCAACATCCTCTGCCTCGCCGGTTACTTTTATATCAGAGCCACGGCTGAGAATTTTTACATTAAAGGTCTTTTCAATGAGCAATATATTCTCATCGAAGCTACCAAAAAGGCTTACCGCCTGCTCCATTCTGTCAACATTTATAATCTGTTCAAACATTTTAAAACTCCAAGTTTTCTATATCTTTGAATATAATACTATATTAACACATTTCTCATTATAACATATTTTTTGTAAATGTCCACTAAAATTTTCAAAAATTTTTGTGAAAAGGTATTAGTTTTTTCAGGCAACAATAGCCTTTTTATTCAACAAAAATCTCTTTTTCTTCCGCTATATTCTCTTTTGCACTTATTTTGCATTTAACAGTCACTTTATTTTCATCAACCTGTTTCTGATAATCCACCTTTAAAATTTCACAGCTACTACTGAAATTTTCCCGTTTTTGCTTAACAGACTCAAAAAGAGCTAAAAGAGTCATCTGATTTTCTGTAAGCTTAATTTCTGTTTCGTTAAATTCACCAAGACACTCCCACCTGACACCAAATGGCAGCTTGGTTGAGTTGCTTTCAAGCAGCTTTTCGCCATTGTAAAGTTTTTCACCTTTACATTTAAAAAACAGTGGTATTTCGCCACCTAAGGCATATAAATAATACTTATTCTCTGTTGAATTCAAGATTTTTGCACTATTCACCATTATAGACTCAGCATAAAGATTAGTTATTGTTTTCGCAAAAACCTTGCCCGTTGCGTGAACAGTTTTTTCACTGCCGTCTGAATTCAATAGAACTCCTGAAATAAGCAAATCGCCCCTTACTACAACATCGCCCTCTTTTACCGCATTTGTCCCCTTATGCCCCTCAACAAGAACAATCTGACCATCTTTTTTTGCAACTATATTCGCAGGTGTTTTTTCATCGACTATTTGCGGTTTTTCGCTGTTTTCCTTAACCTCTAAAACTGCTTTTGTTCCAAAGATATTTATTGACGCCCAGGCTAAATCTGAATACTCCTTTAAAAGCTCACCCTCTACTGCTATTGTGTCTATTTTTGACTTAAATACACCAACTCTTACACCATTATTATAAAGGCTTTCTAAAAGAACCTCACTTTTTAATTTTTCGTTGCCTGTAACTTCAATATTCCAGAGCATACAGGACGAGGTAAACAAAAACAAAACAACAAGACTAAGACCTACTACAACTCCAACTCTTGCTTTGTTGTTTTTTATAAAAAACGGAAAGCCTCGTTTCTTGATTATTTTAACCCTCATTCCTGATTTTCGTGCAGATTTTCTTATGCTTTTATATGCTTTTATAGATGTACAGGCTTTGACCTTTACACCATCATTCTGAACACGCCAGAGTGTGATTCCGTTTATTGTGCAAAGATTTAAAAACCGTTCAGGGAAGCCACCTTTCGCTTCAAATTCCACAAAACCAAGAAGAAGTCTTAAAAAGTTGATTATCATAACATTTCACCTAATACCCACAGTTTTTTAATTCATAAACTCAACCGACACAATTTCACCTTTTAAATCTATCTGCTCATAAATATATGATTCAATAACCAAATTACGACCTGTTATTTTCAAAATAATTTTACCCAAATCGAGCTTCAGAAAATCCTCGCAATAATCTACCACACCTTTACAGCCCTCTACAATTATCTGCTTGTTGCCGTAAAGCTCAATATTCCCCCTTACACTCTCTTCTTTTGTTGGTTTTAATTTCATAACAGCACCATCCAAGATATTTTTGTTATATTTCTATGCTGTTTACTCATAAAATATATTAGATTGCGTGGTGATTGCTCTGAAAATAAACTATAAAAAGCTGTTGACTCATTTACCAAAAATATTATGCACCGTGCTTTTAATAACTGTAATTCTATTAAACCCAAAAACCGCAAGTGATGGAATAAAAAACGGAATTACACTTTTACTGACTACTGTCATTCCGTCATTATTCCCATTTTTAGTTATCGCTTCATACATAGCTTCATCTGATGCGTTTAAAATGCTTTCGGGCATTTTCGCTAAAATAACCAAAGTAATATTCAAACTAAGCCCCGATGGATTTATTCCGATTCTGATGGGACTTTTAGGTGGCTACCCGATAGGTGCTAAAATAACTGCCGATTTATATAAATCAAACAGAATAACACAAAATGAAGCAGAACGGCTTATGTATTTCACGGTAAACTCCGGCCCTGCATTCACAATCACCGCAGTTGGTGTGGGTATGCTTCACAATTATTATTCCGGTGTAATTCTTTACCTCTCGAATATACTGACTGCTTTAGTAATGGGCTTTCTGTGCAGATTTTTAAGCGATAATAAAGCTTCAGAGGCTGAAAAAGTGATACCGCAAGACAAAGCCTATGCTTTTATAAATTCAGTTTCATCGGGTGCAAATGCAATTATAAATATTTCTGCCTGGGTGCTTACTTTTTCCTGTATTTCGGGAATTATCGAAAGCTTCAATTTAAACACAAGCTTCGAGCTTTTTCTCAATGCCATCTTAGAGGTCACAAACGGTTGTAAGGTTTGCAGCAAAGAAACCTCTCTGCCCGTAATTTCTGCAATTTTAGGGTTTGGAAGTTTATCTGTAATTTGTCAGGTTTCGCCGTATTTCAGCATCTGTAAGGTAAAGCTTCAGAATTTTATTGTATCAAGAATTTTAAATTCTTCTCTCTCTGCTTTTTTCACCTTTCAGCTTCTGAATATTTTTCCGAAAGCGCAAGAAACTGTAATCATTTATTCAGATTCTAATGGTGCAATCGGAATTTCTTACACCGTAGGTGTAACTGTCATTTTAATAATTATGTGTGTATTTTTCATTTTACAGGTTGATAACCGCAAAAAAGTGTGGTAAAATAAACACATCTTAGATTCAGAGTGAGTGTGTTTTATGAAAAGCATTTTCAGAAAAGATATTGACCCGCAGTGTGCATATTGTGAGCACGGCACAACTACCGCTAATAAAGATACCGTACTTTGCAAAAAGCAAGGTGCTGTTATGCAATCATTTTCAAAATGCAAGAAATTCAAATATGACCCTCTTAAAAGAGAGCCTAAGGTTATCTCTTTAACCACAACCTTTTCAAAAGAGGATTTCTCATTATAAATCAACATACTTTTCAAGCCGTTTTTTTAAGACGGCTTTTTTCTTTTTTTGCATTTTTGTCACTTTTTACAAATTATGTCGATTATTGTTAGATAAATTCTAATCAAGAAATTTTAAAAACACACTTGCAAATATTTTAATTTATAGGTAGAATATTATATGAGTGAATGACCACTCACCATAAGAGAAAATGTAATTCACAAATTGCGGTATTTTTGTGAAACAAAATTTTGGAGGTTATTATCGTGTCAGAAGCATTTGGTGTACTTAATACTATTCCTGTTGGTCCTTTAGGAATTATTGCTCTTCCCGGTTGTGAGGAGCTCGCACAAAAAATTGACGGTTACATCTCAACCTGGCGTGAGGAAAGAGATAGTGAACACAAAAGCACAATCGCTTTCTACGGCTACCAGAGAGAAAGCTACATTATAAAAACTGCTTTTAACCGCTTCGGTTCAGGTGAAGGTAAATGTGTTATTCAAGAAACAGTAAGAGGTTATGATATTTACATCATTTGCGACTGCTTTAACCACGGTGTTACTTATAAAATGTACGGCAAAGAGGTTCCTTATTCACCGGACGACCACTTTGCAAATCTTAAAAGAGCTATTGCCGCTGTTGAAGGTAAGGCAAGAAGAATCAATGTTATTATGCCTATGCTTTATGAGGGCAGACAACACAAGCGTTCAAGCCGTGAATCTCTTGACTGTGCACTCGCTCTTCAGGAGCTTTGCATCAATATGAATGTTGAAAACATCATTACATTTGACGCTCACGACCCAAGAGTTCAGAACGCTATTCCTCTTAAAGGCTTTGAAGATGTTGCTCCTACATATCAGATGATTAAAGCTTTAACAAAGAATTTTAAAGATATTAAAATTGACTCTGAAAACCTTATGGTTATTTCACCTGACGAGGGTGGTATGGGTCGTTGTATATATTACTCAACAGTTTTAGGTGTTGACCTCGGTATGTTCTACAAACGCCGTGACTATTCAAGAATTGTTGATGGCAGAAACCCGATTTTAGCTCACGAATTCCTCGGTGATAATGTCGAAGGCAAAGACTGTCTCATTATTGACGATATGATTTCTTCAGGCGACTCAATGATTGAGGTTGCTACAAAATTAAAAGAGTTAAAGGCAAACAAAATTTTCGTTTGCACCTGCTTCGGTCTTTTCTGTAACGGTCTTGAGAATTTTGACGAGGCTTATGAAAAAGGCGTAATCGACGGCGTATTCACAACAAACTTAGTTTACAGAATGCCTGAATTATTGGAACGCAAATGGTACTTTGAGGTTGATATGAGTAAATACTGCTCACTTATTATTGACACATTAAACCACGACCGTTCAGTAAGTGTTCTTCTTAACCCTGTTGACAAAATCAAAAAACGCCTTCAGGACCACAAGGCTGCACAAGAAAAAGAAGAGCTTTCACTCTTTTCTAAATAAGAGCTTAAAGTCAGTAGTTATAATGCTTTTTGCCATTATAACTATTGACTTTTTTTTATGTATATAGTATTATTTTATTTGGTATTTAATACTCTAATTTACTTATGGGGGTCTTAACCTATGATTCAACAAAGAAAAATTGCTAAATATGTACTTTTGCAAATCATAACTTTTGGCATTTACGGTCTTTTCTTCTGGTCTGACTGGACTGAGGACCTTAACAAAATGTGCGAGGATGACGACAAAGAAAGTGCTAACTACATACTCGTTTTTCTTCTTGATATATTCAGCTTCGGTGTTTACTCATTCGTGTGGAACTATACACACTCTGAAAGAATGTACAGAATAGCTCCAAAATATGGCATTGAGCTTAAACACGGCGGTTCTTATATTCTTCTTTTAAGACTTATTCTTTTCTTCTTACCTGTTGTTGGTTCAGTTGAAAAAATCAAATTATTCAACACTCTTGCAGTTGCTTACAACGCAACTCTTGATGAAGAAGCAATACTCTTAGAAACAATGAAAGAACAAAAATCCAAGAAAGAAGCTAAAGCCGACAAAAAGGCTCAGAAAAAAGCAGAAAAGAAAAATGCTAAAGCAAATAAAGAGGCTGCTCCTGAAATCGTAGTTCCTGCAGAGGATGTTATTGATATTACTAACAGCGAAGCTCCTATTATTGAAATTCCTGCTCCTAATGCTAAAGAGGACAAAACAGAATATTTAACAGAAGAAAATGCTCCTGTTTATTTTGAGGCTCCTAAATTTGAAAAGGTTGATCCTGAAACATTTGAAACAATTACAAGTGAATCAATCATTGAAGAGCCTGTTGTTGAAGCTCCTCAAGAAGCAGAGGTTGAATTTACAGAGCCTGTTTACGAAATCGCAGATGTTGAAATTCCAAATCTCGACTTTGCAGAAGCGGCTCCGGCGGAAACAACCGTTGAAGTAGAAGAGGTTACTGAGCTCCAATTCACAGAGCCTGCCGCTTACGAGGTTTCAACTGATATTGCTGATGTTACATTCATTGATGATGAAAATTTAGTTCCATCTTCTAAAGAGGATGTTTTAAAACAAGCTACAAAAACAGTTGGCACAAAAAGAACTGTAAAGGAAAAGGTTGCAAAGGAGCCTGAAGCTAAGGAACCGGTTGCTAAGAAATCAACAAAGGCTGCGGCTGACAAGGCTACAAAATCTACTAAAGAGAAAAAAGAAACTGCTACTAAAGCTACAAAATCTACTAAAGATACAGCAACTAAATCCACTGCTAAAAAAGAAACTGCTAAAAAAGAAACCGCTAAAAAGGAAGCTAAACCTAAAACAACTAAAGCCCAAAAAGAAAAGGCTAAAAAAGAGGTTGAAAAAATAGCAGAAGAAGTAAAAATCGAAGAAGTAACATTCAACGATGTCACTTTTGAAGAGGTTGACCTCGGAGCAGATATTCTCAACGAAATCGCAGAAATCAGCAAATCAAAGAAATAATTAAGCATAAGCCTTCCCATTGTACTCTTTGGGGAGGCTTATATAAAAAGGGCGTTATTTATGGATAAACAACTCAGATTCAAAAACGGCAAATTTAAAATAATGGTGTTGGGTGATATTCACGAAAGACTTATTATTGACAATCGTGAAGATGAATTAAGACAAAAAGATGCCCACAAGCTTTTCGAGATGGGCGTTAAAGCATTTCAGCCTGATTTAGTAGTGCTTTTAGGTGATACCTGTAGTGAATATCAAGAATGTGAAGATTATACACTTCTTCATAAACAAGCACTTGAAAGGATTTTAAAGCCTATTTTAGATGCAGATATTCCGATGTGCTACTGTCTTGGCAACCACGAGCACGACGCCGGCAAAGAAAAAGAAATTGTTGCCGCTTATGATATGATAGATGCTTTTATAGGTGAAAACGATGAAACTGCGCCAGGTGACTTCAACTGCAATCTTTTAGTTAAGGATTCTAAAGGCGAAGAGGATATTTTAAACCTCTGGTTTATTGACTCAAACAATTTAGCTGAAGACCAGAGCATTTCTAAATATGACTGGGTACACGAAGACCAGATTGAATGGTACGAAAAGAAAGCACAGGAAATTAAAGATAGTCATGATGGCAGAACAATTCCCGCTATACTCTTTCAGCATATGCCTGTTATTCAGGAATATGAGCTTATGAGAGAAGCAAAGCCTTATGAATATTTCTGGTCTGTACCGGGCTTTATAGGACCATTAGAAAAAAAGCGTTTTGTAAAAAAAGATGGTGTTGAGGGTTATTTAGGTGAAGGTCCTTGCTCCCCTGCCATTGACAAAGGTCAATTCGCGAGCTGGAAAAAGGTTGGCGACATTAAAGCCGCTTTCTTCGGTCACGACCATCTTAACGATTTTACAGGTGTGGTTGATGACATAATTTTAGGGCAAAATAAAACATCAGGCTTCCACGCATACACTGATGGATGTCAATCTGCTATAAGAATGATTACTATCGACGAAAATGAGCCTGATAAAATCAACACTAAAATTTATCATTTCAAAGAATTAGGCCTTACCTCTGAGTGCTTAGGTCCAATTGAAAAAAGAATAAATGACCGAACAAGTATGAACTTACACAAATTAGGCTATGCAGGTGCTGCCTTAGCCGGTGTAATTGGTGTAGGTGCTTTAATAAAACATTTTATGGGGTGAAAATTATGAGTATTAAAAAAACTGTTGCCCTTGCCGGTGGCGCCGCATTAGGTTATTTAGTAGGCAAAAAACTCTTAAAACAGGATTTCTGCCCGAAATGTGCAGTAAACAAGGTTATTTCTGCAACTAAGGTGCAACCACTTGAAAAAGAGCTTTATAACAATGGTGTTGCACTCACACCGCCTATGGGCTGGAGTAGCTGGAACACATTCCGTCACACAATTGACGAAAGCTTAATTAAAGAAATTGCAGACGCAATGAAGAAAACAGGTCTTTTAGATGCAGGGTATCAATATATAAATCTTGATGACTGCTGGCAAAGCTCACTTCGTACTGCTGACGGCAAATTACAAGGCGACTTAACACGCTTCCCGAAGGGTATTAAACCACTTGTTGAAGAACTCAACAAAGACGGTTTTAAAGTAGGTCTTTACACCTCAAACGGTACTCTCACCTGCGAGGATTTACCTGCAAGTCTTTACCACGAAAAAGAGGACGCTGACACTCTTGCAGAATGGGGCGTTGAATATTTTAAATATGACTTCTGTCATAATGAAGTAATACCAACAGTTGCACCAAGTATTGATAAAATTTATATCGGCACAAAAACCGGCAAAGATTTTATAGAGCTCCAGGCAGAGCACGGCACACTCTTAGGCGGTGCAAAGGTATTCAAAGACGAAAATTTTGAAAGTGGCTTTGTAGTTGGTGCTCTTTGCGCTAACAATGGTGCTTTACTTTTTGATACTATTGATGTGCCTGAAACAGATGAATATGTTTTGACAATCGTATTCAAAAAAGGCGGATTGCAGAAAAAATTCTTAGTCTGCACAGTTAACGATACCCAGGAATACGATTGCAACTTCCCATCTTCAAAGGGCTTTACCCCTGACGGCAGACTTCAGGTTAAAATAAAACTTAATAAGGGCTTAAATACAATTAAGCTCAATAACCCTGTTGGCTCTCGTATGGATTCTGCTGCAAGACAATACACAAATATGGGTCAGGAGTTAAAAAGAGCAACAAAAGAATATGCAGAGAAAAATGGCGTAGAAGAAAAGCCGATTTGCTATTCAATTTGTGAATGGGGTCTTAATCAACCTTGGAAATGGGGCGCTAAAGCAGGTAACCTCTGGCGTACAACGATGGATATTAAGCCTAACTACCCATCTCTTTTATATTGTTACGAAATAAATGTAAGACTTTATAAACACGCTGTGCCTGGTGGCTGGAATGACCCTGATATGCTTGAGGTTGGCGTTGGCTCACTCACAATGGAAGAAAACAAGTCACACTTTACATTGTGGTGTATGATGGCTGCTCCACTTATTTTAGGCAATGATGTAAGAAAATTCTTAAAAGAAGACGGTTCAGTTGATACTGATAATAAAGTGTTAGAAATTTTAACAAATAAAAATCTTATCGCAATTGACCAGGATAAGCTCGGCAAACAAGCAAAGAGAATTTTTACAGATGGTGTTTCAGATATACTTGTAAAACCATTAGAAAACGGAGAAATTGCACTTTGCTTCTTTAATAAAGGTAACACTCAGAGGGAGATGAGTATTACATTTAATAAGCTTCATAATGACATTTATGTAAACTTACCAATAGTTGACGAATATGAAGCGACTGACCTCTGGACAGAGGAAAAAGCTACACTCAAAGGCAGTGTTTCTGCAAGTGTAGCCCCTCACGGTGTAGTGGTTTATAAAATTAAAGCGAAATAAAAAACATAAAGGAGAATAATTATGGATAGAGCTTTATTAAAACAAAACGCAAAATTAAACTTTAAAAAAGACTGGTTCAAATCTGCAATAGTTACACTTATTATGTTTGGGGTAGGATTTGTTTATTCATTACTCAGTGTAACACAAACCACAACTACTATGTCAGGTGAACAAGTAGTTACTACAACTTCGTCTTCTTTTTTACCACTTATTCTTTCAATATTAGTATTTTCCATCTTAACTGTAGGTGGTTACAGATATTTCCAGAAAACACGAAAAAATGTACCTACAGATATCGGAGAAGTAGCAGGAAATTTCAAAGATGGTAACTATAAAAACATTGTTACTATCACTTTCTTAAAAAACCTCAAAATCTTTCTTTGGTCATTACTTTTCGCAATACCTGGTATTATAAAAACTTATGAATACTATCTTATTGAAAATATTCTCGCTGTACGCCCCGACATCGACAGAAACGAAGCTTTCAGATTAAGCAAGGTGCTTATGTATGGCAACAAAATGGATGCTTTTGTTCTTGATCTTTCATTTATAGGTTGGAATTTATTATCAATATTCACACTCGGTATTCTTAGCATTGTTTATGTCAACCCATATATGACTGCAACAAATGTTGAGTTTTATGCTTATGTAAGAGCATTAGGAATCCAAAAAGGTCTTATCACCCCTATGGATTTACCTGATTACGAACCACCAATGCCAACTGATTTTGGTATGAATAATGATTTCGGTTTCAATCCGCAAGCACAAGGCTATCAGAACCAATATCAGCAACCACCTTACCAAAACCAATATAATCAAGGCTATCAACAAAATCCTTATCAGCAACCATTCCAGCAACCTTTTGCTCCACAACAACCAACACAGCAAGCTCCACAAACACCATTCTGGCAAGAGTCTAACCAACCTGTTGGTAATGTAGATACAATGCCGAACGAAGAGCCTGTTAGCGAAAATGAAGCTAAAGAGGTTGAGTTCAAGCCAGTTGATGAAAACCAGGGACTAGGGACTGGGGACTAGGGACTAGGGATTAGAGTTAACCAGAAAGTTTATAATAACATCTTAATAAATTAATTAAAAAACATCCTATCATTTTCAGTTAGTTTTTACACCAACTTTAAATGATAGGATGATTTTTATTTGGAACAAATCTCTAGTCCCTGGAATCTAGTCCCTAGTCCCTAGATTCTAACCTTATAACACTTAATCTCAAATGGATTGATTGTAAAGGTTAGCTTGTTGCCGTTTGCAATATCAACAGCAACATCATTTCTTTCAAGTAAATCACATTCTGCAACAGCTTTAATGTCAGCGAAGAGCTCTGCTGTTACATCTACACGAGCACCTGCTTTTTCAACAAAGCGGATGATGTAAGCGTCTTCATCTTCACATTTTTTAACTGCTTCAAGAGTAACATTTTTACCGTCAACCTTAATGAATGAACCTGCTACATCGCCCTTTGCATCTGCTTTAACATCTACTGCAACTGCAGGGTTGTTCATTTCAAGACCGCGTACTAATGTTTCTGCATTTTTCCAGTTACCACTATGAGGATAAATAGAATATGTGAAGTAGTGGTCACCACGGTCAGACATCGGGTCTGGATTCATTGGTGCTTTAAGAAGTGTGATAATCATTCTTTGCTTATCTACTTCATAACCATATTTACAATCATTGAGAATTGTAACACCATAATTGTCTTCTGACATATCAATGAAGTTGTGAGCAGAAACCTCGAATTTAGCCTTATCATAAGGATTGTGACGATAGTTAGAGCTTTCAATTGTTGCGTAAGCAATATCTCTTGTAAACTTCTGTGCTTTAACATCAACATCAAAGCCAACCTTAAGAAGCTTTTCTTGCTCGTGCCAGCTGATAAATGTGTCAAAGTCAATTTTATCAAGTTCTTTATAGAGAATAATATTTTGCTTAAGAACTGATTTATTGATATTCTTTTCAATAGAAACTACTGTGAATACATCACCTGTTGTAATGCCGGTAACTTTACCTGCTTCTGTATCAAACTCTCTGTCAACATAAGAAGCAACAATATCCCAAGCGTCATATTTACCAGGAAGGTCCTCATAAAGACGGAATACATTACCTTTACCATCGAGAACTTCACGATTGTTTTTCTTATCGAAGATAGAAGTAAGTTCTGCACTTTGGTCAAATGTAAGCTTAAAGTTATCATTCTCAACTGTGTTACCAACGAGTGCAGTCGCAGTTGCTTCACTTACAGTAGCATCTTTCGTGTAGAATACTTTGTAACCTACTGCTGGAATATCCTTGGCAATGAATACAAGCACTTTTGTACCATCTAATTTTGTGTAGCTTTGAGTAGGAACCTTGTTGCCGTCAGCATCATAAATTTCAACATCCTTATATTGAAGCTCAATTTTGCTGGTAGCAGTAGTACCGAGTGAATTGAAGAGTGCGAATGGCTTACCATATTTTTCGCTACCATCAACATTACCTGCAATTACATCGAGTGCTTCACTTCTTACGCTTTCACCGATTTTAATAATGTCTTCGTAAATAGCACAAAGGTCTGCGAATACTTCTGTAATGTGTGAGCCAGGAAGTGAGTCGTGGAACTGATTTGTTAAAATCATCTGCCAGCCCTCATTGAGCTTTTCAAGTGGATACTTGTAGCCATATTTCATTGCGATACTTGCGAACATTTCTGCTTGTCTGTAAAGGTTTTCGCAGTATCTGTTGTATTTTTTAAGAAGTGCTTTAGTTGTGTGAACACCACGGTGCTCTTCTAAGTAAAGCTCATCTTTCCAGGTTGGAATGTTAGTTTCTGTTGCATTTGCTTTCATTCTTGCAAGAGAATCTTCAATTTTACTTGTCTGTGTCTTTGGAAGACCAGGGAAGTTTTTATAACGCTTTACATATTCAAGCATTTCGGTGTCAACACCGCCACCGCCGTCACCCCAGCCGTAGCAATACATTGACTCACCGATTGTTTCTTTATCAGTATATTTCTTCCAGTTAACTTTAAGTGAGTCTGCTTCAACAGTACCGATAAAGTGTGTTGGTGGAACGATTGAGAATACTTTTGAGCCGTCAGGACCCTCCCACCAGAATGTGTTGTATTGCCATGGGTTTGTGTCATTCCAGATACCCATTTTATGAGTAACGAAATATTCAACGCCTGCTTTTTTGAGAATTTGTGGCATAGCGTAGCCATTACCGAATACATCAGGTACCCAGCAGGTTTTTGGTGTAATGCCGAATTCTTTTTCTGCAAAACGAACACCGTGAAGAAGCTGACGAACAAAGGATTCACCAGAAACCAAGTTACAATCAGGCTCAACCCACATAGCGCCGATGTATTCCCATCTGCCCTCTTTAATTCTGTCCTGAACCTGTCTGTAGAGTGATGGGTAACGCTTTGCCATTTCGATATATGTAGGTGCAGTGCTTTGTGAGAAAATAAAGTCAGGGTACTGCTCCATAAGACGAAGCATTGTAGCGTGTGTTCTGCCTAATTTTCTTATGTACTCTTTATAAGCCCACATAAATACAATATCAAGGTGAGAGTTACCAACTAAAGCTAAGTTACCCTCTGATTTGTAGTTAGGATTATTATAAACTTTATCTTTAAGAACTTTTTGAGCTTCTAAAAGACCTGCTTTGAATTCTTCACCATCAAGGTCGAAGTTCACAAATGTAAATGCTTCTTTTAATGTAGCTCTTATGAGTTCTTGTAAACCTGTGTCGTGAACAGGCATAAAGAGTGCATTGAACACTGCTTTGAAATCCCAGTAGATTTCTTCAATAACAGGGTCAACAACACCAATAAATGAGCAAGAGAGTGTTTTAACTGTTGATTCGTTTGAGTGCCATACATAGTAAGACTCAATATCAACATCGTAGTGCTCGTCACCTTTTGCACATTCTGTAAGTAAAACAGAGTTTCTGAATGGGTCAAGACCCTGGTAAGGCTCACCATTAAGAGTTAAAAGTGAGTCACCGCCGAAATATACATTAAGAGTAACCTTTTTACCCTTGAAACGAGCAGGCATATCGAATGAATTTTTAAAGAAAGCACTCCAACCATTATTACCCCAACGGTCGCCAACATTGAGTTCTTTCCATTCATCATAAAGATATTCATAATCATCAACGCCCTTGTAGATGCATTCTTTCATCTTCCACGCAGGAATTGACTCGATATCTGTATAAATTCTTTTTTTAAGATTTTTAATTTTGAGTGCCGCAACATCATCAAATGAGAAAATACCTCTTTGCTTACCTTTAGTAGCATCACGCCAGTCATCAACATGAGCATCCATAGCATCGAGTGCTGCAACAGCATCCATATTTTTGATTTCTGCCAAAAATATCTTCCTTCCTTAAACTGCTACGCAGTTTTATTTCGTACTTTTTAAGTATAACATTATTACATTTTGTTTTCAATAAGTAAATTGGTTATTTTTTCAAAATGTCTGAACTTGAAACATATGTGCTCATTGAAGCACCATTAACTGATTTTACAGTATATTTATAAGTAAAGCCACTTGTCGCAGTTGCATCAATATAAGAATTAACATTACCTACTTTGCCTAAGCTTTTCCAACTGCTCCACTTGCCATTAACTAATTCTGAACGATAAACTGCATAACCTGTTGCCCCCGAAGCTTTAGTCCAGGTAACCTTTACACCTGTAGTATCATTTGCAACTTTAACAGTCGGGTTAATAAGTCTTACAAGTCCTGCAGTTTCTTTATAAGTACTTTTTACATTACCATTTATTGCACGAACAGTATATTTATAATTAACTGCTTCTTTTGCACTCTTATCAATCCAGAGTGATTTTGTAGAAGCGGCTGTACCCATTACTTTCCAGCTTGACCATTTACCATTATTTAATTGTGAACGGTATATTGTGTAACCCTTTGCACCATTCACTTTTGACCAAGTAACCTTAATGCCGTTAGATGCATTGGCAATTGTTACTGTCGGCTGTGCTAAATATAGTAATTGTGCAGAGGCTTTATACACACTTAAATAACTGCCGTTTACTGCTTTTATTGTGTATTTATAATTTACACCAGAGTTTGCAGTATTATCAATATAATTTGTTACTGTACCAACAGTGTTAATCTTTTTCCAGCCGGACCATTTACCGTTAACATATTCTGAGCGATAAACCGCATAATTTTTAGCACCTGAAATCTTCGACCAGGAAACCTTAACCCCGTTAGACGCTGTTGCAATTTTTACTGTCGGTGTGCTTAAAAACATTAAACCTTTTGTTGCTTCGTAGCTACTCATAAGTTTATTATTAACAGTACGAGCTGTGTAACGATATGTTACACCGCTTACAGCACTTTTATCAATCCAAGCTACTTTATTAGCCGGTGCTGTACCCATTACTTTCCAACCTGACCATTTACCGTTAGTTAGTGTGGAACGATAAATCTTATATCCGGTTGCACCGTTAACCTGTGACCAAGAAACCTTAATACCAGCTGTAGCAGTTGTAATTTTCATTGTCGGTGCTGCAATATATGTTGTGCTGACACCCTTTGCATCATAACCACCTAAGCCCAAAATATTTTTTGCCTTTACTGTATAAGTATATTTCACACCATTTTTTGCTGTTTTGTCTAAATATGAAGCTCCTGTTACATTTGCAATTAAAGTCCAGCTTTTTTCAGTGCTTGCTTTTCTGTAAACTCTGTAAGAATCAGCACCGGAAACTGCGTTCCAGGTAACAGTAACACCGCCATAAGCATTTCCAGCACTCTTTAATGTTACTTTTGCCGGAACTGTTTCAGGTGTTGAATTTACTGTAATTACATTTGAAAGATTTGTGTGATTATACTCTGTTATACTTTTTACTTTTTTTAATTCTTTATAAGTTTTTTTGGGACTATATAAAAGTGCTAATTTGCCATAAGCTTTATGTTCTAAAATTTCATAAACCTCAACATCTGTTTCTGGCTTTGATAATTCAGAATAATCTATAAAAACGCATTTTTTGCCATTTTCATCAATGCAGACATTCATCTCTTCAATATAAGGTTTGATTTCTAAAACATCTGCAGGATATTTGTCAGCGGGCAAAGGCACAAAACCACTTTCGGCTAAAACAACCTCTTTACCGCTTTCTGCTACAGGAAGAAGAACATAGTTTTTCAGTTCGGCATCATAAACTACTTCCGCCACATTGTAAACTTCTCTATCAGAATAAGCTGGTTCAGCAATAAAAATTTTATTTTCATTACTTGCACCTGATTTTCCGTAAAACACACCACTGCCTGTGTAGTGGTCAACTAAATAAACTTTTTCTTGTTCGTAGATGTTCTTGGTGTATTTTTCAGTAGTTGTTGCATTTGCACTAACTGTACCCTCTAAAATAATTGTCTTTTTAGAGTCCGCTTCAGCCACACCATAAACACCGACCGCACTGTCAGAGCCTTTATAAAGCTTTACTCCAACGGTTTTTTCCACTTTGAAGAAAGCATTTCCCGTACCACTGCCATCAATAAAAACCGCAACGGTAAAAACTCCTTTTTCATTTACAATAAGCACACCGCCACCCGTAACAGTAACAGAGCCACCCCAATCTAAATCAGAAGAAACTATACAACCCAATTTATTGTAACCACTGAGTTTGATTTTGAAGTCGTCACCCATAGCAGTTAAAACCATAATTTCATCTGTTTTAAAATTACTCAGTGTAAGTGTATTAGTTTTCTCATTATAGCTTATATTTTTTGAATTTTTAAATCTTAATTGTGTATCTAAAGAAGCAGGATATAAAAAGCTTATATCCCCATAAACATCAACAAAGCTTATAAGTGCCATTGTTGAATCATCAGCATTATTGCTTTTGTAAGGTCCGTTTTTAGCGTAAACGCTTATTGGCATAACTATTGTAATAAGCATTAAAACTGCCAGAAATACAGATAATGTTTTCCTCATTTAATTCACTCCTGTAATCAAAAACTTCGACTATAATATGATACACTTATATGAATTTTTTGTCAAATTCAAAGTAAACAAAAAGTCACAACGATTTCTCGCTGTGACTTTCTCTTATTTTATTGTGTTACATTTTCAGTTACATCTTCCGGTGCTTCTTGTGGAACAGGAATTGTCACATTTGCACTTGCTTGATATGAGCTTGATGATTTACCGTTTACTGCTTTTATTGTGTAACGATATGTTGCACCCGGAGTTACTGTTGAATCAACAAATGAAACCGCACTTTGTGAGCCTAAAACTGACCATGAACTCCATTTGCCATCAACTAATTCTGAACGATAAACTGTATAGCTCTTAGCACCTGAAATTTTGTTCCATGAAACCTTTACAGTTTCATTAACATTTGCAACCTTAACAGTAGGCTGTGCAAGTCTTACAAGACCACTTGTAGCCTTATATGTGCTCATAACTTTTCCGTTAACCGCACGGACTGTGTATTTGTACTGAACACCTGCTTTTGCACTCTTATCTACCCAGGAAGTTTTTGAAGAAGCTGCTGTACCCATTTTAGTCCAGCCGGACCATTTGCCACCCGAATATTGTGAACGATAAACTGTGTAGCCTTTTGCGCCTGCAGATTTTGTCCATGAAACTTTAATACCATTAGATGCATTGGCAATTTTTGTTGTAGGTTGTGCTAAATAAAGCAATTGTGCAGAAGCTTTATATGCACCGGCAGAGCTACCGTTTACTGCTCTTATTGTGTATTTATAGTAAACACCTGATTTTGCAGTTTTATCAACTGTACTTGTAACTGCACCTACTGTGCTTATTTTCTTCCAGCCTGACCATTTACCGCCCGCGTATTCTGCACGATAAACAGCGTAATTCTTAGCACCTGCAACTTTACCCCAGGTAACCTTAACCCCGTTAGAAGCAGTTGCAATTTTTACTGTTGGTGTTGAAAGGAACATTAAACCGCTTGTTGCTTTATAACTACTTGCAAGTTTATTTTTTACTGTACGAACTGTGTATTTATACTGCACACCGCTTTTTACAGACTTATCTACCCAAGAAGATTTTGAAGAAGCGGCTGTACCCATTTTAGTCCAGCCCGACCATTTACCATTTGTGTATTGAGCACGGTAAACTGCATAGCCTGTTGCACCTGAAACCTTGCTCCAGGAAACCTTGATACCATTTGTAGCATTTGCGATTTTTACTGTTGGTGCTGCAATGTAAGTTGTGCTTACACCGGTTTTGTCGTAAGCACCAAGACCAACAATATTTTTTGCTCTTACTGTATAAGTATATTTAACACCATTTTTAGCCGTTTTATCTAAATAGCTTGTTGTTTTAGAAGAACCTATTACAGACCAGTTTTTTTCACTTGAAGCCTTTCTGTAAACTGTGTAAGAATCCGCCCCTGAAACTGCATTCCATGTAACATTTACACCACCGTAAGCTGATGCTGCTTTTTTGAGAGTAACTTTACCCGGTACTTTTGTTACAATATTGTTTATTGTTATTGTCTTACTGTTGTTATAATGGTCATAATATGTTTCAGTAGAAGCTACTTTTAACTCTTTATATGTGTCTTTTGGGTTATGCATAAGTGCTAACTTACCATATTTTGAGTGTTCTAAAATTTCATAAACCTCTATTTCTCCACCTGCAATTTCATCTGAATAATCAATGAAAATACAAGCTTTGTCATTTTCATCAATACAAGTGTCCATTTCCATTGGTTCAAAATCAATCTCTAATATTGTTGCAGGAACAGTTGTATCTCCTGTAACTTTTGTAAAACCATAATCTTCGAGAGAAATCCCCTCAAGTTCTTCAACATAAATTGCTACATAACTTTTTAACTCTTCATCATAAACAACTTCATATGTATAGTAAAGTGCTTCTTCGTAGTTTTCCTCACATATATAAAGCTTTCCGTTATAGCCTTCTTTTTCTGTTGTGTAGAAATCGCCGTAACTGTAATATCTATCTACCCAAAGAACCTCTGTTTGTTCATATTCAACATTTTTGTAATTTTCGCTTTTACTTGCTTCGCTGACTTTCACATCGCCATTGAGCATAATTACTTTAGATGTATCTGCTTCTTTTGAACCAGAAATGTAAATTGTAGGTTCTGCTTCACCTAATTGAGTATCAATATTACCAATAAGCTTTACAGCAACACTTTTTTCAGTTTTAAAGAAACCGTAACCAGTTCCTGAAACATCCATTGTAACAGCTGCAGGGTATGTCTTGTTTTTATTCACTACAAGCACACCGCTACCAGTAACTGTAATTGAGCCACCCCAACCCAAATCGAGAGAACCAATGCAACCAAGTTCATTGTAACCACTTACTTTGATTTTAAAATCGTCACCCATAGCACTCATCATAAGCATTTCGTTGCTCTTGTAGTTATTGAGTGTAAGTGTATTTGTTTTTACATCATAAGAAATGCCTTTTTTTGCAACAGGCATTCCCTCTGCCATAAATTCAGGATACAAATAACCGAGTCCGTATGTGTTATAATCCATAAGACTAATCATAGAAATCGTTTCGAGATTTTCTAAATCCTCTTCGGTCATATTCTCCCAATCGGTAGGATACGGACCATTTTTTGCGAATACGCTTAATGGCATAAGTAATGTTAAAAACATTAAAGTTGCCAAAAGCACGGATAAAACTTTTTTCATTTTTAATTCTCCTTAAAATTTATTTTTGCCCAATTTATTAGACTGTAATATATTACTACCAAAGTCTATTTTTGTCAACAAGATTAAAGAAAATATATTTAAAAAAATACGAGAAAAATTTGGTAAATAAAGTTTACATATTTAAAGTCTTGTGATACAATAAATTGAATGTCTTTTTGAAAGGATTTTTAATTATGTTACTCGACAAAAAACTTTATATTCCGGACCTCGGTGAAGTTGATGCAACAAGTGGTTTTCATCTTCTTCCCGCTACTGAAGACGGCAAATTTGTTGCCGGTAAAAACGGTGTTGAATTTGTTGTTGCAACAGGCGACCAGAAGGTTGAATTTGTAAGCTTTGGCACTCACACATTAGCGTGTGTAAAATCTGCTATTGCCTACCCTGTTTACTACCCTGTTTACCCTGTTAAAACTGAATACCCATTAAATGCAGTTTTAATGGATTTAGACGGCACAACTGTAAGAAGTGAAGAATTCTGGATTTGGATTATTGAAATGACTACAGCCAGTATGTTAGGTAATCCTAAATTTCAGCTTGAAGAAAGCGATATTCCATTTGTTTCAGGTCACAGTGTATCTGAACATTTGCAATATTGTATTGATAAATATTGCCCCGGTGAGTCTTTAGAAAAAGCAAGAAACTTCTATTTTGAGCATACACACAGAGAAATGGAAGAAATTATGCAAGGTAGAGGTAAAGACGGTGCTTTCACACCAACTGAGGGCGTTAAAGATTTCTTACTCGAATTAAAAGATATGGGAATTAAAATCGGTCTTGTTACTTCGGGTCTTTATGAAAAGGCCTGGCCGGAAATTCTCTCTGCTTTTAAAACTCTCGGTATGGGCGACCCTAAGGATTTTTATGATGCAATTATTTCTGCAGGCTTCCCACTCAGAAAAGGCTCAGTTGGTACATTAGGTGAATTGTCACCAAAGCCACATCCTTGGCTCTACTCTGAAACATCTATTGTAGGTCTTGGCGAAGCATTCGCTGACAGAAATAAAGTTATCGGCATTGAGGACAGTGGTGCAGGTGCCTGCTCTGTAAGACTTGCAGGCTACACAACAATCGGTATTGCCGGTGGTAACATTGAATCAAGCGGTACTAAAGCGGTTTGTACTCACTTCTGTGATACATTCGCTGATATTATGAAAATAATTAAAGGCTAAAAGCGAGGTATAAATTTATGGATAACAAAAACAACGAACAAATCCAATGCCACTTTATATCTAACACCCACTGGGACAGAGAATGGCGTTTTTCTGCAAGAAGAACTCAGTATATGCTCGGTTATATGCTCGATATGCTTCTTGATATTTTAGACAAAAACCCTGATTACAAGCATTTCCACTTAGACTCTCAGACAATGCCTGTTCAGGATTATCTTGAGGTATATCCGGAGAAGAAAGAAAAGCTTCAGAAATACATAAAAGAGGGCAGAATTGCAGTTGGCCCTTGGTTCTGTCTTCCTGATGAATTCACAGTAGGCAGCGAAGCACTCATAAGAAACTTACTTTTAGGTCACAAAATCGGTAAAGAAATGGGCGGTATCAGTAAAACCGGTTACTCACCATTCGGCTGGGGTCAGATTTCTCAGCTTCCACAGATTTATTCAGGCTTCGGTATTAACTTTGCATCATTCTACCGTGGTATAAATGAATATAAAGCTCCAAAATCAGAATTCTTCTGGGAAAGCCCTGACGGAACACGCATTTATGCTTCCCGTCTTGCAAAAAGACCAAGATATAACATCTGGTATGTTGTTCAGAGACCTGTTTACTTCAATCAGACAGATGAAAATAACAGAGATATGGTATGGAACGATAATAACGGTGTATTTAAGTTCATTGACGGTGACTGGAAGCTTGACTATCAATACACTCACCCATTCTATGAATATCACAAAGAAAATGTTAAAGCTCGTGCAGAACAAGCTATGAAAGAGCAAGACAATGACTGGACAACAAATCACCGTTTCTGGTCAATCGGTCACGACTCATCTTGCCCTGACGAAAGAGAAATTCAGTTAGTTAACGACTTAAACGATGCACTTCCTCAGGCTAATGTATTCCACAGCACATTAAAAGAAATGGAACAAGGCATTATTGACAACTTCAAAGACGACTGCCCTGTATTAAAAGGCGAAATGCGTGACCCTTACACAAAGGGTAGCGTAAGTGAGCTTTGCGGTTGGATTCTTTCTGCAAGAACTTACATTAAGCAAGAAAACTTCGACACTGAAAGAAGACTTATAAACTACGCTGAGCCATTAGCAGTATTCTCTGCACTTTGCGGTGCACCATATCAACAGAACTTTATTGACCTTTCATATAACTATCTTCTTCAGAACCACGGTCACGACAGCATTGGCGCTTGTGGTAGAGATGTTGTTTACGAAGATGTTATGTCCCGTTACAGACAATCTCGTGAGCTCTCAATGTGCGTTTATGAAAGAGCATTTATGGATGTTGCCGGTGACATCGACCTTTCAAAATGGGACAGAAACGATGTTGCAGTTGTTCTCTTTAACCCTGCACCATTCAAGAGAAACGAAACAGTTAATTTAAGAGTTGAAATTCCTGCTGAATGGAAAGCAGACAGCTTCGAGATTACTGATGATGAAAACAATGTTCTCAAATATCAGGTTATTTCTACAAACAAAGCAAATGCACAAATCATTCAGAACCCTAACGATACTGCAAATGTGCTTCACACAGAGCAATATTACATTGCATTAGAAGTTAACGGCGTTCCGGGTATGGGCTACAAAACACTTAAAATCCGCCCACTTTACAATGTTCGTGCTACAACTCCTGTAACACTTGTTAAAACAACAAATGTTATGGAAAATGAATTCTTAAAGGTTTCATTCAATCACAATGGTACTTACAATGTAATTGATAAAGAAACAGGTAAAGAGTATAAGAACTTAGGCTACTTCAAAGATAGTGGTGAAATCGGCAACCCATGGCAACACATTGCACCGGAAATTGATGAAGTTTACACTACTCTCGGCGAGCAGGCAACTGTTTCTCGTATTTATGAGGGAGAATTTGAAACAAGCTACAGAATTAAAATGCGTTGGCTTCTTCCTGAAAAGAAGGCAGACGATGAAAAGACAAGAAGCGAGCACAAGCTTCCTATTGATATTGAGTCAATTGTTACATTAAGAAAAGGTTCAAGATATTTAGAAATTGAAACAACAATCAACAACCGTTGCGAAGACCACTACTTACAGGTTGGCTTCCCAACAGGCATTAAAGCAACTCACGCAGATTCACAAGGTCAGTTTGATGTTGTTAGCAGACCAATTGCTGCTCCTGACTACTCACTTTATGACGAGCCACCAATGACAGAGCACCCAATGAATTCATTTGTAAGCATTACAGATGGCAAAAACGGTGTTGCACTTCTTAACACTGGTCTTAAAGCTTATGAAGCAGCAGACGATGAAGAAAACACTGTGTTCCTTTCACTTCTTCGTGCTTACCCACTTCGTATCTGCGTTACTAAAGATATGCAGAACTACAACGATTGGGATAAAGGCTCACAATGCATTGGTAAAAACACATTCCGTTATGCATTTATGCCACATAAGGGCAACTGGGAAGAAGGCAATGTATGGCAGGAAAGCGAACGCTTTAACCTTTACCTTGCAGCAGGTCAGATTGCTCCTACTGCTCACGGTAAAAATGCTACAACTCACTCATTCATCGAATTAAAAACAGAAAACCTTAACATTTCTGCAGTTAAGAAGAGTGAAGACGGCGAGGGCTACATTGTTCGTCTCTTTAACCCATCTGATAAAGCAATTAAAAACTCAATTCGTCTCAACGGTGGTATTGCACCAATTACTGATGTTCAATCCCCTGTAGAAAGACAGAAAGCTGAATTTGAGTTACCACAGTATTCAGGCAAAAAGTGGTCACAGGTTAAGCTTGTTACACTTGAAGAGCTTGACGAAAAAGAACTCACAATTCAGGATGACGGCTTTGTTGATTTTGAAATCACAGGCAAGAAGATTCTTACATTAAAGTTTATCTAAATTAAGTTGTCCCCTGAACATTTTTAGAAAATGTTCAGGGGACACTTGTTTTATTTTATTACTGCATATTTAAAAATCTCTTGTGCTTCTTCTTTTGTGAAGCCTGATATACTGATACTATAACATTTATTCAAATCATTTTTGGGTTGGAAATTCAAATCGTAATTCATATCCCCTTGAGTACCCATAGTAATTCCCCAGGCTACGCAACTTTCATTTTCTGAAACTAAATAATAATTACCCGGTGGACACAAAGGCATTGCAAACGAATAAAAAGCATAATAAGCACAATCTATCGCATAATCAGATGGAGTAGTAAAAAACTCGGTATTTGGAACATCCATTGTTATCATTTCTTTTACATAAGAATAATCAAAACCTGGAGCAATATCAGAATCAAAACCTAATACCTCCATACCTTTTTTTACCGCTGAGTGTAAAATTGGGAATGACATACTATTGTAATATCTAACTTTATCATCAAATGAATCGACCGGATAAGACTCATCGTATAACAGTATTTCTTTATCTTCTGAAAATCTTACCGTAACTGCTGTTTCATGATTTTCAACTGTATATTCACCGTGTTTTTCATTTATATATAAATCAAAATATTGAGAAGAAAAATTAGTTTCTCTTTCCTCACCTGTTTCCCATTCTTCCGAATTATGAACCATTTCGTAAAAACCATCACCATAATAGCAATATTCAGCCAACTCTAAAGGTACTCTTAAAAATGCAACTATTCCGATAACAATTGTAATTGCAACAACTATTGAAACTGACCTGATTATAGCTTTCTTTTTATCCTTACCGAACTTCTTATTCACCTTTTTAATTAACTCCTGTGAATTATCCTGTTGCGGTTTTACTTTCGGCTCGGTTTTAAGTGTTTCGTATTCTTTGTTACACTCTTCGCAGATTTCAAGGTGATTTCCTACAATTTCCGTTGTTTCCTTACTGCAAAGGTCATCAATGTAAAGCGGTAATAAATCTTTAATTAAAGAACAATTTATTTTACTCATCACTACTCATCCTTTCCTCTATCATTTTTTTAGCTCTATAGTATGTAACTCTCGCCCAGTTTTCACTTTTGCCGAATACATCTGCAATCGTTTTATACGGCATATCGCCTAAAGACTTCATATAAAAAACTTCCTTATAGGGTGTTTCTAATTTCACAGCTTCAGATAAAATTCTTTTTACATTTTCGTCTTTAATAACATTTTCTTCTATATTACCATCCGCCACTAAATTGGGGTAATCTAAAATATTTTCTGTCTGCTTTTTGCGTTTTTGATTTAAGAAAATATTTTTTGCAATACTGCAAAGCCATGTTTCAATTTTGCAATCGTTTTTAAATGTATCTATCTTCTTTATAGCATTATAAAATGTTTCCTGAGTTATGTCTTCTGCCAGAGTTTCATTAAGGCACAAAGACAAAGCGTAGCTCTTTACATATCTGTAATGCAGATTACACATTTTTTCGAGTTCATCCAAAGCCGTCACCCCTTTCCACAATAAAAATATATTTCACACTCTCACCCCTTTCTGTGCTTTCAACTATTAGAAACACAAAACGGGGGTTTGTTACAAAATTTCTAAATAAAATATCAACCTTTCAGAGTGAGTTTTCAATTCTTTTCACCCTAACCGGTTGACTTTTCAGTAGTTTATGTTATAATAAAGGTGAAATAAGGCAAACCTAATGATAAACGGCTTGTCCTTAAAAAGTTTGATTAAAGAAATAACCGCACAGTTTGCAGACGGGCGGTTATTTCTTTTTTGTTAATTGAATTATATCAACTACAAGTGCTATAATCGCAACAATAAGAGTGAGAAGTAAAAACAACTCGCTATATGTAACCATCGCACCGCCCCCTTTCTCAAGAGGGCGAAAGAGCCCTCTGACAAGAGGACAAACCGCCTACCGCTGTAGATTCACCTTATTTCTATCATATAATACCACAAAATGAAATATTTTTCAACAAAATTCAATATTTACTTACTTTTCACTATTGTATTTTTATAAAAAAAAGAGTATATTTATTAGGTATATGATATTTTCTTGTAAAACGGTGGTGACAGAATGACTAAAAAGGAAAAAACAGTAAAAATTTGTGCGCTTTTGAAAAAAGATTACCCCGAAGCTATTTGTCAATTAAATGCCGAAACACCTTTTCAGTTACTCGTTGCAACCCGACTTTCTGCTCAATGTACTGATGCAAGGGTAAATCTTGTAACGCCTGAGCTTTTCAAAAAATACCCGACAGAAAATGAAATGTCACAAGCAAAAATTGAAGATGTTGAAAAGCTCATTCATTCCTGCGGATTTTACAGGGCAAAGGCAAAGGATTTAGTCGGTATGGCAGAAATAGTTAAAACAAAGTATAATGGAGTTTTGCCTGACACTATCGAAGAATTAACTCTGCTCCCCGGTGTCGGCAGAAAAACTGCAAATTTAATTGTAGGTGATGTTTACAAAAAGCCTGCTGTTGTTGCAGATACTCATGTTATAAGAATTACGAATCTTTTGGGGCTCGTAAACAGCAAAGACCCGAAAGCCGTTGAACTCCAGCTCAAAAAAATTCTTCCACCCGAAGAAAGCAACGATTTTTGTCACAGAATTGTTTTGCATGGCAGAAAAATCTGTATTGCCAGAAGACCAAAATGCAACGAATGTATCTTAAATGAAATCTGTAAATATAATATCACTCACAAAAAGAAGGACAAAAAATGATTAAAAGAATTTTAGCATTTTCACTCTCATTAGTAATGGTAGTAACACTTTTTTCCGGTTGCTCACTTTTTAAAAATGCAGAGTTTAATATAGGCTTTATTAACGAAATAGAGTCACTTGACCCACTCAAAGCCACTGGCGACGGGGAAACAATTTCTGCCGTTAACTGCTTTGAGGGACTTTTAAAATTCAATCAGAATGGTGAAATTGTACTTTCGGGTGCTACTAAATATTCAATCAGTGGCGACGGGTTGACCTACACATTTTCACTTAACCCAAAGGCTATCTGGTATGTTGCAGAATTAAACGAGGGCATTTTGGGCGAAACAGATTTTGACAACCGCGTTACTGCTCACGATTATGTTTATTCAATAAAAAAAGTCATAGCCGAAAAATTAAAGGGCTATGAAAACTATTCCTACATAAGAGGTGTTGAAGAGTATTACGAGGGCGTCGGTGATTTAGACTCAATTTTAGTTACCGCTTTAGATGATTTAACATTAGAAATCATTTTAGTTGAGCCTCACTCTGAAATTTTAAGCACATTAGCAGAAAGCTCCGGTGCACCATCAAGCGAAAAATTCGCGTCACTCGTTGAGGGTGTTTACGGCACAACTGCTTCTTCCGTTATTTGCAACGGCCCTTATTACATTGCAGAGTGCAACAAGGGTAAATCCTTAGTATTAAAAAGAAATCCGAAATATAAAGGCAGAACAAAAGCGGAAAATGCACAAATCAATCTGAGCTTAGAAAAGAAGCAAAAGAATGTTGTTGAAAGATATGCAAGTAACTCTTACGATATTCTTTTAACTGACAGTGCTAACAGAATTGAAAACCCTAACGGTAAAATTACACCTGTTACAAATACTGTCTGGGGAATTGTTTCTAACTGCTCAAAAGAAATAATGAAAAATGAAAATTTAAGAAAAGCATTGCTCTCTTCTATTGATTATTCTGTTATTTCCACCCCAAAATTCGCAACGGGAATTGCCACAGGTGTTGTAGCACCCGATTACCTTGTTACCGAAAGACATTACAGTAAATACACAGTAGATAGCGTAGGCTTTGACACAAGCGTTGACAAAGCAAAAGAATATATGATTTTGGCTTCTACCCAGATTAAAGAGGCTGTAAACCTTAATGTTTATGTGCCAACCACACTCGAAAATTCTATGAATATCATTTGCGACGGTTGGGCAGACCTTTTTGGCTCAAACATTAAAACAAACATTGTAACCTTTGACATTGATGAATATGAAACGGTTATTGAAGAAAACGAATACCACATTGCAATTCTTCCTATTCACTCAACATCTTCAACTGCAGTTTCTGTTTTGAGAAGCATTTCTTCTGCACCTTGTAATTTTACAGACAACTCTTATGAATCACTTTTAAGAGCTGCAGAGGTTTCATTAAAAGAGCAACAAAAAGCAACCGCAATCAACGAATGCGAAAAATACATAGTTTCAAGTGGCGTTGTCGTACCTCTTTATTTAGCATCTACTGACCTTTATTTAAACGATGGTGTCACAGGTATTTATAACACGACAAGTAAAAATGCAATTTACTTTAACACAGGGGATAAAAAGAGTGAATAATAAATCTGTTTTTAAAAAAATCTATTTTGCAATATCACTTATAATAGTTCTTGCTCTTTTCATTTTAATATTTTGTCTTTCGCACGAAAACGGCGAAGAATCCACAGAAACAAGTGGCTGGTTTACAGACCTTTTAAATTTCATTTTGCCATTCCCTGTTACTGAAAGCATTGTGAGAACCTTAGCACACTTTTCAGAATTCGCGTGTCTTTCATTTTTTATGAACAACCTTTTTGTTGCAAAAAAAGAAAAGCTTTGCCCCGTTATTGCTTGTGCCCTTTCATTTGCCTATGCAATAACAGACGAAATCCACCAGATTTTTGTTCCCGGCAGAGCGTGTCAGTTGCAAGATATGCTTATAGATTTAGCCGGGATTGTTTCTGGAATGGCGGTATATTCAGTGATTTATATTGTGATAAAAAAATTAAAATTTCAGAACGATACGCGGTTTAAATTGAAAATTGAAAGTTGAAAACTGAAAATTTCGGGGCTACGCCGTAATTATAATAATTGGTTATAATGGTAAATTGACTTTTTCATTTATACTGATTACAAATATTAAGACTTAAAAATAAAGAATTCTATCATTTTTAGTTTATATAAAACTTCAAATGATAGAATTTCTTGTTTCTATGGATAACTATTATAATTGCCGACCGCAGGTCCCACAATTTTCAATTTTCCATTTTCAATTTTCAATTCAAAATAGCATTCTGCATTTCACTTCAATTCCGAATTACGCATTCCGAATTATATTTATCTCCGCTTCCGTGCTCTTCGCCCAATCATACTGCTCCATATACTTGCCGAAATATTTACTGCTGTCTTTTGTTTCTAAAAACTCGTAATAATCGCAAGTAAATGTTGTTTTGTCAATACTTCTCTGGTTTCGGCTGTCAATAAGAATTTCTGAAATACCAGCTTCTTCTAAAGTTATTCTTAAAGATTTTAAGACCTTTCTGAAAAGAGATTGAACAGTTTCGTTGTATTCTCTGCCCTCCCAAAGAATTCCTACTGCTTGTTCCGTGCTTACAATACCGCCGTTTCTGTCAACCAAAAGTGCTAAAAGCTCTTTCGACTTTGCACTTGTAAATGAAACTGATTTACCATCAACAAACACATCGAAATATCCAAAGGTTTTGATGAAAATATGACTTTTAACCTCAATATCCTTAACAAGCAATGCCTTGTCGTAAGCCTGACGGATTCTTTCAGGCTCGTACGGCTTTAACACATAATCAACTGCATCTGCCTTAAATGCATCAAGAGCATATTCAGAATATCCCGTTGCAAAAATAATTCTTGTATTTTTTGAGGTTTCTTTAATTCTTCTTGCAAGCTCAATACCCTTGATAACTGGCATTTCAATATCTAAAAACGCAATGTCAACTTTATTACAAGCCACAAAGCCCAGAGCCTCAATAGGATTGTTAAATTTTACAATTTCATCGTTGATGCCAACTTCTCTACAAGTATCCTCGAAATCCTCAAGAGCGAGAACCTCATCATCCACCGCCATAATCAGCATTCTTCATACCTCGTTTCTTCATTTTTGGGAATTTTAATTAAAACCCTAGTGCCTACACCTACCGTGCTTTCCACCTCAACAGTAGCATTAAGCATTTCTTTAAGTCTTATTTTTATATTGTTTATGCCGACATGTGAGCGTTCATCATTTTCGTCCGGCTTTTTAGTTACATCGTAACCAATACCGTCGTCGGCAATATCGACATAAAAGAATCTTTCATCATCATAAGTTTTAATAGTTACCGTACCGCCCTCAGGCTTCTGATTTATGCCGTGCTTAATGGCATTCTCAACAATAGGCTGAATTGTAAGCGGTAAAATTACAAAAGACCTGCAACCAATATCATAAACAATATTTAATCTGTCGCCAAAGCGGTGCTTTTCGATATCAGTATAATTTGCAACATGTTCTAATTCTTTCTCAACAGGAAGTGGCGTTTTCTGTGTTAAAGAATCCATATTCGCTCTTAAATATTTTGAAAACTTTACAACTACCTGCTCCGCAGTTTTAGGGTCTTTTTTAATTAAATACTTGATTGTATTCAATGCATTATAAAGGAAATGCGGTTTAATCTGACTTAACATAAGTCGCATATTTACATCTGCCAATTCCTCTGTCAGTGCTGCTGTTTTCATTTCTGCAACATACGCCTCACCTATTCTTATAATCTGAATAATAAGAAGCAGAAGAATAAATATTGTACCAGCTACCGGGAAAATAAATTCAACATTTTTAGATATATAGCCATTGATATAGTAATTATCAACAATTATGCTTGAAATCAGAATACAGGATGCTATAAGGAATGGAATTGAAAATCGTTTTTTATTTGCAACCTCTACAGATATTTTATAAAGCAAGTACAAGTCAAGAACATAAGAAACTGCTTGCAAGAACATATAATTCGCAGCGTCATATATAATTTCAGTTATAAATTGCGGAATAAATACGCAGAGTAAAAATGCACCTGAAACGACTACCAAAAAGTTTTCTGATACTTTGAAATTCAAAGACCTTACAATGTGCATAAAAAGTGCAAGCTTTATAATAAAAGTCGTTGCATAAATAAGCGATAAAACTATTTCATAATTAAGTCCAAAGAAGAACATATTCGAAATTCTATAGCCGTTACCGCTAATCATAATTCTGAATAAGAAAGTTATACAAAGAACAATCAGCCAGAAAAATCTGTTATCCTTAAATGCAACAGCACTGATTGAAATGATTGATATTAAGAACATTACAACTATGCCGATAATGAAAAATCTGAACACTAAAAGCGACGTCATATATGACTCATAATGATGATTCTCAACTAATATGGGTAAAACGGTAATGCCACTTGAATATTCACACGAAACCTCAATTATTATTTCATAAGTACCATCATCTGAATAATCGAGTTTCAAAGGAAAATCCTGTGTTTCTGCATTAGAAAGATTTGCTTTTCTTATATCGCCCTCTGTGTGACAATTCGTTGAAACCAGAACGCCATCAACATAAACTCTGTAAGCTCCCGGTAAGTTCGGCACCGTAATTATTACAGGCTCTGTCGAATAAAATCCCCTTAAAACCTTTCGGTATGTAGCAAAGCCACCGCTTCCTAAACTTTCATTATTAATCTGATAGGTTGTCCAGGCAGATGGTAAATCAACAATTAAATCTGGCTCAAGTGTTTTTTGCTGTTCAGTTATTATTAGCTTATTCCAATAAAACTCCCAATCATCTGTAATGTAAACTGCCTTATCAGAAAACAAGCTGTAATTCTGGGTTTCTTGTTTTTTAAATTCAATCCCCATACTTTCAGCTGCCTTGGGGAAAAAATATGAAGATGCAGGAAGAGAAAACGCTAATACAGCCGTAATTATAACACTAACCATAAACACCGCTATATGTACTGCTTTATTTTTCTTTACACCTATTTTCATAGCCACATCACCCCAGCACATTTAATTATATAACAATATTTTTCTAAAATCAACATCAAATTCTCGAAAAGTTTTCGTTTTATTCTCGAAATTTCATTTTCAATTTTATTGAATTTATTGAAAATTTTTGAAAAATATGTTATATTAAAAGGTAGTTTTGAAATAATAAATTAGAGTATGAAGAAACATTTCAGAAAGTAGGATTTATTATGATAAACTATGAAAACCGACAAACTATTATTGATAATTTAATAAAAAGCGGTGTTATAATCCCCTGCCCCGACTCAGTTATAATTGAAGAGAATGCAAAAATAGAAAAAGGCGTTATTATTATGCCTAACACAATTATTTCAGGCAACACAGAAATTAAAGCTGACTCAGTTATCGGACCTAATTCATATATAAAAAACAGTAAAATAGGCAGTAAGACTACACTTAATAATACACAGTGCTTTGATTCAGAAATCGGTTCAAATGTTTCTGCAGGTCCGTTTGTTCACATAAGACCAGATTCAAAAATAAATGATAATGTTCATATAGGTAATTTCGTTGAGGTGAAAAATTCAGTAATTGATGATGGCAGTAAATTGCCACACCTTCTTTATGTCGGTGATTCTGTTGTAGGTAAAAATGTAAACTTCGGTTGTGGCTCAATTACAGTTAATTACGACGGCAGAAATAAATCAAAAACAGTTATTAAAGATGGTGCATTTATCGGTTGTAACACAAATTTAATTGCACCCGTTACTGTTGGTGAAAATGCTTTCACTGCGGCAGGCTCTACAATCACAGAAAATGTGCCTGACAACTCTTTGTCAATTGCCCGTGCAAGACAAACAAATAAAAATGATTGGGTAAATATTAAAAAGCCGTATAAACGGCAACATCAGGAGATAAAATAAATGTTCAATTTCAAGAAAGACAAAAAAGCAGGTAATGTAGAATATTTAATAGTAGGATTAGGAAACCCAGGCAAAAAATATGAAACTACTCGCCATAACGCAGGTTTTATGTGCATCGACACCCTCTCAAGGGAAGAGCGTGTTGAGGTAAAAAAACTTAAATTCCACGCACTTATAGGCGATTGCTACATAGACTCTCACAAGGTAATTGTTATGAAACCGCAAACTATGATGAACAACAGCGGTCAGGCAATTAAAGAATGTGCAGACTTTTATAAAATACCGCCCGAAAATGTTATTGTTATTTATGATGATATTTCATTAGAGCCCGGTAAGCTCAGAATTAGAAGAAAAGGCTCCGCCGGTGGTCACAACGGAATCAAAAGTATTATTGCTCACTTAGGCAGTGAAAATTTCCCAAGAGTTAAAATCGGTGTCGGCGCAAAGCCACATCCTGATTACGACCTTGTAGATTGGGTTTTAGGCTCATTCCCTAAAGACCAGATGAAACAAATTGACGAGGCTTGTAAAAACGCTTACGAAGCAATAAAAATAATGATGACCGGCGATATTGATGCCGCTATGTCAAAATTCAACAGTTGAAATTGAGGTTACTAAAATGTCCTGTTATTCAAAGCTTCTTAAAAATTCAACTGAATATAACGAGCTTTTAAAGGCAATAAACGCTGATTTGTTACCATCAGGTGTTACAGGACTTCCTCCATCACCTAAGGCTCATTTAATTCATTCGCTTTGCGAGGATACTTCTCGCAGAGCCATTGTTGTTTTGCCAAATGAAGCTATGGCTTCTCGCCTTGTAAGTGATATTAATGAATTTTCCGGACTTTCTAAAAGGGCATATTTATACCCCGCAAGAGATTATTCCTTTAATTCTTCAGAGGGTCAATCAAGAGAATTTGAACAAGCGAGAATTAAAACGCTCTGCAAGATTATAAATAACGATTATTCAGTTATTGCCTGCTCTGCAGAGGCGGCTCTTCAGTTAACAATTCCACCTGAAGAGCTAAAAAAGAAAACTCGCTTTATTGACCAGAACACAACTATTACACCCGAAGATTTGATTTCAGTTTTAGTTTCTGCAGGCTTTAAAAGAGCTGACACAGTAGAGGGTCCCGGTCAATTTGCACATCGTGGCGGAATTGTTGACTTTTTCCCTGTTAATGCTGAACGCCCTGTAAGAATTGAGCTCTGGGGCGACGCAATAGATGCTATTTCAGAATTTGACCCATCAACTCAAAGAAGAACTGATATTTTAAAATTCACTGAAATTGCACCTGCAACAGAAATTCTTTTTGATAGTGATTCAGATTTAAAAGAAAAGATAGAAGAATTTTATTCTCAGGTTTCAGGTAAAGGCTCACAAAAGGTCAAGCAAAATCTTTTAAAGGATATTGACGCTTTAAGTGCAGGTATAAGAATTGCTTCTTTAGATAAATACTTGAATTTAGCCTATGAAAAGCCTGCTTCTATATTCGATTTTTGTAAAGGCGATTTGCTTTACATCTGTGAAACTGCAGGTGTTAAGGATAGTGCTACTAATGCACACAAATTGATGCTTGAAGAGATAAAAGCACAGTTTGAAAACGGTATTTTAACAAAGGGATTAGACCGCATAACCCTCAGTATTACTGAGTTTTTCGGCATTTACGAGGAGTGTAAAGCTATTTACCTTGACAGCCTCCCGAGAGGTAGCTTTGACACACCTGTCAAGACACTTACAACCTTTAACACACAACAGTTACCAATCTGGAATGGTACACTTTCAATTTTGCTTGACGACCTGCGTCCTGCACTCAAAAAAAATGTGACCTGCATAGTAAATGCAGGTACAGAAAAGGCTGCAAAGGGACTTGTTGAAGCCCTTGAGGCAGAAGATATCAAAGCAATTTATTTAGGCACATTACCCTCTGAATTCCCACAAAAAACTGTAAGTGTTACTACCGGTGGAATTTCAAGTGGTTTCACCTACCCTAATGAAAAATTTATGATTTTCACCTATGGCAGAGTTACAAATTCTGTTAATATGAAGCGCAGAAAATCATTCAAAGCCGCCGATGTAATTCAAAGTCTTGAAGAATTAACCCGTGGCGATTATGTTGTGCACGCAGTTCACGGCATTGGTATTTTTGAGGGAATTCAAAAAATGGAGGTCAGCGGACTTACCAAAGACTACATTAAGGTTAAATATGCTAAGGGTGACACTCTCTATGTGCCTGTTACCCAGCTTGACTTAATCTCTAAATATATTGGCCCTAAGGACGAGCAAAAGACCTTAAAGCTTTCTCGTCTTGGTGGTACTGATTGGGAAAAAGCAAAACAGAGAGTAAAAGCTTCTGCCAAAAATATGGCGAAAGAGTTAATTGCACTTTATTCAAAGCGATTAAAGACAGAGGGCTATCAATTTTCTGAGGATATTGATATGCAGAACGATTTTGAACGACGCTTTGAATTTGAAGAAACTGAAGACCAGCTTCGCACTATAAGAGAAATAAAGCACGATATGCAAAAGCCACACCCGATGGACAGACTTCTTTGTGGTGATGTCGGTTTTGGTAAAACTGAAGTAGCTCTTCGTGCCGCTTTCAAATGCATTGCAGACGGCAAGCAATGTGCAATTTTAGTTCCTACAACCATTCTTGCATTACAGCACTACAACACAATTATGAAACGATTTGAGGGCTTCCCGATAAATGCCGAAATGTTATCTCGTTTCAGAACACCAAAGCAACAAACTGAAATCATCAAAAAATTAAAGCGCGGCTCACTCGATATAATCGTCGGCACGCACCGTCTTATTTCAAAAGATATTCAGTTTAAAGATTTAGGATTAATTATAGTTGACGAAGAACAACGCTTCGGTGTTGGTCAGAAAGAAAAGCTTAAAGAATTATATCCGCAGGTTGACTGCCTTACACTTTCTGCAACGCCTATCCCAAGAACTATGAATATGGCTATGTCGGGTATTCGTGATATGTCTGTTATTGAAGAAGCTCCGCAAGACCGCTTCCCTGTTCAGACTTATGTTTTAGAGCACGACTGGGGAATTTTAGCCGAAGCTATGAAAAAAGAGCTTCGCCGTGGCGGTCAGGTTTATTATCTTCACAATAAGGTTGAGGATATTGAAAGAACTGCTTTGATGATAAGAGATTTAATCCCTGATGCTAATATTGGCGTTGCTCACGGCAAAATGAGTGAGGATGCACTTTCTGATATATGGCGTTCACTTTTAGAGGGTGAAATTGATATTCTCGTTTGCACTACCATTATTGAAACAGGTGTTGATGTTCCAAACGCAAACACACTTATCATTGAAAGTGCAGAGAATATGGGACTTAGTCAGCTCCACCAGATTCGTGGTCGTGTTGGTCGTTCTTCAAGACGCGGTTTTGCTTTTTTGACTTTCAGAAAGGACAAAAATCTTTCAGAGATTGCAACGCGCCGACTTGAAGCAATTAAAGAATACACAGAATTCGGTTCCGGCTTTAAAATCGCAATGCGAGATTTAGAAATAAGAGGTGCCGGTAATCTTTTAGGTGCAGAACAGCACGGTCATATGGAAACTGTCGGTTATGATATGTATATGAAAATACTTTCAGAGGCAGTCAGCGAAGAAAAGGGTGAAACACCAAAAGCACTTTCTAAAGAATGTCTTATTGATATAAGAATTGATGCTCACATTCCTGAAAAATACATTGAAAGCCTGCCTCAACGACTCGCAATTTACAAGCGAATTGCAGATATAAGAAACGATGAAGATGCTTCTGATGTATTGGATGAGCTTATCGACCGTTTCGGCGACCCGCCAAAGAGTGTTGAGGGTCTTATTAAGATTTCTCTTTTAAGAAATACAGCAGCGGAGCTCGGAATTTATGAAATAGGACAAAAGGGCGACAATGTTTTACTTTATTCACAGATGATAGATATGAAAAAAGTAGGACTTTTAGGAAAATATATGCGTGGCAGAATTATGGTTTCTGCAGGTGCAAAGCCTTATATTTCAGTTAAGGTTTTGCCGAAGCAATCACCTGTTGATGCTATTAACCAGGCGTTAACCGTTATGAAAAAAGAAAATGAAAGCGAGGATGTAAAATGACTTACACTTATAAAACAAAAGGAACCTGTTCAAGAAAAATCACTTTTGATTTAGAAGACGGAATTGTAAAAAATGTTAACTTTGAGGGTGGCTGTAACGGCAATTTAAAAGGCATTTCAGCGCTCGTTGAAGGTAAAAATGCTGAAGAAGTAATTCCACTTATTTCAGGCATTACCTGCGGTTTTAAATCAACCTCTTGCCCTGACCAGTTAGCTCATGCTTTACACGAAGCATTAAATCAATAATCAATATTGAAAGGAAGTTTAAATATGAAATATCTTGTTTTAATTGCAGACATTGATGAATTTAACCCTTGCAAAAATTCTTTAGGCGATTTAGTAAAGAAAGAATATAAAATAAAGCATATGCCTGCTTTTGATTTTAGCTACAACAATCACGAGGTAACTACAGTTTGCTTTGGCATTGGTAAAGTAAATGCCGCAATGGGTGCCGCACTCGCTCTTACTTCAGGTGAATATGACGGCGTTATTAACACAGGCTGGAGTGGTGCAGTTTCAGGCGTTAAAAAGGGCGAAATTATTGTTTCTGACTCTTGCGTTGAATGTGACTTTGACTTAACACCAATCGGCAGATTACCGGGTCAGAAGCCGGGTCAGGAGGATTACATATACAAATGTGATTCAGAACTCGCAAATAAAGTAAAAGCTATTGATGGTTACACACACGGAAACCTCGGTACCGGCGACTTTTTCTTGACAGATAAAGAAAGACGCGACAAATACAAAGAGATTTTCAACATTAAATCTTTCGATATGGAAAGCGGTGCTTTAGCTGCTGCTTGCTACCTTTTAGGCAAAATTCCATTTGTAAGCATAAGAAAAATTTCTGACAGTGCTGATGATGTTGCTATTGATGAATACACAAATTCATTAAATGGTGATTTGACTGCGTTCAGCGATATTATATTAAAAGTTCTAAATAATATATAAGGAGACAGTTCTATGATTTAGAAGCTACTCTAACCACAGAAAACTGTCTCCATTTATGCTCATAACAAATTCGGGTTGACAATATGATTTATTTATAGTATATTATGTATGAAAGAAGATTTCTTTCAAAAAGGTTGTGGAAACCCAAGACGGTTACCACAGAAAAGTTAACAAGAAGTGAGATTTAATCTCGAATCAAGTAAGTCGTCTGTGCTGGAGACGGCTTACTTTTTCTTTCTATCGTATATGTAAACAATTAAGGAAATAATGCTGGCTAATGCACCAATAAATCCAATCGTACTTATAAACAAAGAAAAAGTCATTGCACTACATCCTCCTTTGGTAAGATTTTTGGGAATTCAAATCCACCTACGGAAGCAAATGCACCTCCAACCGCTTACCGCAGGTCAAGGAGGTAACCGCCTTTTTACCATCAACCATTTACAAAAAGATTAAAACTCAATAGCAAATGGTGAGTTTCCACATTGGCATTATAACATATTAAACTTGAGATTACAATATTTAAACGAACAAATTTTCTTTCGCTTTTATGTTATTTTCTACTCACAGATTTTATTTCTTCCACATAATATATATTAAGTAAAAATCCGCATAAATCAGGGGCGGTGGTAAGCTTTCGTAACTGAAAAATTGCCCACAGAATAGCCACCTCAAGCGATTTTTGCTTAATATAAAAAACCTCGCCGGTAATAATCGGTGAGGTTTGTTTTGTTTCAATAAATACGATTTTCAATTTAATCCTCAAACTTAGAAATAAATTCTTTAGTTCTGTGTGATTTTGGGTTATCGAACACTTCTTCAGGTGTGCCCTCTTCTTCAATAACGCCGTTATCCATAAAAATAACCTTTGAAGAAACTGCCTTTGCAAATGACATTTCGTGAGTAACAATAACCATTGTTACCTTTTCTTCTGCAAGGCTTTTAATAACCTTTAAAATTTCACCTGTAAGTTCAGGGTCAAGTGCAGAAGTTGGTTCATCAAAGAAAAGAATTTTTGGCTCAAGCACTAAAGCACGGGCAATTGAAACTCTTTGCTGTTGACCACCTGAAAGCTCACAAGGGTAGTTAGAAAGCTTATCTAAAAGACCAACCTTGCCTAAAATATCTTTAGCCTTTCTGTCAATTTCTTCATTTATTTTTGCTTTATTTTCTTTATAATCCGGTAACTCTTTAGCCTGAAGCTTCGCCGCAAGTGTAACATTTTCTAAAACATTATACTGCGGAAAAAGGTTGAAGTTCTGGAAAACAAGCCCTACTAAAAGCTGTTTTCTTCTTTTCTCCTTAGGGTCCTCTTTCTTTGATTTATTATTACCATCAAAGAAAACCTCGCCATTAACCTTTATAAAGCCACTGTCAGCAGTTTCAAGCTGATTTATACAACGGAGAATAGTTGTTTTACCGCTACCCGATGAACCAATAATGCTTAAAACTTCGCCCTCTTCTAATGTGAAGCTTACATCCTTTAAAACCTCGGTTTTACCGAAAGCTTTTTTAATGTTTTTTACCTCTAAAATCGACATAACTTAACTCCTGAAATAACTCAGTTTCTTTTCCAATTTGCCCAAAACTACTGTAAGCAGTCCTACAAATAATAAGTAGAAAACGCCTGTGTAGAACAACGGCCAAATCATAGCTTTTGTTGCGGCAAGCTCTTTCGCCTGCTTAATAATTTCACAAACCATAATGCAGTTAGCAAGAGCAGTATCCTTAATGAGCGTAATAATTTCATTGCTCATTGGCGGAACAATTCTCTGAATAACCTGCTTTAAAATGATTTTTCTGAAAATCTGAGATTTAGTCATACCTAAAACATAACCTGCTTCGTACTGACCTTTTGAAATACTTTCAATACCACCTCTGTAAATTTCAGAGAAATAACAAGCATAATTAAGAGTAAATGCAATTAAAACTGCAGTAATTCTACCGGCATCCATTATTCCATATTCTAATAAGAAATATCTGTCAACCTGACCGAATAACTGAAAACCAAACACGAGACCAGGCACATAGTAAATTATAAAAATCTGTAGCATAAGAGGAATCCCTCTTACAATCCACACTATTACTTTTGAAAGATATTTTAAAGGCTTGAAACGGCTCATAGAACAGAACGCTATAGGCAATCCGAGGGGTGCACCTAATAATAAGGTCACCCCAAAGATCAATAACGATATTATGAAGCCATCAAACAAAAACGATGTAACTTCTAAAAAAGTCATATATTAAACTCCAATAAATTATTTCTGGTCAGAGAAATCTGTGATTGCAGTGTTCTGAACACCATATTTTTCTGCAAGAGCTGCGATTGTACCATCTTTTGCTAATGCATCGAGCTGTGCGTTAACATTTGCAGTAAGCTCACTACCTTTTTTGAAGCCGATTGCATAGTATTCAACATCACTTGAAAGACCATCAACGATTTTAAGGTCTGCATAGTCACCCTTACCAACATAGCTCTTTGCAAGCTGTGCGTCAACTACTGCGAAGTCTGCTGTACCTGCTTTAATGTCAACAAGGCAATCTGTTTGTTTTGTGAAGCCTTTGAATGTTGTACCTTCAAATGCTTTTGCATAAGTTTCACCAGCTGAACCGCTTTCAGCAATACCGAGTTTACCATTGAGGTCTTCTGCCTTTTCAATACCTGCATCTGCTTTAACAACAACTACCTGACGGTTTTCCATATAGTTATATGAGAAGTCAACTTTTTCTGAACGTAAAACACCGTCATCATCTGCTGTGTTAGCAGTAAAACCATTCCATACACAGTCAATTGTGTTTGTGTTAAGGTCAGTATATTTGTTGTTCCAGTCAATTTCTTGGAAAACAACTTTGTAACCTAAGTTACCAAAAACTTTTTCTGCAAGTTCTGTATCAAAACCTACGAGTTTACCATTTTCATCTTTGTAGTTCATTGGTTCATAAATTGTGTAACCAACAATAACTGTTTTCTTTGCTTCATCACCTGTTGGCTCTTTATCGCCACCACAAGCAGCAAAAACAGCAACAACGCCAACTACGAGTACAAGACTTAAAACTAATGCTAATACTTTTTTCATTTTATGTACCTCCAAATTTAAAACACCTTAGTGTTTCTGTTTTTGTGTTATCATATTATCACATTAGCACGCTAAAGTAAAGTGCTTTTTTTCAAATTGTTATTTTGAATAAAAATCCACTACTAATAATATTAAGTTTATACAATTATCACATTGTAAAAAAATATTGAGAATGATAAAATTTATTCAAAATAACAAGGCAACGAAAGGAGCATTATTTTGAAGCTTTTAGTTATAATCTTAAATAAAACAGAATGTCTTGAAGAGCTTTTAGAAGCGTTTACCGAAAATAAAATTTCCGGTGCTACAATTATTGACAGTAAAGGTATGCTTCAGGAATTATACGAACACGATGAATTCAGGTTTATTGGTTCTTTAAGAAGTCTTTTTAACCCTGAACACACTGAAAATAAAACAATTCTTATGGTAACCAAGGAAGAAATGGTTAAAGAAATTTCAAAAATCACAAATGATGTAACAGGTGGACTCGACAAACCTGACACAGGTATTCTCTTCACCTTGCCTATTGATTATCTGGAGGGAATGTCACACTGATGTTATCTTCACTCTCCCTTAACACATTTTTAAATTTAGGCATTATGATTTTCGTTGGTATGGCAGTTGGCAGACTAATGAAGCTCATAAAGCTACCTAATGTTACAGGCTACCTTTTGGCAGGACTTTTAATTGGCCCCGGTGTATTAGGTCTTTTATCAGAAGAATTCGTAAGCGATATTTCTATTATTTCTGACTGTGCTTTAGGCTTCATTGCCTTTTCCATAGGTAATGAATTTAAAATAAGCTATTTTAAGCGCGTAGGTGCAACGCCGATTATTATTGCTTGTCTTGAGTCATTATTTGCCGTAGTTTTTGTTGTAATAGCTTTAATGGCAACAGGTCACACACCTACATTCTCGCTTGTGTTAGCCTCAATTGCGGCTGCTACTGCTCCTGCGGCGACAATAATGGTTATTAAACAATACAAGGCAAAAGGCCCTGTTAGCGAAGCCTTGCTTTCGGTTGTTGCTATTGATGACGCAACTGCGCTTATTATGTATTCGCTCTCAATTGCACTTGCCACTGCTTTAGCAGGCACTGCAACTTCTGTTAAAGAATTAGTTTTAGCTCCCGTTATTGAAATTGGCGGTGCCTTGGTTGTTGGTGCAATTTTAGGATTTATTTTCTTAATTCCGTTAAAATATTTCAAAAAAGACGGCAACAGAATGGCTCTTATTGTAGGCTTTATCTTTGTTGGATTAGGACTTTCTCAGCTTGTCGGTTTTTCGTCACTTCTTTTCTGTATGGCAATGGGTGCAGTAATTGCAAATATGTCAAACGATGTAGGCCACATAATGAAGCTGTGCGATAAAATCACCCCACCTATTTTTATGCTTTTCTTCGTAGCAAGTGGTGCAGATTTAAAGCTGTCTGTGCTTCCGTCAGTCGGACTTGCAGGTGTAATTTACATAGTATTCAGAGTATTTGGTAAGATGTTCGGCTCTACACTTGGTGCGATTATTTCTAAAGCTGACAAAAATATTAAAAAGTATTTAGGCCCTGCACTTATTCCACAGGCTGGTGTTGCAATTGGTCTTTCACTTGCCGCTGCAAATGTTTTGCCGGAATATGCAACAGAAATCAGAACAATCATTCTTTGTGGAACATTAGTTTATGAGCTCATTGGCCCTGCTGTTTCTAAGATTTGTCTTAAGAAAGCGGGAGAAATCAAAGAAAGTTGAAAACTTTCTTTGATTTCAGAAAACAGGAAACAGAAAGCAGAAAACAGGTAACAATAGAAAAAAGACATCCTATCATTTTTAGCTGTTCTTAAAACCAACTTTAAATGATAGGATATTTTTGTTGTTATTTAATTATAATCGCCAACGCAGGTCCGAAACTATTCTCCATCCACTATTATCTCTTATCTTAAACAAAACGAATATAAAGCCGACCGCAGGTCCCACAATTTTCAACTTTCATTTTTCAATTTCAAAAATCCTGTTTACTGTTTCCTGCTTCCTGTTTCCTCTTTTTCCTCTGGAAGAAGTTTGTCGTCCTTCGCCCTTTTTACCGTAACTATGAGAATTACAATTGAAACCACGAAGAGAATGGAGAGAATTACTATATAAACCGTTTTCCTGGTTTCTAAGTCCTGTTGTTCCTCTTCTGTAACAACTTCGCCGTAAACATTAGTTTCGTCGCGATAATTGATGTCAGTATATCTTTCATTTACATCTATTGGTAATTCAACCGATGCACTTGCACTGACAGGAAGAATGAAGAGTGAAGCACAAGCAATTAAAGAAAGTAATAATGAAAATATTTTTAATTTCATAACAAAACCTCTAATTAGAAAACCATCTCATTTGAGATGGTTTTCATTTTTCTTAATATTGGAAATCTGTAATAAGAATTGTATTTATAAGCTCTTGTTTATCAATTTTGATTTCAGAAATACCAAAAATCTTACCGCCGCCGGAAATTGCAACATTCATATATTGCTCAACCTTAATAAGCTCATTAGTTTTTGTGTTATATTCAATAATTGCTGTGCAATCGTGGTAATTAAGGCTATAAGTAACACCTTGAATAACCGCTTTAACAACACCACCATTGATTGTTTCATCAATATCAGCCTTAGCGAGTGGTGAGAAAATAGCACCTGTGTTGCTTGGAGAAGATGTTGCACCCTCTGCCATTGGCTCTGGATTGAGTTCATCTTTAAGAATGATAGTAACTCTTGCCTTGTCGCCACCTAAATCTTCATAGTTATAATCTTTAATAGCACTTACATCTGTAAGATAGCAACCTTTTTCTTCTTTATAAACAGGGAACCATCGCATATCTGAGCCTTTTTCAGAAATGTCAGGATCAGCTTTTGCAGCCTCAGGAGTAGTCATAATACCAAGTCTGTCAACAAGGTCAAGAAGTGTACCAACAAGATTTGCACCCTTTGAAATAACACGGCTGTTTGCATCGCTTGGAAGCTCCTGATACTCAACCTTTGTGTAAGCAGGTTTATCTGCTTTAGCTTTATTCATAACCTTTGTGTAAATGTCAAGAACTTCTTTAGCAGTTTTTGTCTGACCTGCAGGTTTCTGTGTTGTGCCACCTGGTGTTGTAGAAGTTGTACCACCTGGTGTTGTAGAAGTTGTACCGCCTGGTGTTGTAGAAGTTGTACCGCCTGGTGTTGTAGAAGTTGTACCACCTGGTGTTGTAGAAGTTGTGCCGCCTGGTGTTGTAGAAGTTGTTCCGCCCGGTGTTGTAGAAGTTGTACCACCTGGTGTTGTAGAAGTTGTACCGCCCGGTGTTGTAGAAGTTGTGCCACCTGGTGTTGTCTGAGCAGCGCCTGTGCCACCCTTTGCGAGAATTACAACTGAAGCTATTGAAACAGCATTACTTGTAATAATTGTGAAGAATAAAGCAATACTGAGAATAATAGCTACAACTTTTAAGTCTGAGCTTTTCATTGGTATTATACCCCTTTCAATTTTCAGCCATCTTATTAGGCATATTTATATACAATAATAGATTACCTCAAAATAACAGAAATGTCAATATATATTTTATTGTTAAGATAAACAAAAAAGACCGATTTGTTTGCACAAATCGGTCTTATGTAATTCTAAAAGGGTTTTATTAATATACGAAATCCCAATATCTTGCATTGAATACAAGAACACCGCTACCCTCAAGTGAACCAACAATAAGCTTTGCTTTAGCAGTTAAAGCTGCTTCGCAGTAGTGAGTAATTTCCTTGAACTGCTTACCATCTGCAGTCATTGTAGCAACAACTGTAAATTTCTGGTAATTTAATTCTGCAGTTTCAAGCTCTCTTACAACAGCCTGAATAGCCTTGTTGTTTTCAATTTCGTTTGTAACTGCTGTTAAGTAGAGAAGGTCTCTTGACATAAGTGCTACGCCATCCTTACCCTCTTCAGGATTAACCTTATCCTTCATAACGATAGTAATAACAAGGTTACCGTCTTTCTTTTCCTGTTTAACGCTTTCAATCTCTGATAATTGTGGGTTACTTACAGGCATACGATTCTGACAATCTTCTGAGCCCTTAGGATTATCTTTTGTTTCAGCTTTTTCTTCTGATGTTACGAAACCCTTGATGATATTCTCAAGAATTGAGTTACCAATGTTGATTTCTTTTATAACTTGCCATGCTTTGTTTTTGTAACCAGCAGAAGCATTGTTTTTAATATCATTTACAGCATCCTGGAAAATTTTAAGAGCAGCCTGGTCAATAGCACCTGCCTGAGCACCACCTTGGTTGCCACCTGCATTGCCTGTGTTACCTGTGTTGCCACCTGCGTTGCCTGTGTTACCAGTATTACCTGTGTTACCTGTGTTGCCGGTATTACCTGTGTTGCCAGTATTACCTGTATTACCTGTGTTACCTGCATCACCACTTGGTGTTGTTGCGTCTGGTGTTACTGTGCTACCCTGATTACCAGAGTTGTCAACATAGCCACTGCCATTGTTTGTTGTACCTTGTTGTTGCTGAACATCTGTGCCAGGAGCAACAGTCTGAACAGGAGCACCTGTGCCACCTTTTGCGAGGATTACAACTGAAGCTATTGAAACAGCATTACTTGTGATAATTGTGAAGAATAAAGCAATACTGAGAATAATAGCTACAACTTTTAAGTCTGAACTTTTCATTGGTATTATACCCCTTTCAAAATCTTGGAAACATCCATTTAAAACTTATAAGTCGTGCTTTCACACGTTTATAGAATAAAGATACATTAAAATCATTAAAAAGTCAATATTTTTTTGACAATTCATTAATGTTTTATGAATATTTTTTTAAAATCTCCAAAAAACTGAGTATTCCTTAGATTTTTTGTGCATTCCAGATATCTTTTGCATATTCATTTATAGCTCTGTCTGCCGCAAATCTGCCTGAATTTGCAATATTACTGAGCATCATCTTATTCCACTTTTTCTTATCTTTAAATGTTTCAACCATTTTTTGCTGTGCGCGTCTGTAATCTGCAAAATCTGCAAGCACCATAAATGGATCGTGATGCATAATTGTACCGCTGATATCAGTAAAGTTCTGACCATTTATTCCTCTTGAAATAAAGTCAAGCACTTTTCTTATATCCTCATTATTGTTATAGAAGCTCATCGGATCATAGCCACGCATTCTTAAAGAATTAACCTCTTCAGTTCTCATACCAAATAAGAACATATTGTCGTCGCCTACTGCTTCGTGGATTTCAACATTGGCACCATCAAGTGTACCAATTGTAATTGCACCGTTCATCATAAGCTTCATATTACCTGTACCGCTTGCCTCTTTACCAGCGAGAGAAATCTGCTCTGAAACATCTGCCGCAGGCATAAGCTTTTCAGCGTTACTTACATTGTAATCTTCAACATAAAGAATTTTAAGTCTGCCTTTAACATCAGGGTCATTATTAACTAAATCTGCTAATGCTAAAATGAAAGAAATAATTCTTTGTGCTACATGGTAGCCCGGAGCTGCCTTTGCACCGAAAATATAAGTGTGTGGTGTGAATTCTGCATCCGGATTTTCTTTGATTGTAAGGTAATCAAGAACAATGTTGAATGCATTAAGATGTTGACGCTTATATTCGTGAAGTCTTTTAACCTGAACATCGAAAATAGAGTTAACATCAAGCTCCTGACCGGTAGTTTTCTTAATAAAATCAGCAAATTCTTTTTTATTTTCCATTTTGATTTCTGCTAACTTATCAAGCACATCCTTGTCATCCTTATACTCATTGAGCTTTGCAAGATTATCTGCATCATAAACAAATTTATTATTGCCTAAAAGCTCTGTTAAGTATGAAGTAAGTCTTGGGTTCGCCTGGCAAAGCCAACGCCTGTGAGCAATACCATTTGTAACATTTGTGAATTTATCCGGCATTAAGCGGTAGAAGTCATTAAAGAGTGTATCTTTAAGAATCTGGCTGTGAAGTGCAGAAACGCCGTTAACACTGTGACAGGTTGCAACACAAAGATTTGCCATACGAACAACGCCACCGGAAATAATAGCGGTTCTTTCTACATAGTCAGCATCGTGTGTTGTTTCCCAGATATAACTTCTGAAACGATTGTCAATCTCTTTAATAATTTCATATACACGAGGAATAAGACGCTTAACGAGGTCTTCACTCCAGCACTCAAGAGCCTCGCTCATAACTGTGTGGTTAGTGTAAGCCATGGTTTTAGTAACCATATTCCAGGCGTCATCCCATCCGAATCCACATTCATCAAGAAGAATTCTCATAAGCTCAGGAATTGCCATTGTAGGATGTGTGTCGTTAATATGAATTGCAACCTTTTCAGAGAAATTGTCAAGAGTACCATTAACTCTTAAATGGTGACGGACAATATCCTGAACAGAAGCAGAAACAAGGAAATATTGCTGACGAAGTCTTAAAGCCTTACCCTCAGGATGATTATCTGACGGATAGAGCACCTTGCTTATAACCTCAGCCATTGCCTGTCGTTCCATTGAACGAATGTAGTCACCCTGATTAAAGAGCTTCATATCAAACTCAGGTGCGCGTGCCGTCCAGAGACGAAGAATACTAACACATTTACCATCCTTACCGGGAACAAACATATCGTAAGGAACAGCCTTAATAACTGTACCATTTTCAATTTCAACATGGTGATATTGCTCATCCCAGGTATCTTTAACAGTACCCTCAAAAGTAATATCTACTGAGCTGCTCTCTCTTGGTACAAGCCACACATCGCCACCAGGAAGCCAGTTGTCAGGAAGCTCAGTTTGTCTGCCGTCAATAAGCTTCTGACGGAAAATACCATATTCATAAAGAATAGAATAACCTCTTGCAGAATAGCCCTGAGTTGCAAGACCATCTAAATAGCACGCTGCAAGTCTGCCAAGACCACCGTTGCCGAGACCTGCATCAGGCTCGCATTCATAAAGGTCATCTAATTTAATACCAAAATCCTTAAGCACACTTTTAAATGTATCTGTAAGATTAAGGTTATAAAGATTATTTTTAAGAGAACGACCCATAAGAAATTCCATTGAAAGATAGTAAACATTCTTTTTACCTGTTTCATCAGATTTCTTAACTGTTTCGCCTCTGCCCATTGTCATCATATCTCTGAGAATCATTGCGACTGCTCTGTAATATTGCTCATAGGAAGCATTTTCAGTAGAAACGCCGAAGAAATGAAGAAGACGATTTTCAAGCATCTCTTTAGCCTGTTTTTTTGTAAGCTTGTAATTCATAGTACCACTCCAAATAATAGATTTTATTATTTTACACTAAATTAAACAAAATTGCAATATTTTACTTAATAAATAGTATTTGGAAAATTTTATAATATTCGGTTTTCATTGAAAATCCGTTCTTTTAATGAATAGAGAATGATGAATAATGAAAAATGAATAATACAAAACGAAAATCCGTCCTCTTGCGAGAACGGATTTTCGTTTTGGCGGAGAAGGAGAGACTCGAACTCTCGCGCCGGTTTCCCGACCTACGCCCTTAGCAGGGGCGCCTCGTCACCAACTTGAGTACTTCTCCATTGGTAACCATCTCGGTTATTATTAAATTAGCCTTTCTTAAAGAAAGGCTTTGGCGCAGAGGGTGGGATTCGAACCCACGGTACGTTGCCGTACGACGGTTTTCAAGACCGTTCCGTTATAACCACTTCGGTACCTCTGCAATTATCACGGGTGATATATTAACACATTCATTTTTAAATGTCAATGCTTTTTTATAAATTTAAAAATAATTTTTGCAATTGCACCTATCACCTTTTTATGTTACAATATCGACAACAAAGAATGGATGGTGCATTATGGGCGTTGTAAGAATGATATTAAGCTTAATTTTAACCACTTTTCAGTTTATAGGTTCGTTTATTGTTCCAGGTGATAGCTTTGACTATATAAGCAATTCTTTCACAAACACTAATAAAGCGTGTTATTCTGAAAGATACTATAAGCTTTCCCAAACTAAAGAAAATAATACTGACACATGGCGTAATGGTATGATTTCAGGTAACGGACTACAAGGGGTAATTACAAGCGGTGCTCCTTACAGTGATTCGCTTATTTACCAGAACATACACTTTATAATGCCTAATGAAAAGGTACGTTACTGTCCTGATACATCAGACGAATTAGAAACAGTAAAGCAAAGCATTGCAGAAAGTAAAGACATCGTTGACAACGCAAGTTACGATGATGTTTATTCGTTCCACCCAGGTGGTGCTTTGAGATTAACCGGAAAATGGCAACCAACCGTAAAGTACTACAGATACACAAATTATGAAACCGCCGAAGTTGGTGTTAAATACACAAACTTCTCAGGCACCTGGGAAAGAGTTTCTTTCACTTCACAAACCGACAACGCGACCATTACTAAAATTTCAAAATCCACAAAAGGCAAAAAAATCAATTTAACTCTTTCATTCGATGATATTTCTACCTTTGCAAATTTTGAGAATGGTAGCGAAATCGACTTAAAATACAAAAAACTTGTTTCTGAAAGCGCAGACACTATTTCATTTATTGCTCACTACCCTGAATATAAAGAAAGCGAACTAAAAAATGGTGCATATGCAACAGTTGTTTATGTTATAGCCCAAGGTGGCACAAAAGAAAAAGTTGCTCTTGAAGATGTACCAGATACTCAATATTGCGGCAAAGAAAATCCTGGCATTAAAATTACTGATGCCGACAATGTTTATCTTATTGCTATTTCTGACAGGGATTATGAAGCAGGCACAATAAAAGAATTCGAGGAAAAAACAGAATTCAGACTTATTGAGAAATTAACAAAGAAAGCAATTGAAATCAAAAACAAATACTCAGAAGATGATATTTTCAGTTACGAAAACGCTATAAAAGAGCACTCCAAAATTTTTGCAAGTGAATATAACAAAGTTACTTTTTCACTTGCAGAAAACGACTCCGGGGTTTCAAACGAAAAACTCATATTCAAGCAAATGGGTAAAAATAAAATCAACAACGATTTAGCAGAAAGAGCTTATTATTCCGGTCGCTATGCATACCTTTGTTGCTCTGGCTATTCAACTTCAAGACTTGGTGGTATGTGGACTGGCGAATGGGCACCTGGCTGGGGTAGTAAATATACAATGGATGCTAATGTCAATTTACAGACTTCTTCACTCAACACAAGCAATATGACTTCAAGTTACATAGGCTATGCAACTTTCCTTTTAAGGCAGATGCCCGACTGGGAAGAAAATGCAAAAGCAACTCACGGATTTACTGACGCAATTCAGGCACCAGTAAATACTGATGGTGACAAAGCAGTTATAACAGAAACCTGTTACCCATACCCTTTCCGTTATTGGAATGCTGGTGCTTCGTGGATGCTTAACCCACTTTACGAAACTTTACTTTGCTATGGCGATGTTAATATCCCTGTTACAAATGAATTCGATTTAAACAAATTAAAATCTGTACTTTCAGTAACAGAAGAAGATTTAACAGATGAAGATATAAAAGCAATAAGAGAAAAAGGAGCTCTTGATTTAAGAAGTGAAATTCTTTTACCTTTGCTTATTAAATCTGCAAATTATTGGGACCAGATAATGACACCTGAATACTACACCGACAAAAATGGTGAAGTGCATTTCGAAAAAGGTAAAACAGAATTACTCGAAAATGAAACTTATGCAATTTTACCGAGTTATTCACCTGAAAACAATCCTGAAAACTATCCTAGTCCATCTGTTGCAAACGCAGCAATAGATATATCTGCTTGTAAAAGCAACCTTTTAATGCTTATTGAAATCCAGAAAAGCATTGACGAAAATGCCGACACAAGTTACTGGGACGAACTTTTAAGCAAATTGCCACCTTACCTTTACGATGAAACAGGCGCACTCAAAGAATGGGCGGCAAATGAATTCGCAGAAAACAATTTACACAGACATTTAAGCCATCTTTACTGTGCTTGGCCAATGTTTGAAACGCAAGACGATGACGCACTCAAAAAAGCGTGTGACCAGGCAATTTTAAACAGGGCAAGTGAAAACCAGGCAAGTCACGCGTTAGTACACAGAGCGTTGATTGGTGCAAGACTCAAAGATTCAGTTGCAGTTGAAGATTCTCTTGTAAATCTTATGAATCACGGAATATATTATGATTCTATGATGACAAACCACGACTACGACAGGAACAGTTGTTATTGCACCGACTTTACAATAGGTTATTTAGGAATTATAAACGAAAGTCTTATTTATTCTTATAGCGATAAAATTGAATTTTTACCCGCTACGCCAAAAAGCTTTGAAAATGGTGAAATCTGCGGAATAAGAACACGAAACAGATGTGTTATAGATTCTTTAAGATGGGATTTTAAAAATTCCGTTATCATTGCTACAATCACATCTGAAATCAACCAGACATTAACCATTTCATGTGGGATTTCTGATGATGTAAAAGAAATTACTTTCGAAGCAGATACACCAAGAACAGTAGAATTTACATTTTAACAAGAAAGCTTGTGGATATATGAAAGAAATAAAAATAAATGGTTGCATAGAAATCCAACCCCAACTAACACTCGAAGAATTTGAAAAACAATTCATTAAATTTGTAGAATCAAAAGGTTGGTTATTTGGTGGTAGTTTAAAAGAAATTGTTGATGGTTATTATATAAACCCTGATGGTTCTAAAGGACAAAGTGTATTTGAAGAATAACGGGTAATTTTTATGAAAACAAACTTTACACATAACGATACTAACACTTCTTATGTTTCTCTCCACGATTGTTTTGCAACGCATATAGATACCACCAACACAACCTTAACTTTTACTTTTGATAACGGCTTTTGGGTTACACCCGAGCACGATGCCAACACTTCTAATGATATTTCAAGAACTAATCTTGCGAAAGTTGATTTTATTATTAATGAAGACGAAATAACAATTTATACTTTTAAGAAAAACTTCTTTAGAAGAACAGAAAGAATAGAATTAAGCTTAAATGAGTTAATAAACTTAATAAACAATGAGAAATATCGTTTAGAATTCCTTTATGAATACAAAGGTTTCAATGCTACAATTTTTGATTGTTGGCTTCATTTTGATAAAAAACCATATCATTACGAATGCGAATTAAGAATCCCTGTTAACAAAACAATTTACCGCTGGAACTCGTTAAATGAAAATGCAATATGGTAACCCCACTCAACCCCATATCCCCTACAATAAAATAAATAAAATCCTATCATTCAAAATTGGTTTAACATCAACTTAAAATGATAGGATTTTTTACTTTTATACAAACGAAAGATATTTATTTGTGTATTCAGCATATTTTTCTCTGTAAAATGCACTGTCACTTCTCAACATTTTAAGAGATTCGTGGAGATTCATATTCTGCTCCTTGGTGTCCATAACGCAACCTGCAATGTTGGAGCAATGGTCAGAAACTCTTTCCATATTGGTTATAAGGTCGCTCCACACAAAACCAGCCTCAATACCGCAATCACCCAGACGCAAACGGTCAATATGTCTTGTACGAAGAAGCTCTTTCATTCTGTCTATAACCTGTTCAAGTGGTTCTACAAGATTTGCCTGCTCGGCATTCTTTTCAATAAACGCATTATATGACAACGCGACAATTTCAAGAGTTGCCGCCGCAAGTGACTCCATTTCTGTTTTTGCACTGTCTGAAAAAGCAATACCCTTTTCACGCATTTCTTCAGCAGATTCAAGAATATTCACTGCGTGGTCAGATATTCTTTCAAAATCTCCGATTGCTTTTAAAAGCATAGAAGCGGTTGCACCCTCGATTTCGTTAAGCTGTTTTGAGCTAATCTTAACAAGGTAACTACCAATAATATCTTCAAAGTGGTCTGTCTTATCTTCGGCATCACGAACAGCCTCAGCCTTGCCTTTGTCATAAGCACTAAGGCATTCGATACTGCTTTTCAGTGCTTCGGTTGCTATTTTAGCCATATCAAAAGTAAGATTGTGAGCACATTCTAAAGCAATAGCAGGAGTCGCGAGAAGTCTGTCGTCAAGCTCAGACACTTGTTCAGGAAGCTTTGCATCAGGAACAAGCTTGTATGCAAGCTTTTCAAGAAGTGCTGACATTGGTAAAAGAATCAGCGTACACACTATATTAAATACAGAGTGTGATGTTGCAATTCCGGCAAATGTAGCGCTTTCATTTAACAGCGCCGGAGCAAATATTGCATCTGCAAGAGAAAAAGCCCCTAAACAAACAACTGTTCCGATAATATTAAATGACAAATGCACAAGTGCCGCTCTTTTTGCATTTTTTGTTGTTCCTACTGAAGAAACCATTGCTGTAACACAAGTACCGATATTCTGTCCCATAATAATCGGGATAGCTGCACCATAAGAGACAGCTCCCGTTGCTGCCAATGCCTGAAGAATACCAACAGACGCTGAGCTTGATTGAATAATAGCGGTAAGAACAGCACCTGCAAGTACACCCAGAATTGGATTTTTAAACATAATAAACAATTCCTGAAATGCAGGAATATCTCTGAGTCCCGAAACTGCGTCGGTCATAGTTTCCATACCGAACATCAGAGTAGCAAATCCGAGAAGCACCACACCAATATCCTTTTTCTTGTTACTCTTTATAAACATAAAAAGCACAATACCTATCAATGCAAGAACCGGGGTAAATGATGACGGCTTGAGTAATTTAAGAAAAACACTGTCGCCCGATATACCACTCAGGCTCAGAATCCACGCTGTAACGGTGGTACCAATATTTGCACCCATAATAACATGAATTGCCTGCTTTAAGCTCATAAGACTTGAGTTAACAAAACCAACGACCATAACTGTTGTGGCTGATGAGCTTTGTATTACCGCAGTAACACCCATACCTGTAAGCAAACCTGCAAATTTACCAGATGTCAGCTTACCAATCATAGATTCCAATTTACTGCCGGCACTTCGCTCTAAGGCACTACCCATAACATTCATACCAAAAAGAAACAGGCAGAGTCCACCTATGAGCGTTAATATATTAAAAATATCCATTTAAAAACATCCCCGTGTTATTCAATATCCTCAATATCATAAGGCGTTGTCTGATAAACAAAGTAATTAAGCCAGTTTGCATAAAGAAGTGTTGCGTGTGAACGCCATTTTGCCTGTGGCTCTTTCGTTGGGTCATCCTGAGGAAAATAATTTTCCGGAATATTCGGGTTAATTCCCGCATTCAAATCTCTGATATATTCATTTTTAAGAGTATCTGCATCGTATTCAGAATGACCTGTAACAAAAATCTGCTTACCATTATCAGTTGTTACTATATAAACGCCCGCTTCTTCTGATGAAGCTAAAATTTTAAGTTCGGGCACTTTTTCAATATCTTCTCTTTTGACAGTTGTGTTTCTTGAATGTGGCACCCAGAATTCATCGTCAAAGCCTCTTAAAAGAATTGACCTTTTATAATCAGCAGTGTGCTTATAAACACCCGAAAGCTTTTCTTTTAACGGGTATTTTTTTATACCATAATGGTAATAAAGCCCTGCCTGAGCACCCCAACAGATGTGGAATGTACTCGTAACATGTTTTTTACTCCACTCCATTATTTCAGAGAGTTCTTCCCAGTATTCAACATCTTCAAACTCCATTTTTTCAACGGGCGCACCTGTGATTATAAGACCGTCAAATTTCTGATGCTTAACATCATCAAAGGTTTTGTAAAAAGCGAGCAAATGCTCCTGAGAAGTATTTTTTGAGATATGTGATTTTGTGTGAATCAATTCAAACTCAACCTGTAAGGGCGAATTACCTAAAAGTCTTGAAAGCTGAGTTTCAGTTTCAATTTTTTTAGGCATTAAATTAAGCACTAATATTTTAAGAGGACGAATATCTTGCGTTATAGCTCTGGTATCCGTCATAACAAATATATTTTCTTCTGCTAAAATATCAACAGCAGGAAGTCCGTTTGGAATTTTAATAGGCAAGACACTCACCCCTTTCGTTGAATTAAGAATGAAGAATTAAGAATTAAGAATTTCGGGGCTACGCCGTAATTATAATAGCGTCGCAGTCCCTCAATTCTGCATTCTGCACTCTGCATTCTGCATTCCTTTTATTCTCCAAGTGCTTGTTTAATATCGTTAATCAAATCAATAGAATTTTCAAGTCCGCAGGAAAGACGAACTAAATCCGGTGAAACACCTGCTGCACGAAGCTCATCGTCATTCATCTGACGGTGAGTTGCACTTGCAGGGTGTAAGCAACAGCTTCTTGCGTCTGCAACATGAGTTTCAATAGCAATAATTTTAAGTTTTTTCATAAACTCTTCAGCAGCTTTTCTTCCGCCCTTGACACCGAAGCTGACAACACCACAGGTTCCGTTTGGAAGATATTTTTGTGCTAAATCGTAATATTTGTCACCCTCAAGACCTGCATAAGTAACCCATTCGATTTTGTCGCTGCTTTCAAGGAATTTTGCTACTGCAAGACCGTTTTCGCAATGTCTCTTAATACGAACATGAAGACTTTCAAGTCCTAAATTGATATAAAATGCACTTTGCGGAGATTGAACTGAGCCTAAATCTCTCATAAGCTGTGCAGTTGCTTTTGTAATGAATGCACCCTCTTTACCAAAGCGTTCTGCATAAGTTACGCCGTGGTAGCTATCGTCCGGTGTGCAAAGACCTGGGAATTTATCTGCATGTGCCATCCAGTCAAATTTACCTGAATCAACAATACAACCACCAACAGATGCACCGTGACCGTCAATGTATTTTGTAGTTGAATGTGTAACGATATCTGCACCCCATTCAATAGGACGGCAATTTACAGGTGTTGCAAATGTATTATCAATAATAAGGGGAACACCGTGTGCGTGAGCAGCTTTTGCGAATTTTTCAATATCAAGAACTGCTAAAGCAGGGTTTGCAATTGTTTCGCCAAATACAGCCTTTGTATTAGGCTTAAATGCAGCATTTAACTCTTCTTCTGTGCAATCAGGTGAAACGAATGTAAACTCAATACCCATTCTCTTCATTGTAACTGCAAAGAGGTTGTAAGTACCGCCATAAATTGCAGATGAACTAACAACATGGTCACCATTTGAAGCTAAATTGAATACTGAATAGAATGATGCTGCCTGACCTGAGCCTGTAAGCATTGCTGCAGTACCGCCCTCAAGCTCTGCAATTTTAGCAGCAACTAAATCACAGGTCGGATTCTGAAGTCTTGAATAAAAGTAGCCTGTTGCTTCAAGGTCAAAAAGCTTACCCATATCTTCACTTGTATCATATTTAAAAGTTGTGCTCTGATAAATCGGGATTTGTCTTGGCTCACCATTACCCGGTGTGTAGCCACCCTGAACACATTTTGTTTCTATTTTATAATCGCTCATTTTAATTTCTCCTTTCGAGCAATAACTAACCTATAAGAATTATGCACCAATAAACCGTTCTGCCATCTCTTGAGAAAGCACCAATTCCAATTTCACTGAAATTCTTGCTTAAAAATGCTTTCCTGCTTTGTGCATCATTCAACATTTTATCGTAGCATTGAGCATAGCTGGTTGTTGAAACACAAATTACTTTATCTGCAAAGTTATAAGATATACCCTTTTCATCAAGCAAGGTGTAGTAATATGTACCATTTCCGCGTCGTAAAGCAGTGCCCGTCTGCAATGCAAATTCCATTGCCGCCTGGTCTGCCGCCGCTGAAAGTTCTGTTGAAAGCGTTAAATCAGTTAATTCGCTATCGCTTTCTGTTTTTCTGTAATCATTTATAAATCCAACGATATCTTCTTCGTGCTTATTGAATTCATAAGTCGGCATATATTTTCTTTCTTCGAGCTGTGCCGCAATTCTTAAAGCAAGTCTTGCATCTTTTGTGGTAAGTTCACCATCACCATCTATATCTGCCGCCGCAAAATCGTGCTCACCTAATACACTGTCATAAATACCAATAGCCTCGCACAAAATGTTTCTTGCGTCTGTTACGGTAACTTTACCGTCATTGTCAATATCACCATAATAACGCTTAACCTCAAAAGCAACCATAGGCAAACACGCCACAGCAATTAACGCCATAGCAACAAAAAGCACAGCAATTTTCTTAACAACACTTTTCATTTTTTACACTCCTTACCTATAATTACTAAATATTAAATCAATCGAAATCATTATACAATAAATATTTGCAAAATGCAATTGTTTTTGGAAACAATAATACAATTGATACAAATAAAAGCGACAAGTAAATGTAACTTGTCGCTTTTCATTTTAATATAATGTAACCTCTTGTAACTCCAACTCGCCTCTGAAAGCCGTGATTTTAATTTTAACACGCTTCACTTCAGTCGGGGTTATTTTATGTATTCTCTTGTAGCCTACTATTCCGCCTTTATCTATTCTTTTGAATTTACCGTCACCTGTATCAAGATAAATTTCATATTCTTCTACATGCTGACCATTCTTTATATGCTCCATCATAAGCACTCTGTCAAACATATCTTTTTCATTAAAGGTGAAAATAATTTCAGGCTCCAAATCATCCTTTGCAGGCTTCCAGGTTTTATTTTCATCACTGTCAACAAGATTTTTAACATCATACTCTGCTGAAAGTGAGCTGCTTGCGGTAATTTCGGCAGTGCTTGAAACCTTATAATTATAGCTTTGCTTCTGACTTTTACCGAAAGCCATTAAAATCTGGTAATCCATCTCAGAAAAGCTACCGTCCTTCATAGGTGGAACACCTAACATCAAAGCACAGTTAGCACCTACAGATTCCAAATAAAGCTTTTGTAATCTATCTTTAGTTTTTGCTGAATATTCATCTTCTTTATGATAGTACCATCTGTCACGAATTGAAACTGAAACCTCGCAAGGATACCAGATAAATTTACTTTCTTTTTTGATAGCCTTTCTTGAGCCTAAATCCATATCGTGTTTTCTTTCTCGTTTAAGAGTTTTTCTTGATGGTGGCTCTTTGCTTCTTTTGATTGCTTCTTCAATGCTGTAATATTTAGGAACAACGCTCCACTCATTTTTACGGATTACGCCCCATTCGTTACCATACCAACGAACATCAGGCCCAACCAAAGCGATTACAGCATCCGGCTGACATTTTCTGACCACCTCGTAGTAGCCTTCCCAATCATATTCCTGAGTGTAACCATCTTTATTTGCTTCAGCAGCACCATCAAAGCGAACATAAAAAATATCGCCATACTTTGTAAGAACTTCTCTTAAAAGATTTTTGAAATATTCGTTATATTCTTCGCCCTTGCCGTAGCACTCAGCGTGTCTGTCAAGTGGAGAAATTGCAATACCGAATTTAATTCCTTGTCTTTCACATTCTTCTGAAAGCATTTTTACAATATCTCTGTTTTCAACTTCCCAATTCACAGATTTTTCAACTGTGTAATCAGCAATATCAGAATACCAAAGGCAGAAGCCATCGTGATGCTTTACATTAAGCACCATTCCCTTAAACCCTGCATTTTTGAAAAAGGTAACCCATTCCTCTGCATTAAATTTTTCAGGAACAAAATTCACGGGGTTAACATTACCGTCAGTCCACTCTCTGTTTACAACAGTTGGAAGTCCTAAATTTATAAAGCCGTAAAACTCTGTTTTTTGCCATTCAAGCTGGCGTTGTGATGGCTTAATCTCAGCCGCTATTTCATAAGGTTTCATATATGTAAAATTCCTTTTTTATAATTGTTGCAAGGCAACAAAAGGTTTTGCCTTGCAACAATCTGATTATTTTCCGCTGTCGTTATTTGTAACAACAATATCTGCACCTGTGCCTAATATATCACTGATTACTACATCACCAATTTTAACAGGTGCTTTAATTGTAGCTTCATTTATAAGCTTCATACACTCAAACATTTTGTCCTTTGGAACAGGCTTTGAGGATTTAACAGGAACAACAGGTAAATTGCCATCAAAAAGCTTTACAGTTGTTGTAAGACTTCTTACAGGATTTGTAAGCTCATCACGGGCATATTTGTCACCGCGTTTGCAGGTGTTACCTGCAACAGAAAGAATTTCACCGTTTTCTATTTCTACTTCAATAGGACAGCCTAACGGACAGGATACACAAATTAAATTTTTCTTCATTTTCAGTACCCCCTTATTCTTCTATTCTTACAGTGATTTCACTGTTTTCGTTCATATTTTTAAGCATCTCAGGTGTAATAGTAACATTTTCCATTTCACCCGGTGCTAACATAACCTTTTTCTTTGATGAAAGAATATTGCCGTCGCATTCAACAACAACCTTTGCACCTTTATAAACTTGTCCCACTCTAAAATAAAGCTTTACATCTTCTTCATTTTTAATATTAACTCTTTGTGGAACAATATAACGAACACCATTAACACCTTTTGTATTTATATAAGTGCCCTCCTGCTTTTTACCAAAGATGTAATCTGCAGCACCTTTACCTGCAATTTTACTTTCTTCAGTAACATAGTCAACAAGGTCATGCACCTGTAAAACATTACCACAAGCAAAAATACCTTTGTGAAGAGTTTCTCTGTATTCATCAACTGTAGGGCCACCTGTAACTCTGTCGAGTTCAATACCCACACCATTTGAAAGCTCATTTTCAGGAATAAGACCGACTGATAAAAGAAGTGTATCACATTCAATATATTGCTCTGTACCGGGAATCGGCTTAAGATGCTCGTCAACATTCGCGATTGTTACACCCTCAAGTCTGTCTTTACCGTGAGTCGCAATAACTGTACAGCTGAGTCTTAACGGAATACCGAAGTCATCAAGACACTGAACAATATTTCTTTTAAGACCACCTGAATAAGGCATAAGCTCGCAAACAACCTTAACCTCTGCACCCTCAAGGGTCATTCTTCTTGCCATAATAAGACCAATATCACCAGAGCCTAAAATAACAACCTTTTTACCAGGCATATAGCCGTCAATGTTTACATATTTCTGAGCAGTACCAGCAGTCATAACACCTGCAGGACGAGAGCCTGCAATTGAAAGTGCACCGCGCGGTCTTTCACGGCAACCCATAGCGAGAACTACTGCTACCGCCTGGATTTTTATTAGACCGTCTTTATTGTTAACCGCTGTAACAACATTATCCTTTGAAACATCGAGCACCATTGTGTCCAGATAAACATCAATATCTGTTTTCTCGACCTCTGCAATAAATCTGCCTGCATATTCAGGGCCTGAAAGCTCTTCACCAAAATAATGAAGACCAAAGCCTGTGTGAATACACTGCTCAAGAATACCACCGAGTGTTTCCGCTCTTTCTAAAATAACAATTTTTTCTACGCCCTCTTCCTTAGCCTTGAGAGCCGCAGCCATACCGGCAGGACCACCGCCAACTACAACTAAATCATAATTTAACATCTTCCTGCCTCCTTACTTTGTCTTATCGTACATAATATTAGAATTACCGCCGAATTTGGTTATTGTATTAACAGGAACATTTAATTCTCTTGCTAAAATTTCAACAACCTTACTACCGCAGAAGCCACCCTGACATCTACCCATTCCGGCTCTTGTTCTTCTTTTTACACCATCAACATCTCTTGCACCTGCAGGAGCGTGAATTGCATCAATAATTTCGCCCTCAGTAATTGTTTCACAACGACAGACAATTCTGCCATAAGCCTTATTCTTTTCAATAAGCCTTTCTCTTTGTGCAGAAGTCATTTCTCTGAAGCGAACAGGTGCAGGTCTCTGTGGGTTAAAGTTGGATTTCTTTTCAATATCACCCATAAGAGAAACAACAAGCTCTCTTACCATTTCTGCAATTGCAGGAGCAGAAGAAAGACCGGGTGACTCAATACCTGCAACATTAATAAAGTTTTTATTTTTTTCCGAAGAGCCTATTATAAAATCATCAGCTGTGCAGTGAGCGCGGTTACCGCTGAATGAAGTAATAGCATTTCTTAACGAAACAGCAGGAATGCTCTTAGTAGCTGAATTATAAACTGACTGGAGTCCCTCAGCAGTTGTTTCAACATTGTCACCATCATTATGCTCAATAGCAGATGGGCCAACTATTAAGTTACCGTCAACTGTTGGTGAAACCAGAACACCCTTACCCATTTTTGTAGGGCATTGGAAAATTGTACTGAACGCTAATGCGCCCTGTGATTTATCGAGGAGATAATAGTCACCTCTACGAGGTTTGATTTCAATTGAGGTGTCACCAATCATCTCTGCCACTTTACCTGAATGAACACCTGCCGCATTTATAACAAGCGAAGCTTCAATTTCACCCAATGTTGTATCAAGTGTAAAGCTGTCACTGTTTTGTTTAATTGCCTTCACTTCGCAGTTCCTTAAAAATTCTGCACCATTTGTTACTGCATTTTCTACGCCTGCAATAGTTAATTCATAAGGACAAACTATTGAAGATGTAGGTGCATACAGTGCTGCAACTGCCTTTTCACCAATATTGGGCTCTCTTTTTACAAGCTCATCTCTGTAAACAATCTCAAGACCGGGAACGCCGTTTTCTTTACCTCTTTCAAGAAGCTCCTCCAAATGTGGAATTTCCTCCTCAGAAAAAGCAACAACAAATGCACCAATATTTTTAAGCGGAACATTAAGCTCTTCACAAGTTGTTTTCATAAGCTCAACTCCACGAACATTAAGCTTAGCCTTTAAAGAGCCCGGCTTTGCATCAAAACCTGCGTGAACAATAGCACTGTTGGCTTTTGTAGCACCCATTGCACAATCGTTCGCTCTCTCTAACAATGCAACCTTTAAATTGTACTTAGAAAGCTCTCTTGTAATAAGTGAGCCTACAACACCTGCGCCGATAACGGCTACATCGTATTTCATTTAAACAACTCCTTTAAGAATTCAGGTCACTGATCCGACCATATTTCAACCAGTTTATTATACCAAGATTACACTCAAAAATCAAGTAGATATTAGAGGCAATATATGTTTAAAATTCATAATTCTTACTATTTTTCTTTTTCAGGAAATCTCTTAAGAATTTTTAAGAATTTAAACAAATTGCCGTTTTCGACTTGAATATCCAACATTTTTGTGCTAAAATGATTAAAAAGTGGTTCAGGAGGGGTAATATGTCAAATAATGACGAGCGTTTATCTAAAGTAAACACTAACGACAGGCGTGTTAAAAGAACAAAAAAGCTTTTAAGAGATTCACTTTTTACTCTTTTACAAGAAAAATCAATAAATGAAATTACTGTTACCGAATTAACAGAGGTTGCAGATATTAACCGTGCAACCTTCTATTTTTACTATACAGACATATTCGATATGTTAGACCAGATTCAGAACGACGCTTACGAAATTTTTGAAGGCGTATTACAAGGCGCAGAGGAGTGTTCGACGACCCCTGAAGCCTTCGCTAAATACATTGAAAATATTCTTATATTCTGTAAATCAAACACGGCGATTGCCCGTTTTGTTATTACCCGTGAATATAACAATAACAAGGTATTAAAAAGAATCACAAAGCTTCTTGCTAAAAATATTCCGGTTGCAAAAGAGGTTTACGCTCAGGATGACCCAAGAAGATTCATTTTAAACTTCGCACTCAACGCATTAACAGGTACCGTTGTTGATTGGATGGATGACGGAATGGTAATCCCCCCTAATGTTATGGCTGAGTTCATTGCAGATATGTACATAAGCGGTTCACTTTTCACAAAATCAAAATTTGCATCTTACTCAAAAGCTGAAGACGATTTTTAAAACAAAAGCAACCCATTACATTTTCAAAAAATGTAATGGGTTGTTAAATTTAAGTATCCGTACAAAATGAGGTAAGCCTCACCTTGTACGGATACTTTCTTTTTTATTCTACTGATTTTAAAGATTCTACCATACTGATTCTCTTGAGCTTTCTGTGCATCATAAGATTTACTATTATTGCAAAAACAACTGTGCACAATGCGGCTAAAGCAAAGCTCCACCATTTAAGTGTTGTACTGAATGTAACAGTGTCAATATCAACTACGCCAACAACAGCGAAATTCAGGAATATACCTGCAACAAGACCTATTACAATACCAAAGAATGTCAAAATAACATTTTCTCTGTAAATATAAGCGGAAACCTCGTCATCATAGAAGCCTAAAACCTTGAGAGTTGCAAGCTCTCTGATACGCTCGTTAATGTTGATATTATTAAGGTTATAAAGAACAACAAAAGCAAGTGTAATTGCTGCAACTATAAGTATGAGTGTTACAAGACTGAGAACATTGATAATATTATTAAAGTTATCAATAACAACAGTGGTGTAAACTGTACCGTTAACGCCCTTTATATCACCAATCTGTGATTCAAGTGCCGCTTTTTGTTCAACAGTCATTCCATCAGTGATTGAGCAGAACAAGTAGTTATAATCAGGAACAGTGTTTGTCATTCTGTAATATGTTCCCGGTGTGACATACACATACTGGAATGTGTAGTTATCTGAAATACCGACAACATTTACTTCATACTCAACCTTTTTAGAGCCCTCTGTCCACGAAAGCTTAACTGTGTCACCAATTTTAGTCTTTGTTTTATCAGCAAATTTCTTTGTGATAACTGCACCGTCATCAGTAAACGGAACATCCTTATTTCCGTTCTTCATATTGATGAATTCTTTAAGCATTCCCGGTGCCTGAGGTACTAAAACATCAACCTCCATAACCTTGTCGCTTCTGTCAGAATAGCCCTCGCAAACCTTTAAGAAGCCCAACATTGAGGATTCAATTCCGTTGATGCTTGTAATACTCTTAACAGTGTCACTGTTAGGTGTGTAGCCCTCAGCACTTTCTTTTAATACAACCTGCAGGTCATATTGTGCAACGCCGTCTTCGCCATACTGATTTGTAATAACTGTACCAATAGCATTCTGAAGACCGAATGCAGAAAGCATAAGAGCTGTACAACCGGCAATACCAATAACTGTAACTGCGAAACGCTTTTTGTTTCTGAAAAGGTTTCTGACAGTAACCTTTGAAGTAAAGTTAAGTCTTGACCAGATACCTGTAAAGCGTTCAAGATAAACACGCTTACCATCCTTTGGCGGTTTTGGTCGCATAAGAATAGACGCAGGTGTTTTAAGCTCTTTTGAGCAAGAAATATATGCCGCAAGAGTTGTAAGACCAATTGAGATTATTAAGCCTAAAATAATATATCCCGGAAGAAGTCTTACTGTCATCTCAGGTATTTCGTACATAATTCCCCAGGCCGCAAAAATTGCGTGTGGAAGTGCCGAAAAGCCTGCTGAAATACCAATAACACTACCAAGTGTACTTGCAGATACAGCATATATGAGATATTTACTGATAATAGTTTTCTCTTCGTAACCCAATGCCTTCATAGTACCGAGCTGAGTTCTCTGCTCTTCAACCAATCTTGTCATTGTTGTAAGACAAACAAGAGTTGAAACTATAAAGAAAAATGTCGGGAAAATGTAAGCGAGCTTCTGCATATTTTCAGCCGCTTCACCGAAACCTGTGTAACCGGGTGAATCACCACGGTCATAAACTGACCAGGAAGCACCGTTGTTTATTGTTTCAAGTAAAGAAATACCTTTTTCATATTCAGTTTTTACTACGCCTAATTTTGAATTTGCTTCTTCTTCAGCCTCTTCTATTTTCTTTTCAGCATTTTCTAAAATCTGCTGAATATTCTGAAGCTGCATTGTCTGGTAAGTAAGCTGTGTCTGAGCGTTATTGTATTCAGTCTGAGCCTTTAATGAGCCAAACTGAAGGTCAAAACCACTTGACTGAATCTGGTCTTTGAATTGTGCCAACTGTGTCTCTGCTAATTCTAACTGAGCATCAGCGTTATCAAGCTGGGTTTTAGCAGCCTTTAATTGTTGGTCTGCATCATACCACTCAGCATATTTTTCGTCATATTCTGCCTTACCTTTAGCATAAGCTTCTTCAGCTACAACAAGCTCTGAATTATATTGCTCAAGCAAAGCTTCAGTTTCAACAACAAGGTCTGCTGCCATACCTTGTGCTGTAAGACCAGATGCAGAGAAAAGTATTTTTGCAAGCTCAGGATTTGTTTGCTCAAGACGCTCTGCTATTTTATCTAAATCCAGATCCTCCTGACCAACATTCTGATTATTCTTTATTGTATCAAGTGTTGATTGTGTACTGCCAATCAACGCCTCAGTAGCCTCGATTTTAAGCTTAGCACTTAAAAGCTCACTGTTTGCAGAATTAAGGCTATCCTTTGCACTGTCTGCCGCCGCCTTATTTATATTGTACTCATTAGTTTTTGCGGTGTGCTCTGCTCTTTTATCGGCAACCGCTGTAATTTTTGCGTTATATTCATTAACAGCAGCTAAATACTGACTACTGCCTGACTCGAGCTGTGATTGTGCTATTTCATATTTTTCCTGAAGCTCTTTTTGTGCAGCCGCAAGCTTTTCTTCGCCTGTTTTTTCGAGCTCTCTGTATTTTTCGATTTCATCTCTTGCACTCTGAAGCTGTAAATTGAGGCTGTTTTCTGCCTGTGCAATCTGATTTTTTGCACTTATAAGCCTCTGAGGAAGTCCTACACCTAATGATGCAGCTCTTTCTCTGACGATTGTTTCAGATGCAGAAAGAATTGTATTCTGCATTTCTCCAACATATTCGTTATATTCATCAGTATAAGCAACTAAATTTTCGGTACCGTTAAGTGTAATATAAGCTTCACTGTAATAATCAATTCTCGGTTGGAATGCTTCATTTGACACATAAACAAAGTCACCTAACTTACCACTACCTGCGGTAGTGGCACCACGCTCATAAGAAACCCAATAAGGTGAAAGCACAACGCCTACAATTTCAAATTCATTACCCTTTAAGTAATACGAAATTTCTTCACCATCGCCCACAACCTTGATTTTATTACCGATTGTGAATTGCTCAGGAGTTGTAAGTGCACTGCTGGTAACAACGCACTCGTTAGCGTTCTGAGGGTATCTTCCCTCAACTAATTCAAGTCGGTTTATGTAGTTTTCATCATCAATACCGTTACTGGTAAAGGCATTTGCCTGATTCAAGTCCAAGCCATACACACGAACTGTAAGCTCAGAGCCGTCAATATCAACTATACCCTCAAAGGCACTTTTATCTTCAGTTGGTGTCTGAACAAAGCCATCAACAAATTTCATTCCCTGAACAGCCTTGACACCCTCGATAAGACGCACCTTATTTAAGTCATCTTCATAAAGTCCTATGAACGATTGCAATCTTAAATCCATAAGATTATTCTGCTTGTAATAATCGTCTGCAGACTCGGTCATATCAGTAGATACGGAATTAAGTCCTACAAAAAGACCGCTACCTAATGCAACAATAGCAGCAATAGAAATAAAACGGCTTATTGTTTTCTTTATGGAACGGACCGTATCAATAGCATACGCTCTTGTCATCTCACAAAAATCCTTTCTGAATTAGTCAAAAATTACCAATCTATATCTTGAACAGAAACAGGATTCTCGTTGACCTCATTTTTGACAACGCGTCCGCTTTTTACTGTTATTATTCTGTCTGCCATAGGTGCAAGTGCTGAGTTATGGGTAATAACAACAATAGTCATACCTGACTCTCTGCTTGTATCCTGTAAAAGCTTTAATATTTGTTTACCTGTATTGTAGTCAAGCGCACCTGTAGGCTCGTCACAAAGAAGTATTTTAGGGTTTTTAGCAAGCGCTCTGGCAATAGAAACACGCTGCTGCTCACCACCCGAAAGCTGTGCCGGGAAGTTATCAAGTCTTTCGCCCAGGCCAACTCTTTCAAGCACCTTAACAGGATTAAGAGCTTTGTCACCTATTTGTGTTGCGAGTTCAACATTTTCAAGTGCAGTAAGATTTGGAACCAGATTATAAAACTGGAACACAAAGCCTACATCAAAGCGTCTGTATTCAATAAGACTTTTGTTATTATATTCGTTAATCAATTCACCGCCGACACGAACCTTACCGTCATCACAGTCATCCATACCGCCGAGAATATTAAGAATAGTAGTTTTACCTGCACCTGAAGCACCTAAAATAATACAGAACTCACCTTGTTCAATATTAAAAGTAACTCCATCTGCAGCGTTTATTGTAACTTCACCCATTTTATAGGTTTTGTAAACAGACTCAAATTCTATAAAGCTCATTTAATTCAGCCTTTCAATACTAAATTATTTAATATTTTTATTCATATAGTTTCAAATGAACAAACTTGTCCTACATTTTACAACAAATAACAATTTTAGTCAATGAAAATAAAGAATAAAAAATAAATTTACAATTAGTAAATATTTACTTTAAGATTTCTTTTTAATCACGATATTGCCTTACTTGCGGCTTTCATAACCTTTGATGCAATCGGAATTGCAGTAGAAGAGCCCCAGCCGCCGTTTTCAACAACTATTACTATTGCCAACGGGCAATTTTTATCTTGTGAGAAGCCTAAAAACCAGGAATGTGGCTTTTCTGTATCGGAAACCTCTGCCGTACCTGTTTTACCGCAAATAGTCATTCCTGAGAAATTCCAATCGCCATAATTATCCTTAACAGCACTTCTCATCATTTCTTCTAACCTCTTTGCCGTTTCAGGTGTAGTGTAGATGCTTTCTTCTGCCTCTATTTCTTTTATAACTCTGCCTGACGGTGAAGCAATGCTTTTAACAGCAAATGGTAATTTTACTGTACCGTCATTTGCTATTGCACCTGCAATTGTGAGCATATGATAAGGATTAGCAAGTGTAGTATATTGACCGACAGCTGCCCAGGCAATATCAGAAGAGCTCGCATCAGTTAAATTAAGAATACTTTCTTCAGTGAAGCTGTTACCAAAAGCAAAGCTTTTACCAAAGCCGAATGCATTAGCAGTGCTTGTAAGCTGAGTTGCATTAAGCTTTTTAGAAAGCTCAGCAAAAGCACAGTTACAGGATTCGCTGAATGCTTTTTCTAAATCCAAATCGCCATGCTCTCTGGGACAGCTTACACTTACGCCGTTAATAAACATCTCGCCCTCACATTCATATTCCCACTCATCAATATCGGGGATATTTTCTAAGGCACAGGCTGCAGTAATAATTTTAAATACTGAGCCGGGTGTGTAAAGACCATCTATAAGCCTGTTCAAATAAAGACCTTCAAATTCGCCGTCTTTATTTTCCTCTATTTCTTCAGTTGAGGGTTTGTTTCTTATATCAAAATTAGGACTTGAAACAGAACAAAGAATTTCACCTGTTTCATAGTTACAAACCGCAATAACACCCTTTTTAGAGCCTAATGCCTCTAAAGCAGTCGCAGAAACCGAAGCATCAATAGTTAAAGTAACATCATTACCCCGCTCATATTTTTTGAGTGAATAAATACCCGTTACAAGATTGTAGCCGATAAGCTCTCTTTTGTAAGCCGTTTGCACACCTGACGCTATATATCCCTCACTATCACCGACAATATGAAGCGTAGAGCGTCTTATTCTTTCAGAATTATTATAAACTCTTTCGCCGTCAACCGTCTCGGCTAAAATTTCACCATTTCTGTCAAGAACATTACCTGCACCTATGAAGCTACCGTCATTCACAAGATGAGTATTAGCTCTGAGTGTTGCCCATTTTTCTGCATTAGTGCCTAAATTTATTGCAAGATAAACAAGTCCGAGTGAGAAAAAAGCAACCAACAAAAGCACTATAAAACCGCGTTTAGTTGTTGATTTCATCTGTCACCCTCCTTCTCAATTCAGGCTTGAAATTGGAAAATGTTCTGACATCAACAGATTTTATAAATGCTAAAAGACAGAAGCAACAAATTATGCTTGAGCCACCCTTACTTACAAACGGCAAGGTAACACCCGTAAGCGGTAACAAATCAGTCACGCCGAAAATATTAAGCATTGACTGGAATAAAAGCATTGCAGTTGCCGCAACACCACTTATAGCGTAAAATGTTGATTTTGCTCTTTGTGCATTGATTATAGTTGCTACTGTAATCAGCAGGAGTGTTACAGGAATTAAAAATCCCATAATTATTCCGTATTCCTCGCAAACAACACCAAAAACCAAATCTTCAGCCGCTGCAAAGATATTTCTGAGCTTTCCGTTACCAAGTCCTAAACCGAAAAGTCCGCCACTCGCAGAATAAATGAGAGTTCTTGTCTGCTGATAGCCTGTTGTATCCATATTTTCCCAGATATGCAAATACCCTGAAAATCTTGCGGCAACATACGGCTTAAAGAGAATTATAAGAACCGCACCTAAAGCTGCCGCAATACAGATAAGCATAATAGTTCTTACATCACCTGAACGCATAAATGCAATAACAATGAATGTAAAAAAGAATATGAGTGCCGCACCGAAGTCATACATAAGAAACAACTCTAAAACACAAACTGCGGCAAATATAATATAAAGTGTGAGATGTCTTACTGACTGAAGTCTTTCAAGTGTTACTGCACCGACAAAAATAAAAGCAACCTTTACTAATTCAGATGGCTGTAAAGAAATACCGCCAATATTAACCCAGCTTAAAGCACCGTTTGTCGGCTCTGCAATAATAAGTGTAACAGCTAAAAGACCTATTGCACCCACGCCTACCAGATATCTGAAAACCTTTATAGTATCCACAAAACGCAATAGTGAAAGCAAAATGCAAAAGCCCACGACACCTATTGCCATTGCAAAAAACTGCTTCAATGCACCATCAGGATAAATACTTGCAACAATTCCTAAACCGATTGACGCAAACAAAAATGCAACCGATTCAAGCTCAAAGCTGGTTATTCTCATTGCTATTGAAGCAAAAAAGTAATAACCCCACATAAGAATTATCATACCTAAAAAGGCAGCCGCTACTAAAAACTCAAATTTACCATCTGGAAAAGAAGTGAGCAGCAAGGTCATTAAATTGAAAACAGTAAGCAAAGCAAGAATAATTAAATAACTCGGTCTGCCGATTTTTCTGCTTTTGTCTTTAATATATTTGAATTTATTCACTGAAAGTGTATATTCTAAACCGCCAAAGCCTACTCTGTCACCATCGCAAAGTAATGCTTTGCTCTTGATTTTCTCCCCATTTACAGTAACGCCCGATTTTGAATGAGTATCAAAAACTACAAAGCCCTTGTTTCTGAATGCAAGAACTGCGTGCAAGCGAGAAATAGTATCGAACCCCAAAACAACATCACAGGTTTTGTTTCTGCCTATTGAAATTTCGTTATCTCTGAGAGTTATAACCTCACCTGTTATATCGTTTATAAGTCTGCCACGAATCGGGTTGCTCGCCTTTTTAAAGAACATGGCAAGAACTGCCCTTACAACTACATAAAGAGCAATAAGCAAGAGAGCATATCTTGATACAGTAGTAAGCATCATAATAAAGCTTTCCATAGTTTCCATGTCCTTTCATTTTTTGTCGGAGTAATTATCGTCAACCAATTATACAATATTATTTAAAAATAATCAATCTTTCTTGACAATCTATTATTATCTATTGTAAAATCAGTATATATTTATTTTTTGGAGGCTATTATGGCAATTACAAAATCTTTATACGGCGAATTAAACGGTGTAAAGGTGTACACATTTACACTCACAAATAAAAATGGTATGAAAGCCGAAATCATTGAGAAAGGTGCTACTCTTGAAAAGCTCTTTGTCAAAGCTGAAAACGGCGATTTTATTGATGTTTTATCAGGTCACGACACATTAGAGGGCCACACAGAAAGAAGTGACTACCAGGGTGTTGTTGTTGGACAATACGCTAACAGAATCAAGGGTGGTAAGTTCTCTATTGATGGCGTAGAATACAACCTCACAAAGAACGACAATGGCATCACCTGTCTTCACGGTGGTGGTGAATATTCATCTGCTGTATGGACCGGTGAAGAGATATCTGACAAGGCTTTGACCTTTACATATTTCAGTAAGGATGGTAACGACGGATTTCCGGGTAATGTTAAAGCAAGTGTTACTTATGAGCTTACTGATAATGATGAATTGATTCTCACTTATAATGCCGTTTCAGATAAAAAGACTGTTATAAATCTTACAAACCACGCTTATTTTAATCTTAACGGATTTGATTCAGGTGATATTTTAGACCACGAATTAGAGCTTTTTGCTGACTATTTCACACCTATTGATGAAACAAGCATTCCTTTAAAAATGGCTGAAGCTGTTGAGAATACACCTTTTGATTTCAGAAAGTCTAAAAAAATCGGTAAAGATATAAATTGTGTGGATAACATTCAGATTAAAAACGGTAACGGCTACGACCACAACTTTATTATAAACAACTTCAATGGCGAATTAAACACCTGTGCTATTGCAAAGGGTGACAAATCAGGAATTACAATGGAAGTAAAGACAACTCTTCCGGGTGTTCAATTTTACACAGGTAATTTCTTAGACGGCTCAATAATCGGTAAAATGAACAAGCCTTTAACAAAGCGTTGTGCTTTCTGTCTTGAAACTCAGGTGTTCCCTGATTCACCTAACCACCAGGATTGGTGCAAATGTGTTTATGAAAAGGACGAGGTTTATTCCTCACAAACTGTTTTTGCTTTTTACTTATAATTAACAGTTAGTTCATTGACTATATACCATTTTTTTGGTATAATCCGTTATTGTAACATTTTGTAGAAATGAGGATAATGATGAAATTAAAATACCGCGTAATCGCGGGACTTTTAGCCGTAATAACTTGTTTTTCTGTTTTGACTGTATCTGTTTCGGCTAAAAAATTCGCAAAAAATATCGACACCAATGTAGGTTTTTTAACTCAATATGCTTATGAAGAAAATGACCCTTCCTGGCTTCGTCAGCTTTATGTTAAAGAAAATATGCTTTCAGTTGAAGGCATTGTTACAGAAAAGCCTTTGCACCCTGTTGCAGCTTATCCATACAGAACTGACGCGCCGTGCTTTGCTGAAGAGGTTAATGAATATGCAGAAATTTATACACTTGATGAAGAATCACAAAAAGCCGCTTACATTTATGTGTTTCAGCAAATAGGTGCACTCTCTATAATCGGTGACCCTGATGCTACCGGACAATCTAAAGCAGCGTGGTTAAGAGAGCAGGGAATTATTATTACACCCGAAGAGGAAGAGGACCCTGACTCTATATTTATGATAAGTGCCCTTTATGCTTTATGGAAAAATGACTTTTACTATGTTTTCACGGGTGAAAGAATTACAATTCCACCCGGAACAAAGCTCCAGGCGGCTCTTATGACATATATGATGGCACTCGATGGAGACGACCGTCCACTCTTAGCATTTTTGAACAAGTATTTTGATATTACATCAATTGTAAGTCTTGAGGACTACATTTATTACACCTGTCTTTTTGCATTATACACAAGTGGCTATGTCAGCTCCCGTGAGCTTGTTTCTATTTCAAGAAAAGAAACCTACCGACGCCTCTCTATTATGACAATTTCAAACGCAGGTATTTCAGTTGATGCAAATTCTGCCACCGATGAAGAAATCCAGATTAAATATATGGCGGCAATGCTCGGAATACAATATGATATAACATTAGACCCTGATTCAACCTTTAAAGCCAACAGAGCAAAAACGCTCCCTTATTATATGATTCAAAGAATGGCTTATGAAGATAAAGGTATTGCTATTTCTTCTGCAAAATATACCTACGAGCAGGCATTTGACATTGTTCTCAAGAAAACAAATCGATTTGACCTTGAGAAAGAGTTTTATTCAGATATTTATGAATACAATGTTTATCTCGATTATTTCAGAGATTTGATTTATATTGACCCTACACCTGTTGACTACGCTCATTTAACTATTAAAATCAATAACAAAATAGTTACCCCGTCAAAATATGAAAAAGTCAGTCTTACAAAGGATGACAAGCAGGTCATTACAATAACTGTTCAATATAATGGCAAACCCCAAAAAACAACAACCTACAAGCTTAATGTTTTTCAGGGTATGGAGAATGCCCCTGCAGACGAAAACATAACAGGTATTGTTTCAAACATTGGTAATAATATTGTGCCAAACTTAAACAACAATGCAACCTCACCAAGCTACGACTATTTAAACCCTACACTTGATGCAGGTGCTGTTCCTAACCCTACCCCGCAGGTGTTACATATAAACGAATTTGGTCAGCTTGTTGACAGTCAGGGTAATGTTATCAGCGACACCGTTTCTGAAAGTCTTCCTGAAGGCTATGGCTATATTTTAAACCCAAATGGTGTAGTAACAATAGGTAAGCTTGATTCTGTCACAACAACCACTGCGGACTCTGTTGCTTCCGGTGTAAACAAGGATGAAATTAAAACAATTGTAATTTATTTTTCAATTTTCCTTGTGGCAGCGGCAATGGTTGCAGGCTTTATTTATTACAGATTAACAGTTAAGAAAAGAAGAACTAAATCTGTTAAGAAAGCTTCAAATAAAAAGCAGAAAAAAACTGCAAAAAAGAAAAAATAAAATTCAAGTTGGCGACAATCGAACCTACAGTGTTCGACTGTTGCCAACTTATGGTAGTTGATATTTAAAACTCAACTACCCATACTAAAAATACATATTTTTTAAAATTCTGTTCATATATTCTTATTATTTTTGGATTATAATGGGTATAGTAAACTAAAATAAATACATAACTTTGAGAGGGTGAAATTATGGCTACTGAAAAAATCCTTATTGTTGACGATGATGTTAACATTTGTGAGCTTTTAAGATTATACCTTGAAAAAGAGGGCTTTGTTACAGAAGTTGTTAACGACGGTTTAGCTGCGATAAATACTTTTAACACTTCAAACCCCGACCTTGTTCTTTTAGATATTATGCTTCCGGGGCTTGACGGTTGGCAGATTTGCAGAGAAATCAGAAAAACCTCTGCTACACCTATAATTATGCTTACCGCAAAGGGCGAAGTTTTTGACAAGGTTTTAGGTCTTGAATTAGGCGCAGATGATTATATAGTTAAACCATTTGAGCCTAAAGAGGTTATTGCAAGAATAAAGGCTGTTTTAAGGCGTACTGCCCCTGCACAAGCAGAGCCTCAGGAAACCAATAAAATTGTAACCTATGATAAGCTTTCAATAAACCTTACAAACTACGAATTAAAAATCAATGGTGAATATGTAGATGCTCCACCAAAAGAATTAGAGCTCATTTATCACCTTGCAAGTAACCCGAATCGTGTTTACACTCGTGACCAGCTTTTAGATGAGGTCTGGGGCTTTGAGTATTACGGCAACTCAAGAACTGTTGATGTTCATGTTAAGCGTTTAAGAGAAAAGCTTGAGGGCGTTTCAGACCAATGGGAATTAAGGACAATCTGGGGCGTCGGTTACAAATTTGACACTAAAGCATAATTTATGGAAAAACTGAAATCGAAACTACCTAAAAATAAACGCGGTGCATTTTTTCTTAAATACTTTGTTATTTTAGCGGTAATAATTGTAATAGGCTTTATAATTACAGGCTTAACGCTTATGACTTTTGTTTACAACTTTTCAAAGCAAGAAACATTAGCAGGTTTAAGTAAAAACTCAATCGCAATTTCAAGCTTTACATCTGAGATTTTAGGCTCTGATTTAGCGCTTCACAATCCTGAAGCCACTGCACTGCTTTTTTACAACAATTTAAAGCTCACTGCTGATGCAAGCGGAAGTATGGTTTTTATGTGTGATGCCACAGGTGATATTATCGCTTGTGATGATACACTGAAAAAGCCTTTTGAAACTGCACAGCACGCAGTTTGTGAGGAACACGAAAGAATTCATATTCCTAAGGCATACATTGTAAAAGCAGAAGCAATCGGCTACGCAGATTACACCAAGCTCGGTGGCGTTTTTAATGAAACACACGCTGTTGCAATTTCACCTATAACAGTAGAAAAGGAAGTTGTCGGCTTCACTATTTGCACGAGTCCTGTATCAGATCAATTAGCCGGTTACTTCATTAAGCTTTTAACCTCATTTTTATCGGCAGCGGTTATTGCTTTAGTAATTCTTACTTTAGCACTTTTCTTCCTTGCTGACAAAATGACTAAGCCAATAAGAGATTTAGCAACTGCCGCAAGGAGTTATTCTTCCGGTGACTTTTCACATAAAGTGCCTGTTCCCACTGAACAAAATGAAATGACTGAGCTTATTATAGAGTTCAATTTAATGGCAGAATCTTTAGAAGCACTTGAAAATTCAAGAAGAAGCTTTGTTTCAAGCGTTTCTCACGAATTCAAAACACCAATGACTACAATCGGCGGTTTCATTAACGGAATTTTAGACGGCACTATTCCTCCTGAAAAACAGAACTATTATTTAGAAATTGTTTCTTCAGAGGTAAAAAGGCTTTCTAAAATGGTTAATGCAATGCTTAACATTTCAAGAATTGAAACAGGTAGCTTAAATCTTAAATTAGAGCATTTTGATATTTCTAAAAAGCTGTTAAACACATTTTTAACCTTTGAACAGCTTATTACAGATAAAAACATATCAATTGAAGGTCTTGAAGATTTAGAAGAGCTTACAGTTTTAGGCGACCAATCAATGCTTGACCAGGTTGTTTATAATTTAATTGACAATGCAGTTAAATTCACAAACGATAATGGTAAAATTTCATTAAGCACAAAAACCGATTCTAAATTTTCTTATTTTTCAATTACCAATACAGGTAAAGGAATACCACCTACACACATAAAAAATGTTTTCGACAGATTTTATAAAGTTGATGAATCACGAAGCACCGACACAAAAAGCACAGGGCTTGGGCTTCACCTTGTAAAAAGCATTGTAGATTTACACGGCGGTAAGGTTACTGTAAAAAGTAAGCCTGATGAATTCACTGAATTCACTGTAAAATTACCAAGGTAATTCAATCTTATTTCAATATTACTCTGTTACCATATTGCAAAATCACGGTAACAGTCTGGAGGATTTTAAATGGACGAATTTTTAGGACAAAACACACCACAAAACGAGAATTCTGCATCAGCAGAGCAAAATTCAGGCAACACCTCTATGAATACCACTAATGCCGGTTTTAACAATTCTCAGTTTTCAACAACACCTGACCAACAAGGTGCTTATCAGCCAAACGGGTATCAGCAAAACAACGCTTACCCTACCTCACCAAATGCTTATAATATGAATCCGCAATTCAACAATAATCAGGGCTACCAGCAAACACCTTATTCAACAACCAGCCAATACCAGACAGCAGGTTTTGAAAACCCTGTAAAGAAAAAGCAATCTAAAACAGGTAAAACAGTTTTTGCAATTCTTATTGTACTTTGCATTGCTGTTGCATCTATTTTAATAGGCACATCACTTTCAGGTGGCGGCTCAATCTCAAATGGCGGGAATCATTCTGCACAAAACGGAGAAAAGGTTGATGGTGCAACACCCAATGTTGAAAAATCTCCTTATGAAGAAAAAGAATATTCTGGTAAAGGTGCAATGACACCAACACAAATTTATGATTCAGTTAAAGAATCAAATGTTGGTATTCTCGTTTATTATCAGAACCAACAGGCTGGCGAAGGCTCCGGCGTTATTGTTGGTGAAAAATCAGGCTACACTTACATTATAACATGCGCTCATGTTATTGCAGATAAAGGTGTAGATGTTCAGGTTCAGTTTTTTGATTCAAGCGAATACGATGCTGAAATCGTAGGCATTGATAATAAAACAGATATAGGCGTTGTAAGGGTTAAGAAGACAGGCTTTAAGGCTGCAACATTCGGTGACTCCGATTCTCTCAAGGTTGGTACTGCAGTTTATGCTATTGGTAACCCCGGCGGCACAGAATTCTTCGGCTCATTTACTGATGGTATTGTTTCAGCGCTTGACAGACCAATTGCTACATCTGCAAATGGTTATTATGATTTACCTTGCGTTCAACACACCGCAGCTATTAACCCCGGTAACTCAGGCGGTGCTCTTGTTAATGAATTCGGTCAGGTTATAGGCATTAATTCATCAAAAATTGCAGACACAGAATACGAAGATATGGGCTTTGCAGTTCCTGCAGAAAAGGTTCTTGAAATTTATAAAGAGCTTGTTGAAAACGGATATGTTACAAACAGACCTATGCTTGGTATTACCTACTACGCAGTTTCTAATGATTCAACCTATTCAGCTCTTGCCTGGAGAAATAATCTTCCTTATGGCTCAATTGTTATTGCAAGTATAGCAACAAACAGCAGTCTTAATGAAACAAACATAAAGGCCGGCGATATTATTACCGGTGTAAACGGCAAAAAGCTTGACGATACTGATATCCTTTTAGAAGCAATTGAAAATGCTAAGGTCGGCGACAAATTGACTCTTACTGTTGTAAGACTTAACAACAGCGGTGCAGTAGCAACAACCTTTGATGCTGAGATTACCTTAGTTGAAGACAAGGGTAACACAGTTTACCAGGAAGAAGTAACACAGCAACAAAGCCAGGATTACTACGAGCAATTCCCATTCAATCCGTTTGGTTATTGATGTTCAGAAAACAGAAAACAGAAAACAGGAAGCAGAAATCAGAGGCGGCCAGCTATTATAATAATTTGTTGTAACAGTTAATTTGTCGTTTTATTTATTCTTTAATATTTATTCTTCGTTCTTTATTCTTTAAAAACAGACTACATTCTATCATTTGAGGTTTACTATAACCTGTAAATGAAAGAATGTAGTTTTCTTTATAAATATCTAATTATAATCAACGCGTAGCGTTCCGAAACTCAGCATTCAGCATTCAGCACTCAGCACTTAGAAACCCCTGTTTCCTGCTTCCTGTTTCCTAACTAACTCTTGACAAACCCCTTTACAAACTCTAAAATACTAACATATTCAAAACAAAGCGTGGTGAAATTCGTGCAAAAAATTCTTGGTTGTGTCAGAAACGCAGTTGACACTTACAAAATGATTGAAGACGGCGACAAAATCGCGGTTGGTGTTTCCGGGGGTAAGGATTCTGTTTTATTACTAAAGGCTCTTTGTGGCTTGAAAGTGTTCTACCCTAAAAATTTCGAGATTGTCGCAATTACCCTTGATATGCGTTTTGGCAATACTGACGGTGATTTTTCTGAAATTCAGAAGATTTGTGATGAATACAATGTTCATTACGAAATAAGACGCACCGAGCTTTTTGATATAATTTTCAATGTGCGAAAAGAAAGTAACCCTTGTAGCCTATGTGCTCGGATGCGTCGTGGAATTTTGCACGACACTGCAAAGGAATTAGGCTGCAATAAAATTGCTTTAGGTCATCACCTTGACGATGCTGCAGAAACATTTTTAATGAATCTTTTAAGTGAAGCAAGAATTGGTTGCTTTGCACCTGTTACCTATCTTTCAAGAAAAGATATTACTATGATAAGACCACTTATTCACTTAACAGAAAATGATGTTGAGTCTGCTATTAAAAGACTTAATTTACCTGTAGTAAAAAGCAAATGCCCTGCTGACGAAAACACAAGGCGTGAAGATGTTAAAAATCTTATAAAAGAACTGAATAAGCAATATGAGGATGTACCGCAAAAAATTATTGGTGCAATAAAACGCAGTCATATTGATAATTGGTGATTGACATAATTCACAAAAAATGGTATATTTAATTGTATAATTATTTTAAAAACGGAGTGTGTGGAATGACAAATATTCAAGAAATATTCGGCTGTCAGGTTTTTAATGAAACTGTTATGCAAAGCCGTTTACCAAAAGATACTTACCGTTCGCTTATTAAAACAATCAAAGACGGTAAAACTCTTGATATTGATACTGCCAATGTCATAGCTAACGCTATGAAGGATTGGGCTATTGAAAAAGGAGCAACTCATTTTACACACTGGTTCCAACCTATGACAGATGTTACTGCTGAGAAGCACGACAGCTTCATTACCCCTGTTTCAGGCGGTAAGGTTATGCTCGAATTCTCAGGCAAAACACTCGTTCGTGGTGAGCCTGATGCTTCATCACTTCCAAACGGTGGACTTCGTTCAACCTTTGAAGCAAGAGGCTACACAGCCTGGGACCCGACTTCATTCGCATTTATCAAAGATGATACTTTATGTATTCCTACTGCTTTCTGCTCTTATGGTGGTGAATCTCTTGACAAGAAAACGCCACTTCTTCGCTCAATGGAAGCAGTGGACAAGCAAGCATTAAGAGTGTTAAGACTCTTTGGCGAAACACAGGTTACAAGAGTTACAACAACTGTCGGTGCTGAACAGGAATATTTCCTTATAGATAAAGAGGTTTATAACAAACGCCCTGACTTAAAGCTTTGCAATCGCACACTTTTCGGTTGTCGCTCTGCTAAAGGTCAGGAGCTTGATGACCACTACTTTGGTAAAATCAAGCCTCGCGTTTCTGCATATATGAAAGAGCTTGACGAGGAGCTCTGGAAGTTAGGTATTCTTTCAAAAACAAAGCATAATGAAACTGCACCGGCTCAACACGAGTTAGCACCAATTTTCACATCTGCAAATGTTGCAACTGACCATAACCAGCTTATTATGGAAATGATGAAAACTGTTGCTGACAGACATGATATGGTTTGTATTCTTCACGAAAAGCCATTTGAAGGCATTAACGGTAGCGGTAAGCACAACAACTGGGCTATTTGTGAGGATAATAAAATCAACCTTTTAAATCCCGGTGATTCACCATCTCAGAATACTCGTTTCTTACTTTTCCTTACTGCAGTTATTAAAGCAGTTGATGATTATCAGGAGCTTTTACGCGCATCTGTTGCTACTGCAGGTAACGACCGCAGACTCGGTGCAGGCGAAGCACCACCTGCTGTTATTTCAATCTTTTTAGGTGATGAATTAACCGCAATTTTTGAAGCACTTGAAAAAGGCGAGCTTTACAAAGAAAGAAAGCCGTCTGACCTTGAAATAGGTGCAAGAGTTCTTCCAAAATTACCACAGGATACAACAGACAGAAACCGTACTTCTCCATTCGCTTTTACAGGCAACAAGTTTGAATTCCGTATGCTCGGCTCTTCTGCTTCTATTGCAGATACAAACACTATTCTTAACACTGCTATTGCAGAATCTTTAAGAGTTTTTGCTGACGAGCTTGAAAACTCAAAGGACTTTGACACAGATGTTCTTGAGCTTATTAAAAAGACAATTAAAAAGCACGGCAGAATTATCTTTAATGGTAATAACTATGCTGATGAATGGCACAAGGAAGCTAAAAAACGCGGTTTACCTGCTCTTAATTCAACATCTGAGGCTCTTCCTCATATTACAGATAAAAAGGCTGTTGAGCTTTTCTCAAGACACAAGGTATTCACCGAAAGTGAGCTTATTTCAAGACGAGATGTGAAGCTCAACACATATTCAAAAACACTTAAAATTGAAGCACTTACAATGCTTGAAATGACTAAACGAGATATTCTCCCTTCAGTTATTAAATTCAAGAGCAAATTAGCAAGTGAAATCAACGCGCTTTCTGCAATCGGTGCTGAAATGGATTGCTCAGTTGAAAAATCACTTTTAATCAGAATTTCTAAATTAACAGTAAAATTAGGCAGAGCACTTAAAACTCTTGAACAGCTTACAGAAAAAAGTGACGACTTCTCAACTAACCAGGCAGAAGCAGATTATTACAACGATAAAATGGTACCTGCTATGGATACCTTAAGAACAGTCGTTGACGAATTAGAAACCTTGGTAGCTCGTGAAGATTGGCCATACCCAAGCTACACCGAAATGCTTTACAGCGTAAGATAAATAAAAGAAATGATTGAAAACAGAAATTCAAAAATTTCTGTTTTCAATCAAACTTAAGTTCATTCAAAAATCTCGGTCAAAGCGAAGCAATTACAATCGGCTTCGCCCCTAAATTCTGCATTATGCATTTTGCATTCTGCATTCAATATGCGGGTGTGGTGGAACTGGCAAACACGATGGGTTTAGGTCCCATTGGAGCGATCCTTGCAGGTTCGAGTCCTGTCACCCGTACCAAAAATCCTCATTCGTAAGAATGGGGATTTTTACTTTTTCACTCTTCACTTTTCACTCTTCACTATTCTCTGCGTTTTTTTGATAGAGGATTTTGGGAAGTAATAAGTAATAGTGAATAGTGAAAAGTTCAGTGTCTGCTTCGCAGACGAATTTATAAACGCTTATTTATACATTCTCACATTCCCAAATCATTTTTTGTTAATTCTAACATGATTTAAAATTATTAAATAAACAAATATTATAACTCCTTTCGCATTTATTTTTGCCATATATAGAAGAACTTTGTCTCCTTGACTATTTTCATCATCTATGATATACTGTAAAATAAAAAAGGGCTGGTCGTGAGACCCTGGTCCACCAACTAGCGGGGTTTTTCCCGCTTTTTGTTTTATCTAATTAATCAAGAGGGGTTTGCTTTATGCATTTACAAGAAATATTCCAAGCACTTTTATCATCTGTTTTTCAAATAATTCTCTTATTAATTAATCCCGTAGTTTTGATTCCGGTTATTATTGTAATTGTTTTTCTTGTAATAAAAAATAAGGAATAT